>CAZDGH010000135.1:0-13265 GCA_964504805.1 uncultured Myxococcales bacterium | reverse complement strand
CCCGCCGCCGGCGCCGCCCCCGCCCTGATCGCCGCCGCCGGAGCCGCCGCCGCCCTGGTCGCCGGGCGCGCCGCCGCCGCCGTCGTCGCCGCTCTCGGAGGTGGAGGTGCAGGCGGCGGCGAACGCGAGGAGAGCCAGCGGGAGCAGGCGGCGCATCGGAGCGACCTCCGGTCGGGAAGCCGCGGATCCTACTCCGGACCGGCGTCCGCGCGCAGGGCCCCGAGCGGCCGGCCCCGGGGGCCGGGCCGGAGGGCCTCGAGCGCGAGGCGGATCCGGAAGGCCCAGGCCCGCTCGTCGTGGCGGCCGTGCGGGTCCTCGAAGGTGAAGAGGTCGCGGCCCTCCACGTAGCCGAGGGTCGCGAGGAGCGAGGCCGCTTCGCGGCCCCGGCGCGCCGCGCGGCCGTCGTCGACGAGGCCCCAGTCGAGCCAGAGCCTCGGGCGGCGCGCGGGATCGGCGAGCACCGGCCGCGCCGACGCCCAGAGGGCGGAGCCCTCGAGGCTGCCGTCCTCGCGGCGGACGCGGATCCCGTGCTCGACGCCGACCCACAGCGAGGTCGAGAGGCACGCGGCGGCCTCGAACACGTCCGGGCGCCGCGTCGCCAGCGCGAACGCGGCGAGCGCGCCGTGCGAGACGCCCGCGGCGAGCGCGCGGCCCTCGACCGGCAGGTACACCGAGAGCCACGGCACCAGCGCGTCCGCGACCCACGAGACGTAGCCGTCGAGGCCGCCCCAGGCGACGCCGTCCTCCCACGGCGCGTGGGTGTACTCGCGGTCGCGATCGAGCGGGTGCACGGCCACGGCGACGAGCGGCGCGACGCGTCCGGTGCGCGCGCCCTCGTCGAGCGCCTCGGGCACGCGCCACGACGGCGTCCCGAAGAACGCGGTGTGGCCGTCCTGGCAGACCAGCGCCGGCGCCGGCCGGCCGTCGCGGGGCAGGAAGACGTGGAGCGTCCGCGGGGGACCGCCGACCTGGAAGCGGTCGAAGGTGAGGAACGTGCCGGCGGCGTGGCCCTCGTCGTGGGCCCACCCGTCCTGCCCGCCGAGGTGCACCGGGACGCTTCCCACAGCGGGTTTCTGGCGGATGTCAGCCCCCTCCGGTATCTGAACGGGAGTTCACGGTCCACCCGTTCAGGCGCCCCGCGCCCCCGACCCGAGAAGGAGCCCGCATGGAAGCCCTCGCCGCCAACGACGGCCTCTCGATGACCCGCGACGAAGCCGTCGCCGAGGCGCTCGCCCGCTGGGGCCGGGACGCGATGATCGGCTTCATCCCCGGCGGCGAGCGCCCCTGCCGCGTCGGCGAGGAGACCGCCGACGGCGTGCACTGGTGGGGCGAGGGCCGCTCCTGGGAGGAGGCGTTCGAGCAGGCGACGCGCGCGGCCTACGAGCACCTCCGGCAGCTCGCCATCCGCTGGCGGCGCTAGAGGTGGCAGGTCGCGAACGCCTCGCGCTCGGCGGCGCAGGGATCCGCAGCGCCGCCGCCCCCGCCGGCGCCGCCCGTCCCGCCCGCGCCGGCCTCGCCCGCGAGCGCCTCGCACCGGGTGAGCGCCGCGTAGGCGCGGTCGCACGCGGTGCAGCCCTCGTCGCACGGGCACCGCGGCTCGCACGCCTCGACGACGTCGCAGACGCAGCGGCACACGCCTGCGTCTTCTTCGCCCTCGCCGGGGTGCCGCTCGCAGACGGCGCCTTCCGGGCACTGCCGATCGGTGGTGCAGGGCGCGCCGCCCTCGCCGCCGGGCGGCGCGCCTTCGAGGGAGCCTCCGCCGGTGACGGTGCAGCCGGCGAGGGCGAGGAGGAGCGCGGGGAGACGTCGCACCGGGCGACTTCACCACATCGCTACGGATAGAGCACGGGGAGCGGCCGGTCCGGGAGCGGGATGTGCTCGCTCTCGCCGGGCACCTCGGGGAAGCGGCCGTCGCGCCAGGCGAGCGCGGCCTCGGCGATCCGCTCCTTCGAGCTGGAGACGAAGTTCCACCAGATGTGCCGCTCGCCCTCGAGCGGCGCGCCGCCGAGCAGCACCAGGTGCGCGCCCTCCGGCGCGCGGAGCTCCACGTCGGCGCCCTCGCGCAGCACGAGGAGCTGCCCCGGCGGGAACGCGCCGGCCTCGCTCGGCAGCTCCACCGCGCCGTCGAGGAGGAAGAGCGCGCGCTCCTCGTGCCGCGCCGGCACCGAGAAGCGCGCGCCGGGCGCGAGGAGGAGCTCCGCGTAGAACAGGTCCGCCGCCGCCTCGACCGGCGCCCGGAGCCCCGCGAACGTGCCGGCGATCACCCGGAGCCGGACGCCGCGGGCGGTCCCGACCGGGAGCGCCGCGGCCCCGTGGTGCGCGAAGGACGGTCCGAGGTCCTCGGCGGAGAGCGGCAGCGCGATCCACGCCTGCAGGCCCGAGAGGCGCTCGCCGGCGACGCGGCGATCGAGCGGCGTCCGCTCCGAGTGCACGATCCCGCGGCCGGCGGTCATCCAGTTCACCTCGCCGGGCCGGAGGCGCTGGACGTTGCCCTCGCTGTCGCGGTGGAGGAGCTCGCCCTCGAAGAGGTAGGTGAGCGTGGCGAGGCCGATGTGCGGGTGAGGCCGCACGTCGAGGCCGCCGCCGTCGAGCGTCGCCGGGCCGAGCTGGTCGAGGAAGATGAACGGTCCCACCATCCGCCGGCGGATCGACGGCAGCGCGCGGCGCACCCGGATCCCGCCGCCGAGCTCGTGCACGGGTGGGGCGACCAGCAGCTCGACCGCGCTCTCCATCGAGCCAGAGATGATCACGCCGCCGCCCGGACCGCACCGCCCCCGGGGCGCGGCACCCGCCGGGTGCCCCGCGAGCGCCTGCCGGTCGGTGCACCCCGGGTCGGGCGGACGCGGTAGCGTGCGGAAGATGAGACGGTCGGCGCCGCTCCTCCTCACGCTCCTCGCGGCGTGCGTCTCGGTCGAGGAGGCCGAGTGCGCCGCCGACGCCGACTGCGTGGGCGGCGGGCGCTGCGTCGACGCCCGCTGCGAGGCGCCGGCCTGCGAGCCCGACCCTTCGGCCTGCCCCGAGACGTCGTGCGCGATCGTCGAGAGCGCCTGCGGCCCGGTCTCGTGCGCGGAGGCGTGCCTGTCGCGCGGCGCGTCGTGCGCCGGCGAGCTCTGCTGCGAGCCCGCGTGCCAGGCCGCGCTCTGCGGCGCGCGGAGCTGCGGCCAGGACTGCACCGAGAGCTGCTCGTGGTGGGAGCTCGTCCGGCCGGGGGAGGTCGCGCCGTCGCCGCGCGCGTTCGCCTCGCTCGCGTGGGACGGCGCGCGGCTGGTGCTCTTCGGCGGGAGCGAGGGCGACGGCTCCGGGGTCGGGTCGGTCGCCGACACCTGGGCGTTCGATCCCGCCGCCGAGCGCTGGGAGCTCCTCGACGCCGGCGCCGGGCCGCCGCCGCGCGCCGCCGGGAGCCTCCTGCGGATCCCGGGCACCTCGGCGCTCGTGCTCTACGCCGGCATCGCCGACTGGCAGCCGCTCGGAGATCTCTGGCTCTTCGACGGCGGCACGTGGCGGCAGCTCTCGCCCGAGGGCACGGCGCCGGCCGCGCGGTTCGGCGCGGCGGTCGCGTTCGACGGGACCGGCCGGATGATCGTCCACGGCGGCGGGAACGACCCCGGCGTCTTCGACGACACCTGGGCATGGGATCCGGGCGTCGGCGCCGACGGCGCCTGGGTGCAGCTCGGCACCGGGCCGCGGCTGCGGTGGGCGGGCTTCGCCGCCGTCGGGTCGCGGCTGGTGCTCCACGGGGGCGAGAGCGACATCGACGTCTACGCGGGCGAGACCTGGAGCTGGGACGGGGGCACCTGGCGGAGCCTCGGCCCCGGCGCGCCGGACACGCGGTTCCAGCACGCCGTCGCGCCCTTGCCTGGCGACCGCGGCTTCCTCCTCTTCGGCGGCGACGACGAGGGCTCCGGCAACTTCGGCGACACCTGGCTCTTCCTCGGCGACGACGACCGCTGGGTGCGGCTCGAGGGCGACGGCGGGCCGAGCGGGCGCGACGGCGCGACGGCGGCGTTCGCGGACGGGCACGGCGTCTTCCTCTTCGGCGGTGAGCCGTTCGAGGTGTCGAACGACCTGTACCGGCTGGCGATCGTGGAGTGAGACGGACGGTGCGGGTAGCCTGTGACCCATGAGAACCCGGGCGGCCCTCCTCCTCGTGAGCCTCGCCGGCTGCCTCGAGGTGCAGCAGCAGGAGTGCGCGACCGACGGCGACTGCGACGGCGGCCCCTGCCTCCAGGGCGTCTGCGGGTTGCCGCCGGAGTGCCGGGTCGACCTCTCGAGCTGCGAGCCGACCTCGTGCGAGACGGTGACGAACGACTGCGGCGCGCCGGTGCCGTGCGCGGACGCGTGCGTCGCCAGCGAGCCGGGCGCCTCCTGCGACGGCGCGACCTGCTGCCGGCCGCGGTGCGCCGAGGCGCTCTGCGGCGAGCGCCGCTGCGACTTCGACTGCGTCGCGTCCTGCGGGTTCTGGCAGGCCGTGCCGCAGCCGCCGCCGGGCCCCGTCGCGCGGGCGTACGCGTCGCTGGCGTGGGACGGGACCAGGCTCGTGCTCTTCGGCGGCCACACCGGCGGCGACGTCGGCGAGGGCGCGCTCGACGACACCTGGGCGTTCGATCCCGTGGCGGAGCGGTGGGAGCCGCTCGCGGTCGATCCGCGGCCCCCGGCGCGCTCCGCCGCGATCCTCGCCCGCGTCCCGGGGAGCTCGGCGCTGCTCCTCTACGGCGGCACCTCCGGCACCGAGGCGCTCGGAGATCTCTGGCGGTTCGAGGACGGCACCTGGCGCCCGCTCGCGCCCGCCGGCGACGCGCCGCCGCCGCGGCACGGCGCGGCCGGCGCGTTCCTCCCCGACGGCTCGCTCCTCGTCCACGGCGGCGGCCTGGCGAGGACGGGCTCCGACGCGCAGCCGGCGTACGACGACACCTGGCGCTGGGATCCGAACGGCGGCCCGGACGGCGCCTGGGCGCAGGTCGCGACCGGACCGCCGCGGCAGTGGGCGGTCGTGGTCTCCGACGGCGAGCGGCTGGTGGTGCACGGCGGCGACTCGTCGCCGCACCACCTCCAGGCCGGGACCTTCGCCTGGACCGGCGACGGTTGGACCGAGCTCCGCGTCGACGGGCCGACCGCGCGGATCCAGCACGGGGCGGCGACGCTGCCCGGCGGCCGCGGGTTCGCCCTCTTCGGCGGCGACGACGGCACGTCGAGCAACTCGGAGGAGACCTGGCTCTTCCTCCGCGACGGCCCGCGGTTCGTGCACCTCGATCGCGACGGCGGACCGAGCAGCCGCGACGGCGCCGCCCTCGCCTCGGCCGAGGGGCACGGCGTCTTCCTCTTCGGCGGCGAACCGTCGCAGCAGCTCAGCGACGCGCTCTTCCGGCTGGCGATCCTCGAGTGACGCCCGTGCCGCCGCTCCCGCGCGCCTTCCTGGAGCACACCGAGCTCGGCGTGCTCTGCGGGATCGCCCTGCCGGCACCGGAGGCGGTGCCGGAGGCGGCGCTGGCGGCGCTCGCGGGCGAGGAGCGCGCCTACGTGGAGACGCTGCGCGGGCACCGGCGGGTCGAGTGGATCGGCGGGAGGCTCGCGCTCCGCGAGGCGGCGGCGGCGCTCGGCCACGAGCTCGGGCCGGTGCTCTCCGGGCCGCGGCGCGAGCCGCTCCTGCCGCCGGAGCTCTCGGGCTCGATCGCGCACAAGCGGCGGCTCGCGGTGGCGCTGGTGGCGCCGCGGGCGCGGGGCACGGTCGGCGTCGACCTCGAGGAGCCGCTGCCGGCGCGGCCGTCGATCGCGCGGATGGTGCTCCGGCCCGAGGAGCGCGAGGCGGTGGAGGCGCTGCCGGAGGCCGAGCGCTGGCCGGCGCTCCTCGCGCGCTTCGCGGTGAAGGAGGCGATCTACAAGGCGGTGCACCCGCGGGTCGGGCGCTTCGTCGGCTACGCCGAGGCGGAGGTGCGGCTCGCCGAGCCGCCGGAGGTGTCGCTCCACCTCACCCAGGGTGAAGGGCCGTTCGTGGTCGAGGCGCGGCGGTGGGATCGCGAGGGGCTGGTGCTCGTCGGCGTGCGGATCCGCTAGATCCGCGCTTCCTTGCACCACGCCTCGAGCCGCCGCAGCCCCTCGTCGATCGACACCCTCGGGTCGTAGCCGAGGTCGCGGCGGGCGGCGGAGATGTCGTACCACTGCGCGTGAGAGAGCTGCGAGGCGCCGAAGCGGGTCATCAGCGGCTCGCGCGCGCTGCCGGCGACGGCGTGGCCGGCCTCGAGGAGCGCGCCCGCGGCGTAGGCGAGCCACGACGGCACCGCCCGGGTCACCGGCGGCACGCCCGCGGCGCCGAGCAGCCGGTTCGCCATCGTCCAGACGCCGATCGGCGCGCCGTCGGAGACGAAGTAGACGCGGCCGCGGATCGACGCGCCCTCGAGGAGCTTCGCCGCCGCGGCGACGTGCGCGTCGACGCAGTTGTCCACGTAGACGGTGTCGACGAGCGGGTCGCCGCGCCCGACGCGGCGGAGCTTCCCGGCGCGGGCGCGGGAGAGGAGCCGCGGGAGGAGGTGCCGGTCGCCCGGGCCCCAGATGAAGTGCGGGCGGATGGCGACGCACGGCAGGCCGGCGTCGCCCTCGTTGCGGACCTTCCGCTCGGCGAGCGCCTTGGTGCGCGGGTAGTGGGCGAGGAAGCGCGCCGGGTAGGGCAAGGACTCGTCCGCGCCCTCGAGGTCGCCGCCGTGGGCGACCACGCTCGGCGTCGAGGTGTGCACGAGCGCCTTCACGCCCTGTGCGCGGCAGGCGGCGAGCACGCTCTCGGTGCCGCCGACGTTCACCGCCTCGAACTCCCTCGGATCGCCCCAGCCGGCGGCGAGGGCGGCGGTGTGGAAGACGGCGTCGGCGCCCTCGCAGGCGTCGAGCACAGCGGCCGGCTCGCGGACGTCGCCGCGGACCGTCTCGGCGCCGGCGGCGCGGAGCTCGGGGTAGTCGCCGCGGGCGAGGACCCGGACGCGGTCGCCGCGGGCGAGGAGCGCGCGGACGAGCGCCGCGCCGAGGAAGCCGCCGCCGCCGGTGACGAGGGCGATCACGGCGCGGCCGCGCCGCTCGCGGCCGGGAGGTTCGCCGCCGCCCACGCCGCCAGCGCCTCGCGCTCGATCTTGGCGTTGTGGCGCACGTCGACCGGGAACGGGCCGCGGTGGACGAGGACGTCGCGGATCGCGGCGGTCGCCGCGCTCTTCGCGCCGAGCGCGAGGAGCTCCTCGACCAGCGCCCGCGGGCTCGTGGTGGAGAGCGGCTCCGGCTCGACCACGAGCACCGGCCGCTGCCGGGGGCGCGGGCCGACGCCGACGAGCGCGGTGCGGAGCACGCCCGGGTGGCGGTCGAAGACCGCCTCGATCGGCACCGAGAACAGCGTGCCGGCCTCGGTCTCCACCCGGTGCGCCTTGCGGCCACACATCCACAGCCGGCCCTCGGCGTCGAAGCAGCCGACGTCGCCCATCCGGTGCACCACCTGCCCGCCGTCTTCGATCTTCGCGAGCCGCGTCTGCTCCGGCCGGGCGTAGTACGCCGGGGTGACGATCGGGCCCTTCACGGTGATCTCGCCGACGGTGCCGTCGGGCACCACCAGGTCGTCGGTGAAGCGCTCGATCGGCCCGTCGTCGATCCGCACGATCCGCACGGTGACGCCCGGCACCGGCCGGCCCACGCAGATCCCGGGGCCCGAGGGCTCCGGCCGCGCCGCCTCGGCGAGCACCTCGTCGGAGCCGATGGTGGCGACCGGCAGCGACTCGGTGGCGCCGAACGGCGTGTGCACCTGCGCGCTGTTCGAGAGCAGCTTCGCGGTGCGGGCGAGGATGTCGTGGCGCACCGGCGCGCCGGCGGAGAGCACCCGCCTCAGCGTCGGCAGCCCCCGGCCGCGCGCCTCGCAGTGGCGCGAGAGCCGGTCGAGGAGCGCGGGGCTGCCGAACATGTTGGTGCAGCCGTGGGCGTCGATCGCCTCGAGCAGCCTCGCCGGCTCGGCGCGGCCGGGGAACCGCGCGTCCATGTCGGGGACCACCGCGGTCATTCCGAGCGCCGGGTCGAAGAGCGCGAAGAGCGGGAAGGTCGCCAGGTCCACCTCGCCGGGCTCGATCCGGTAGGCGTCGCGGATCATCCGCACCTGCGCGTCGAAGATCCCGTGGGTGTAGACGGCGCCCTTCGGGATCCCGGTGGAGCCCGAGGTGAAGAGGATCGCCGCCATGTCCGCGGGATCGGGCACCGCCATCTCGTACGGGCGCCCCGCCCCGCGGGCCTCGAGCTGCGCCAGGGTGTGGCCGCCCCAGGCCCAGCGCCGCCCGACGGTGACGAGCGCCTTCAGCTTCCGGAACGGCCCGGGGAACAGGAGCCGCGCCACGTGCGCCGCGGGGATCCCCACGAACGCCTCGGGCTCGACCTCGTCGAGGCACGAGAGCAGCTTGCGCCGGCCGATGCCGGGATCGATGAGCACGATCGCCGCGCCGACCTTGAAGAGCGCGAAGACGAGGGCGAAGAAGTCGAGCGACGGCTTCACCAGCAGCACGGTCCGCGTGCCCTTGCCGATGCCGAGCTCGGCGAGGCCGTGGGCGATGGCGTCGCTGCGCGCGTCGAGGGCGCCGAAGGTGAGGTGCGCCCAGGCGGGGCAGCCGTCCGCCGCGCGCCCCGCGGGCACCACCACCGCGCGGCGCTCCGGCGCGAGCCGCGCCATCGCCGGCAGGTGCGAGGCGATGTTGGTGGAGGTCGCGGCCCGGGGCGGCTCCGCGCGCAGCGGCGCGCTCACGCGCCGCCCGTGGTGCCGGTCTCGAGGAACCGGCGCACGAGCGGCACGATCTCCTCGTGGGCGTCCTCGAGCACGTAGTGGCCCGCGTCGGCGTAGTAGTGCACCTCGGCGTGCGGGAGCCGCTTCTTCCACTCGGCGAGGAAGTGGTCGTCGAAGACGAAGTCCTTGCCGCCCCAGAACACCGCCACCGGCGTGTTGCGGAAGAGCGCCAGCTTCTCGGAGACGTGCTGCACCGTCGGCCAGCTCCGGTCGTCCGGCGAGAGCGGGATGTCCTGCACGAAGCGGTGCACCGCGATCCGGTTCGCCCACGAGTCGTACGGCGCGAGGTAGGCCTTGCGCAGCGCCGGCGTCATCCGCCCCGGCCGCGTGGAGCAGCCGCGGGCGGCGCCCCGGGCGAAGGCGTTGAAGCCGCGCACCGGCACCGCCAGCGGCAGGTGCCGCACCACCGCCACCTGCCACGGCAGCGTGCGGCCCGGCGGCAGGCCGAAGCCGGCGGTGTTGAGCAGCACGATCCGCTTCACCTTCTCCGGGTGCCGCACCGCCCAGGCGAGGCCGATCATCCCGCCCCAGTCGTGGAGCACGAGGGTGATCCCGTCGAGGCCGAGGTGGGCGACGAGCTTCTCGAGGTCCTCGACCCGGCGGTCGAGCACGTAGTCGTAGGCGGCGTCGCCGGGCTTGTCGGAGAGGCCGCAGCCGACGTGGTCGGGCACGACGCAGCGGTGGCGGTCCGCGAACGCGCGCACCAGGTGCCGGAAGTAGAACGACCAGGTCGGGTTCCCGTGCACCATCAGCAGCGGCTCGCCGCTCCCCTCGTCGAGGTAGTGCATCCGGGCGCCGCCGACGTCGAGGTGCTTCCCGGTCCACGGGTACTCGGCCGCGTGCGGGCCCAGCTTCTCGGGCAGCGCTTCCATCGTGCTCACCACTGCACCCCCAGCATCAGGCAGTTGAGGCCGCTCCCGATCCCGAGGAAGCCGACCCGGTCGCCGGGCGAGAGGAACCCGCGCTCCTCCGCGATCGCCGCCGTCATCGGGAGCGCGCAGGTGCCGGTGTTGCCCAGCGTGTCGAACGTCGAGAAGTCCTTCGCCTCGTCGACGGCGAGGCGGTCGAGGATCGCCTTGCGGTGCCCGCCGCCGACCTGGTGGCAGATCACCTTGTCGAGGTCGGAGGCGCGCCACTCGAGCGTGCGCAGGAACCTCTCGAAGGTGGCGGCGCCGAGGGGCACGCCGTTCGCGAGCACCGCCGAGGCGTCGGTGTCGGTGACGTTGGTGGTCTCGCCGAGCAGCCCGCGCGACGGGCCCCAGCGGCAGAGCCGGTGGTGCTCGGGGGCGGCGAGGGCCGCGCCGCCGAGCAGGTGCCGCCGCGTCCGCGAGATCGAGGCGTCGGTGAGCACGACGCCGACCGCGGCCGAGCCGCCGGTGAGGGTGGCGAGGCAGAGCTTGAGCCGCTCGAGGGTCGGCTCGGCGTTCATCCGGGCGATGGTGGCGTCGACGATCTCGCGGGAGCTCTCCGCGGAGACGACGAGGCCGGCCTCGATCTGCCGGAGCTCGATCGCGTTCGCCACCTGCACCATGCCCGAGAGGACGCCGAGGCAGGCGTTGCCGACGTCGGAGATGACCACGTCGCCGGCGACGCCGAGGGCCTCGGCGGCGATGCACGCGGTCGCCGGCTCGAGGGTGTCCTTGCAGACGCCGCCGAAGTGGAGGGCGCCGAGCTCGGAGGCGTCGACGCCCGCGAGCTCGAGGGCCTTCTTCCCGGCGCGGGCCGCGAGGGCGCCCACGCTCGGCCCCGGCGGCCACATCCGCCGCTCGCGGATGCCGGTGAGCGCCTCGAGCTGGCCCGGGCCGAGGCGCAGCGCGGCGTAGATCGGCTCGAGCCGCGCCTCGAGCTGCGCCGAGGTGACGCGCTCCTGGGGCAGCTCGTAGGCGATCGCCTCGAGGCAGACGCGGGACCAGCGCATCACTCCGTCTCCCGGGGCACCAGCCGCAGCGCGAAGCCGGCGAGCTGGTAGATGACGAGGCCGTCCACCGCGAGGTGGCCGTCGGCGACGACGACCGGCGACGGGCCGTCCTCGACCGCGACGATCGCCGCGTCCACCTCGACGCGCCTCGCGCCGGGGAGCACCTGGCCGCGGTAGGTCCAGGCGTGCTTGCGGCCCAGGGCGATCGGCTCGAAGCGGTGCGTCGGCGCGAGGTGCGGGAAGCGGTCGGCTGCGAAGGCCTCGAGGAGCTGCAGGAACGCCTCGCAGCCGAGGGAGCCCGGCATCACCGGGTCCTGGTGGAAGTGGGCGCGGAAGAACCACGTCGAGGGATCCACCGCGAGCGAGCCGCGGACGAGGCCGAGGCCGCGCGGGCCGTCGCCGTCGTGGAGGACGACCTCGTCGAGCATCGACCAGGCCGCGGCGGGCGGGCCGAGGAGCGAGGGGGCCCGGGCGAGCAGCGCGGGCGCGTCGGCGCAGGTCGCGCCCTCGGGCGTCGCCGGCGCGAGGCGCTTCCAGGGGAGCTTCCGCCCGCGCCGCGACGGCTCGAGGCGGGTCGCGCCGCGGATGCCGACCTGCGCGGCGAGCGCCGCGGCGGGGAAGAAGCCGAAGCGGGTGGTGCCGTGGAAGGCGCGGCGGCCCGCCTGCCAGAGCTCCATCTCGTAGGCGACGAGGATCATCCCGCCGGCCTGCGCCGCCGAGGTGAGCTTCGCCCGCTGCCGGATCGGGCCGGCGTGCGGGACGAGCTCGCGCTCGAGGGTGGCCTCGCCCTCGAGGTTGCGGAAGAAGAGGTCCTCGTCCGAGAGCAGCGCGGCGCCGCCGTACGCGGCGAGCCAGCCGCACGGCTGCAGCGCGGCCTCGAGCAGCGCGGCGTACGGCATCGACGGGCGCCGCGAGGCGAGGAGCCACCAGGCGCCGGCGGGCACGTCGCACTCCGCCTCGACGCCGGTGCCGGCCCGGAGCTCGAAGGCGGCGGCGTCGGTCGAGAGGATCCGGTCGACGAACGAGTAGGGCGGCCGCGGCAGCCGCGCCATCCGGCGCTCGCGGTCGAACGGCGCGTAGCGCGGGCCGAAGGCGTCGGACGGGTTCCCCTCGGCGAAGGCGAGGACGTGGGCCTTCTCGAACAGCGGCGCCGCCGGCGCGGGCGGCGGCGCGGGCGGAGACGCGGCCCAGAGCGCCTCGAGCGCCGCGCGGTCGACGCCGGCGAGGCGGAGCGACATCCCCTCCATCTCCACGACGTGCCGGCCGTCGGCGTACATGCTCGCGTCGGCGAGGACGTAGGGCTCCGGGTCGAAGCCGATCTCGCGGACGTCGATCCGGTACGACGCCACCTTCGTCCCCGGCACGACCTGCCCGCGGCAGCGGAGCCGGCTCGCCGCGCCGACGATCGGCGCGAAGTGGGCGTCGACGCCCTCGGGCGCGGTGAAGCCGAGGCGGAAGAGCAGCACCCGGAGCGTGTGCAGGCAGCACTCGTACATGAGCGTGCCCGGCATCACCGGGTCGTCCGAGAAGTGGCAGGTGAGGTACCAGTCGTCGGGCCTGACGTCGGCCTCGCCCGTGACGGTGCCGAGGCCCCAGCGGCCGCCCGCCGGATCGAGCTCGGTGATCCGGTGCACGAGCCGCATCCGGCCCGAAGGCAGCCGGAGCGGCGCGGGCAGCGTGCGGCCGCGGAACGCCTCGCCGAAGGCGCGAGCCAGGTCGCCGTCGCGGAGCGCGTCGACCTGGGCCTCGTCGAGCGTGCAGCGCGAGGCGGGGACGAGCGGCGCGAGCGGTGTCGTGCCGGGGCGCCGCGCGGTCGGCGCCTCGGTCCGCACCTTGACGATGCCGCGGCCGCCGTCGAGCTGCTCCTGCGAGAAGAAGCCCGCGCAGCCGTCGCGCATGGTGAGGAGCGGCTCGCCGTCCGCGGTGCCGTCGAAGCGGAAGAAGAAGAGCCAGGTGTCGCCCTGCCGGATGAAGCGGTCGATCCGGATGTCGTAGCGGAGCACCTCGCCGGGCCGCGGCAGGTCGCGGTGGAAGACGACCTGGGCGTCGAGCAGCCGGTAGACCCGGAGGCCCTTGGTCTCGGCGTCGATCCCGAGCCAGCCCGAGAGGAACAGGTCGGCCTGGCCGGCCTCGACGCTGATGCACACCGGCGCCCGGCCGCCGTCGAGGTACCAGGCGCCGTCGCGCACGTCGTGCTCGGTGACGAGGCGGCCCGAGCCGAGCGAGTGCGGCTCGCCCTCGACCGACATCATCCGGTCGCAGAGCATGAGCGGCTCCGCGGGCAGCCGCACGCGCGTCGGGTACGCGTCGGCGTGCGCGAACGACGGGCCGAGCACTTTTCCGATCGAGCCGGTGGCCAGCTCGAGGCAAGCGGCGCGGTCGAGCCAGGGCGCGGGAGCGGGCTCCGCCCGCGAGGCTCCAGGCTGGCTCCAGGCTCCAGCAGGCGCGGGCGCGGCCCGCGAGGCTCCAGGCTGGCTCCAGGCTCCAGCAGGCGCGGCGCCTGCGGCGCCGGGGGCGGGGGCCGGGCGCCGGGCTCCGGCGGGCGCGGCGCCCGCGGGG
>CAZDGH010000134.1:0-13313 GCA_964504805.1 uncultured Myxococcales bacterium | reverse complement strand
TCGGCGCGCTGGAGCGGAGGGCCACCGAGGCGGAGGCGGTGCTCGGCCGCGAGACCGCCCGGCGCGACGAGGCCGCCGCCGCGCTCGCCGGCGCGCGGGACGCGACCGAGGCCCGCGCCGCGCTCGCCGCGCTCCGCGCCGACCTGCCGCTCCTCCAGCAGCGCCTCTTCGACCACGAGCACGCGCTCCGCGCCGACGACGAGCGCCGCGCGAAGCAGGCGGAGCTCGTGCCCGCCCGCGAGGCGGCGGCGCAGCGCGCCGAGCTCTGGAGCACGCTCGCCGGCCTGGTCGGCTCGCACGACGGCAAGAAGCTGCAGCTCTTCGCCCAGAGCCTCACCCTCGACGGCCTCCTCGCCCACGCGAACCACCACCTCGCCGAGCTCTCCGGCCGGTACCGCCTCGAGCGCGTCCCGGGCGAGGACCTGGAGCTGCAGGTCGTCGACCGCGATCTCGGCGACGAGGTCCGCTCGGTGGCGAGCCTCTCCGGCGGCGAGACCTTCCTCTGCTCCCTCGCGCTCGCGCTCGGGCTCTCGTCGCTCGCGGCGGGCCGCACCCGCGTCGAGTCGCTCTTCATCGACGAGGGCTTCGGCACCCTCGACCCGCAGAGCCTCGAGGCGGTCCTCGCGACCCTCGACGCGCTGCAGGCCTCGGGTCGGCAGATCGGCGTCATCTCCCACGTCCCCGGCCTCGCCGAGCGCATCGGCGCGCAGGTCCGGGTCGAGCCGAAGGGCGGTGGCCGGAGCCGGGTGCTCGTGTCGTAGGTGCGGCCTCGGAACCCCGGGCCCGCTGGTGCACCGGCGTCGCTCCCCTGGCCATGGGAGCTCGCAAACATCCGGGATCCTTTCGAGATCCGCCTGGCTCACCCGGGTGTAGGGTGGTATGCGCCTTGCTCTACGGAGGCCGCATGGACCTCGACATCCCGACCGACCCCGGCCTTCGTCCCCGCCCCGTCCGCGTCCCCGTCCTCGAGACCGGCCGCGCCGACGGCAAGGGCCCGCTCTTCGGCCGCGTCCGCGACCTCTCCCGCAGCGGCCTCTTCCTCGAGACCGAGCGGCTCCTCGCGCCGGGCACCCAGGTCACCGTCCGCTTCGAGCTGCCGTTCCGCACCGCCGACGGCGACGCCCGCGCCGTCGTCGAGGCGCTCGGCGAGGTCCGCCGCCGCCGCCGCGCGCCCGCCGAAGGGAGCGCCGAGGCCGATCCGTGCACCCAGGGCGTCGGCGTCCGCTTCCTCCGGCTCTCCCGCGAGGACGAGCTCGTCGTCCAGGCGTTCGTCGAGCGCGGCGGCGCCGAGCTCGTCGTCTCCGAGGTCGCCCCCGCCGTCTCGTGATCCCGCCGCAGCGCCGCGCCGCCCTGTAGGCTCGGGGCGCCTCCATGGACGACCGCGCCCGCTCGCTCCTCCGCATGCTCCGGCTCGTGCTCGCCGCCTTCGCGGCGGCGGGCGTCGCCTTCTCGCTCGCCGGCCGGAGCCCGCTGTTCGCGGTGTGGAACCGCGCCGCGGCGCTCGCGCTCTTCGACCTCGAGGCGCCGCCGCCGGAGCTCGTCGGGCTCGCGTCGGCGACCGACGCGATCCTCGGGATGGCCATGGCGGGGAAGTGGCTCGCCGCTCTCGCCGTCGTCCAGCTCGGCGTGGCCGCCGGGCGCCGGTGGGCGGCCGACGCGCTCCTCGCCGCCCTCGCCGCGTGGTTCGCCGTCGACTCGGCGGCCTCGCTGCTCGCGGGCGCCACGTTCAACGTGCTGCTCGTGAACCTGCCCGGACTGGTGCTCCCCGGCGGCCTGCTCCTCGTGCTCCGGTCGTCCCTCGCCGGCCGGCCCGCGCTCGACGTGCCGCTCCCGTGGAACGCCCTCGCGCTCGCGTGCCTCCTCGTCTCGGCGTCGGCGCTCCCGGTGGCGCTCGGCGCCGGCACGCCGCTCCTCGCGCCCTGGGAGTCCGCCGCCGCGTCGGCGTTCTACCCGGCGCTCGACGCGCTCCCGTACGACGCGCTCCGCTGGCTGCAGCTCGCCCTCGGCGCCATCGGCGGGACCGTCCTCGGCCACTTCCTCCTGCTCGCGATCGTCGTGCGCCGCTGCGGCGACGCGCGCGAGCGGTGGGCGCTCGCGACCGCGGCCGCCACCGCCCTCGTCTCGCTCGGTGGCGGCGCGGCCCTCGCCGCCTCGCGCGGCCTCGGCTTCCAGGCGCTGGTCGTGGCGCCGCCGCTCGCGGCCGTGCTGCTCCTCGCCGCCGTCGCCTTCGCGACCGCGCGGCGCTAGCCCTTCGCGTGCCACGCCTTGCGCGCCGGCTCGACGAGGAACCGATCCTCGCCGAGGCCGTAGGCGGTGAGGCGGCCGCCGTAGACGCAGCCGGTGTCGAGGCCGACGCAGCGGACCTGGCCGCCGACCTCGTGGCGCACCAGGCCCTGCCTGGCGTCGTGGCCGAAGACCACCGGCTCCGGCCCCGGCCACTGCGTCCACCACTTCGCGTCGCCGCTCCGCGGGTACCGGCGCAGGTTCGTGGCCGTCGCCTCGTCGGTGCCGGCGCGTCCGCGCACCGGATCGAGCCCCGCGTGCACCACCACGAACCCGGCCTCGTCGCGGAAGAGCGGCAGCGCCTCGCAGAGCCGCACCGCCTCCTCCAGCGTGCCGTCCTCCTCCAGCCGCTCGAGGCACGCGGTCACGTACGGCGCCGGCGTCCGGCCGGGCGGGGGCGCCAGGCCGAGGCGCGCGCGACCGTGGTCGCGCACGAGCACGTCGTGGTTGCCGAGCACCGCGCGCAGGCCGCGCTCCTTCACCAGCGCGAGCACGCCGGACGGATCCGGCCCCTTGTCGAAGAGGTCGCCGACGAGCACCGCGTCGTCGCCCCGCGGCAGCCGGGCGAGGAGCGCGCGGAGCTCCTCGGCGCAGCCGTGGACGTCGCCGATCGCCCAGGTCGTCACGCTCAGCCCGCGGCCGCCGACAGCGCCGGCTCGCCCGCCGACGCCTCGAGCCGCGCCGCCAGCGCGCGGCGGTCGAAGAACAGCTTCTCGCCGAGCCGCGCCAGGAGCTCGCGCTCGAGCGCGCCGGCGAGGGCCGGGAGCGCGCTCCAGAAGCCGTTCTGCGCCGCCCAGAGATCGAGCCGCACGCCCATGGCGTCGGCGAGCTCGAGCACCTCGACCACCTCGCGGGCGGTCTCCCGGCGCGCGGTCTCCACGAGCCGCCGCACGCCCTCGCGCACCAGCCGCTCGAGCACGCGCTTCGAGGCGTCCGTCTCGAGCCGCACCGCGATCGCCTTGGCCTCGTTGCACACGTGCACGATGCGCCCGTGGGCCGCCGAGGGCGCGAGCGCGCCGGTCGAGAGCCCGTCGATGACCGAGCGCAGCTCGTTGCCGAGCGCGAGGCCCGCGGCGGCGCGGAGCGGCTCCGGCGCCGGGATGTCGAGCTCGACCAGGAAGCGCATCAGCCCGCGGTTCTCCTCGAAGATGCGCTGGTAGTCGCGCTCGTAGCGCGCCATCGTGTCGCGCAGCAGCATCCGCGCCAGCGCCCGCCGCTCGTCGAGGAAGAGGTCGCGGAGCGTGAACTCGTGGCCCGGGTAGTGCGCGTCCATCGCCCGCACCACGTCGGTGAGCGAGAACCGCGCGAACTTCGCGAACAGCTCCTCCTCGGCCCGCGCCAGCGCCGCCGGCTCCGGCGCCGCCTGGATGACGCAGCGGAAGTCCTGCCCGCCGAAGTGGAGCACCGCGAACGCCGCGTCGAGCGACGCGCCGGAGAGCTCGCTCTCGACCCGGACCCGTCCGGTGGCGAGGGTCGCCGGGCCGGCCGAGGCGCGCCGGTAGTTGCGCGGCTCGAGCCGGTAGCAGAAGACGCGGGTCTCGCCGGAGGGCGCCTCGTCGAAGAGGTGCGCGATGGCGTGGTGCGCGACGATCTTCTGCAGCGTCGCCACGCTCGGCCGCACCTCGCGCTCGTACACCCGCGCGGCGTTCCCGAGCGACGGCAGGTTCGACGGCGCCTCGGAGAGCGCGCCGAGGAACGCCGGCTCGAGGTCGGGCCCGTTCGAGTCCCGGCACAGCTGCGCGGTGCGCGCGGCGTAGCGCAGCACCTGCACCGTCTCGATCCCCGACACCTCGGAGAAGAACCAGCCGCACGAGGTGTACATGAGCATCGCGTTCCGCTGCATCTCGAGCAGGCGGAGCGCGTCGGCGCGGTGCCCCGGCTCCGAGAGCAGCCCGGGCGCGCGCTCGTGGCGGGCGAGGAAGCGGGCCACGTTCGCGGCGGTGCGCTCGAGGATCACCTCGACGTAGGCGTCGCGGGCCGCCCACGGATCGCGGAGCAGCTTCGCGCCGTTCTTCTCGAAGTGCGAGGCGAGGCCGTCGCGCAGGCCGTCGAGCGCGTCGCGCAGCGGCTTGCGCCAGTGCTGCTTCCAGCCCGGCTGCCCCGAGGCGCTGCAGCCGCAGTCGCTCCGCCAGCGCTCGACGCCGTGGGCGCAGCTCCAGGACGACGGCTCGACGAGCTGCGCCTCCCAGGTGGCGGGGTGCTCGTCGAGGAAGGCGGCGTAGTTGGTGAGGGTGATCCCGCGGGCGCCGACGCGGGTGAGCGCGCCGGCGATCACCTCGTCGCCCTGCTTCTTGTGGTGGCCGAACGTCTCGCCGTCGACCGCGACGTTGAGCAGCTCGACGTGGCTGCGGCTCGCCGCGAAGCCGCCCTCGAGGCGGCGGAGGAGCTCGTCGGGCGACGAGAGCCCGCCCTCGAACGCGAGCCCCTTGGCGATCGGGCCGTCGTAGAAGAAGACCGTCACCGTGCGGCCGCTCGCGAGCTTCACCAGGTACGGCCGGGTCGGGTCGACGCGGCCGCCGCTCACGTCCTCGAAGGCTTTGGCCTCCGGGCCGCGCACCGCCTTGGCCTGGTAGGGCGAGAGGATGGTGAAGCGCAGCCCCGCCGCGGCCACGTGCTCGAGCGTCGGGAGGTCGACCGCGGTCTCCGGGAGCCAGATGCCCTCGGCGTCGCGGCCGAAGCGGCGCCGGAAGTCGGCGAGGCCCCACTCGATCTGCGTCCGCTGGTCCCGCGGGCTGCAGAGCGGGAGGATGGCGTGGTTGTAGGCCTGGGCGAGGGCGTTGCCGTGGCCGTTCCGGTCCCCGGCGCTGAGGCGGTCGGCCTCGAGGATCGCCTCGTAGACCGCCGGGTTCGCGCGCTCGAGCCACGAGAGCAGCGTCGAACCGAAGTTGAACGACAGCAGCCGGTAGTTGTTGACGACGTCGGCGATGCGGCGGTCGCCCGCGAGGATGCGGGCGGCGGCGTTCGGCCCGTAGCACTCGGCGGTGATCCGGGCGTTCCAGTCGTGGAACGGCGCCGCCGTGTCCTGGACCTCGATCTCCTCGATCCACGGGTTCTCCCGCGGCGGCTGGTAGAAGTGACCGTGCAGGCAGAGGTAGCGCTTTCGTGCCAAAGTCGTTCTCTCCGCGGGCGGTTGGGGCCCGAGATCGCCCGGATGACGGGACCATAGAACACCCGATGCCCCGGCGCGTGAACCGGAGCGGGGCGCCGTCGCGTAGGGGGCCACGTGGCGCTCGCTCGCACGCTCGAGAGGTACGAGGCCGACCTACCCGGCGATCACGACCGGGTCCGGGACGACCACCGCCTCGTCCTCCTCCTCGGGGGCCGCTGCCCCGGCTGCGCCGAGCCGCTCGGCAGCGGCGTCGCGCTCCGCGAGGAGGAGTGCCCGCGCTGCGGCACCTCCACCGCGCGGCACGGCGGCGCGCCGCTCGAGGGCACGCTCCGCAAGCGGCTGAACCGGCGCCTCTGGGTCATCGTGGCCGGCGTCGCGGCGGCGCAGCTCCTCGTCGGCTGGTTCCCGCTCCTCGGCTCCGGCGCGGTGGTGCTCGCGGCGGGCGCGCACCGCTTCCTCATCGTCGACCCGGCATCGGCGCACCTCGGCACGCGGCGCCGCCTGGTGACGCGCTGGACGATCCGCCTCCTCGTCGCCTGCTTCCTGGCGCTGACGCTGGTGGTCAGCGAGCTGTGCACGCTCATCCCCGGCGTCAGCGCCGGCGTGAAGGCGTTCCTCGCGGCGCTGCAGGTCGACGTGATGGGCGTCGTCTCGCTCCGCTACATCGCCTGGCAGGTGCGGCGCGAGCGCGAGGGCCGCCCGGTCGCGACGTTCGAGTGGGCGCTCCTCGCCGGCTTCCTCGGGCTCCTGCTGGCGTCGGTGGCGGCGTTCGTCCTCGTGCTGATGTGGGTGGTGCAGCAGGTCGGCGGCTGGCTCGGAGGCCTCGCGTGATCCCCTTCGGCCTCGCCTTCCAGCTCCTCGGGATCTCGACGCTCACCGGCACCCGCTCGGCGCTGACGCTCTTCGTCTGCATGGTCGGCGGCGCGCTCGGCTGGGTCGAGGTGCCGCCGGACCTCGCCTGGGCCACCTCGGCGCCGGCGCTCGCGGCGGTGTTCGCGCTGGTGGTCGTCGAGGAGCTGCTCGAGCGCGAGCACGAGTTCGGCGACCTGCTCGCGGTCCTGCGCTACGGCACGAGCGGCGCGGCCGGGTTCGTCGCGGCGAGCGGCCTCGCCCACGTCTACGAGGCCATGGGCCAGGGCTACGTGCCGCCGGAGTGGGTCGCCGGGATCGTCGGCGTGCTGCTCGCGATGGCGACCTTCCACCTCCGCCGCCGCGTGCACGCGCGGGTCGCGGAGGTCACCGCGGGCATCGGCGGGCCGCGCAAGTGGCTCTCGCGGCTCGAGCTCGCCTCGGTGGTCGCGCTCGGCGGCACGGTGCTCCTGGCGCCGCTCGCCGGCGTGCTCTTCGTCGCGGTCGCCGCGTTCGCGTCGGCGGCGCTGATCGTCCTCGGCAAGGCGCTCGAGCAGCGGAAGCGGCGGCGGTGCCCGGCGTGCGGGTACCGGGCGCGGGTCGAGGCCTCGGTGTGCGCCTCGTGCCGCGGCGCGCTCGCGGTCGAGGAGCGGCTCGCGGGCGGGTGGCGGCTGGCGATCTGAGTCGCCGGCGGCGCCCGCCGCCTGCACGACTTCTGCACCAGGTCTCCTCGAGCCTGCCCCGGCCCCGTCGCACCCAGGCAACGCCGGCGGCGCATCGTCGGCGGCATGGATCGCCGGCTCCTCCCCCCGCTCCTCGCCGCCCCCGGCCTCGTCGCGCTCGTCGTCGAGCCGGCGGTCTGGCTCTTCGGGACCTGGACGGATCCCTCCTACGAGAGCGACGGGGCCCTCGCGGCGCTGGCGGTGGCCGCCCTCTACGTGCGCGCGGTGCGGAGCGGGCCGGCGGCGGGAGCTGCGTCGCCGCGGGCGGCGCTCGGGCTGCTCCTGGCCGCGGCGGCGGCGCGGCTCGCCGGTCGGGTGCTGGCGATCCACCTCGTGGGCGCGGTGGCGCTGGTGCTCGACGTGGCGGCGATCGGGCTCCTGCTCGGCGTGCAGCGGCGGCCCTGGGCGGTGTCGCCGTGGGCGGCGGCGGCGCTGTTCGGGTTCGCGCTGCCGGTGGAGAACGTGGTGCAGCGGGTGCTCGGCCACCCGCTGCAGCTGGCGGCGGCGTCGGTGGCGGAGCGGGCGCTCGCGGTCGGCTACGAGGACGTGGTCCGGACGGGGACGCTGCTCGGGAGGCCGGGGGTCGAGCTCGCGATCGACCTGCCGTGCAGCGGGGCCCGCGGGCTGGCGCTGCTGGCGGCGCTCGCGGTCGGGCTCGCGTGCCGGCGGCGGCCGGGGCCGGCGCGGCTCGCCCTCGCGGCCGTCGCGACGATCGGCGGGGCGGTGCTCGCGAACACGCTGCGGATCGTGGCCCTGTTCGCGGGCACGGACGCGGGGCTGCCGGTCGTCGCGGAGCCGTGGCACGGGGCGATCGGCCTCGCCGCGATCCTCGCCGGGGCGGTGCCGGTGCTGGCGGCGCTCGGCCACGCGCCCGCGCGCGCGCCGGCGCCGGCGACCTCCGCGGTGGCCACGTTTCCTTCTCCGCGGCTCGGTCTCGCCGGAGCGGCGCTGGCGTCGGTGGCGGCGGTCGCGGTCACCCTGGCGCCGGAGCGGCCGGTGGACGTCTCGCGGACGCTCGAGGAGCGGCCGCTGCCGGCCTCGCTCGGCCCGTGGAGCGGCGCCGAGGTGCCGCTGTCTCCGAAGGAGGCGCGGTACTTCGCGGCGTACGGCGGATCGGCGGAGAAGCGCGCGTACGACGACGGCGCGGGGCCGGCGCACACCGCGCTGGTGGTCCGGACGTCGGCGCCGCTCCGGCACCTGCACGGCCCCGACCGCTGCCTCGTCGGCGCGGGGCACGTCGTCGAGCGGCTCGGGGTGCGGCCGGGCGCGGTGCCGACGATCGTCTGGAGGAGCGTGGCGCCGGACGGCGTCGCCTGGCGCGTCGAGGCGTCGTTCGTCTCCGACCGTGGCGAGAGCGCGGCGAGCGTCTCCGAGGTCGTCTTCCGCTGGCTCGAGCGCCGGGGCGCCACCTGGACCCTGGTCGAGCGGATCTCGCCGTTCGAGGCCTGCGAGCGCGACCCCGCGCGCTGCCGCCGCTTCGACGAGGCCCTGTTCGCGTCGCTCGACGCCAACCCCCCGGCGGCGCGCCTCGCCGCCGCTTCCGAAGGAGCCGCACGATGAGATCGCTCGCGTTCGTCCCCATCCTCGTCCTGGCGATGCCGGCCGCGGCGCGAACCCCGGAGGCCTCGCCCGGCGGCGCCCTCGAGGTCGTCGTCGACGGGCAGGTCGTCTCGCTGCCGCTCCTGAAGACCGACGCCGACGTCGAGGTGCACGGCGACCTGTCGACGGTGCGGCTCGTGCAGCGGTTCGCGAACCCGCTCGGGCCGTCCACGGAGGCGCGGTACGTGTTCCCGCTGCCGCCGGACGCCGCGGTCTACGCCATGAAGCTCACCACCGCCGACGAGGTGATCGAGGCGAAGATCCAGGAGAAGGCGGCGGCCGAGGCGACCTTCGCGGCGGCGAAGGCGGAGGGGAAGCAGGCCGCGCTGCTCGCGCAGGAGCGGCCGAACGTCTTCGTGCAGCGGATCGCCCACCTCGTCCCCGGCGCGCCGGTGGAGGTGGAGCTGCGGTACGCCCACGTGGTGCCGCGCCGCGACGGCGCCTACGAGCTGCACCTGCCGCTCGTGGTCGGGCCCCGCTACGTCGCGCCGCAGAGCGCCGGCGACGGCGAGCCCGCGCCGCTGCCGGCGAACGAGTGGACGCTCCCGGCGTCGGCGCCGGTGGCGGCCCCGAAGACGGTCGACCGCGAGCGCGTCGGCCTCCGCGTGCTGCTCCAGGCCGGCGTGCCGGTGCGGGCGGTCGAGAGCCCGTCGCACCCGATCGAGGTCTCGGAGCTCGGCGAGCGGATGCGGCACGTGGTGCTCGCCTCCGGCCGCACCCTGGACGACCGCGACTTCGTGCTCCGCTACCGGCTCGCCGGCGAGGCGATCGCCGCCGGCGTCACCGCGCACGCCGGGAAGGAGGGCGCGTTCGTGAGCCTCCTCGTCGAGCCGCCGTCGCACCTCGAGGGCGAGCGGGTCACGCCGCGGGAGCTGGTGTTCGTCCTCGACTGCTCGGGCAGCATGGCGGGCGTGCCGCTCGAGGCGTCGAAGCGCTTCATGCGGCAGGCGCTCCGCGGGCTCCGGCCCACCGACAGCTTCCGCGTCATCCGCTTCTCCGACGGCGCCACGGCGTTCTCGAAGGCGCCGCTGCCCGCCACCGCGGCGAACGTGCGCGAGGGCCTCGCCTACGTCGACGGCCTCGACGCCGAGGGCGGCACCGACATGTCGAGCGGCATCCGCGCCGCCCTCGACCCGGTCGTGCCGGCGGGCGCGCTCCGCGTCGTGGTCTTCCTCACCGACGGCTACATCGGCAGCGACGCCGCGGTGGTGCGGCTCGTCGAGCAGCGGCGCGGGGAGGCGCGGCTCTTCGCCTTCGGCATCGGCGCCTCGGTGAACCGCTGGCTCCTCGAGGAGCTCGGCCGCGTCGGCCGCGGCGACGCGCGGATCGTGCTGCCCGACGAGGACGCCGGCGAGGCCGCCGACCTCCTCGCCAACCGCCTCGAGGCGCCCGTGCTCACCGACCTCGCGGTGGACTGGGGCGGCGGGCCCTTCGCCGAGGCGACGCCGGCGGCGCTGCCCGACCTTTTCCTCGGCGACTCGGTCCGCGTGGTCGCGCGGGCGACCAAGCCGGGCACCTACCGCGTCCACGTCCACGGCAAGGTGGCGGGGAAGCCGGTGCGGCTGCCGCTCGACGTCACCGTGCCCTCGGCCGGCGGCGCCCCGGGCGGCGAGGCGCTCCCGATCGTCTGGGCGCGCGGGCAGATCGAGGACCGGATGCAGCGCTGGGGCGCGCCGTCGCGCACGGCCGAGGAGCGTTCGAAGCTCGAGGCGGAGGTGACGCGGCTCGGCCTCGACCACCGGCTCGTCACCCGCTGGACCTCGTTCGTGGCGGTGGCGCGCAAGGTCGTCGTCCCGTCCGGCGCGTCGACCCCGGCCGACGTCGCGGTGCCGCAGGTCCACGGCGTGCCCGGGGCGGCGTACCCGACCGGCAGCTTCGGCGGCAGCGCCGCGCCGGAGCCGGCGACGCTGCTCGGGGCGGGCGCGCTCTCGGCCCTCGCCGCCGGCTGGCTGCGGCGCCGCAGGCGCGGGGCCTGAGGCGGGACGCGCGGTAGGATGGTGCCCGTGCCGCGCGTCCTCGTCGTCGACGACGATCCCCACATCCGCGAGGTGGTCCGGTTCGCCCTCGAGAAGGCGGGCCACCTCGTCACCGAGGCCGCCGACGGCCGGGCCGCGCTGGCGCGGTTCGACGAGGTGGCGCCGGAGGTCGTCGTGCTCGACGTCCTGATGCCGGAGCTCGACGGCCTCGAGGTCTGCCGCGAGCTACGCAAGAAGACGCAGGTGCCGATCCTGTTCCTCTCGAGCCGCGACGACGAGCTCGACCGCGTGCTCGGCCTCGAGCTCGGCGCCGACGACTACGTGGTGAAGCCGTTCAGCCCGAGGGAGCTCACCGCCCGGGTGAAGGCGATGCTCCGTCGGGCCCAGGGCGCGGCGGGGCCGCCGGCGCCGGCGGAGAAGCTCGTCCGCCGCGGCAGGCTCGTCCTCGATCCCGACCGCCACCGCTGCACCTGGGACGATCGCGAGGTGGCGCTCACCGTGACCGAGTTCGGGCTCCTGCTCTCGCTCGCCGGCGTCGCCGGCAAGGTCTACACCCGGGAGGAGCTGGTCGAGCGGGCCTGGGGCATCGGCCACCACATCACCGATCGCACCGTCGACAGCCACGTGCGCCGCATCCGCAAGAAGCTCGCCGACGTCGGCGCCGATCCGGTCGAGACCGTCTACGGCCTCGGCTACCGCCTCCGCGAAGCCGCGACGTGAAGGGCGGGCCGTCGATCCGCGCGCTGCTCCTCGGGGTGAACGCGTTCGTGCTCCTCGTGCCCGCGCTCGCCGTGGTGCTCCTGCGCATCTACGACAACCAGCTGGTGCGGCAGACCGAGAAGCACCTCATCGCCGAGAGCGTGCTGGCGGCGGAGGCGTGGCGCGAGGCGCTCTGGCGGGAGCGCGGCCTCGACGGCGCGGCGCCGCGGATCGCGCCGCCGGGGATCGGCGATGAGCCGTACTTCCCGGTGGAGCCGGTGCTGGACCTCAACGACGGCGTGCTCCCGCCCACCGTCCCGCCGATGTCGTTCGCGACCGAGCGGAGCGGGCCGACCTGGCGCGCCGGCGCGCGGATCGGGCCGCTCCTCGAGCGGGCGAAGCGCGTGAACCTCTCGGCCACGCGCGTCCTCGACCACACCGGCTGCGTGGTGGCGACGAGCGGCGGCGACGCGGCGGCGTGCCTCGGCGACCTGCCCGAGGTCCGCGCCGCGCTCGCCGGGCGCTACGCCGCGGTGGTGCGGCAGCGGCTCAGCGACGAGCCGCCGCCGCCGATCGAGAGCATCAGCCGCCGCGGCAAGGTGCGCGTCTACACCGCGCTGCCGGTGTGGGAGGACGGCCGGGTGATCGGCGTCGTCCGGATGTCGCGCACCGCGCTCGATCCGGGCAAGGCGCTCTGGCAGGACCGGCACACCCTCGCCGGCGCGCTCGTCGCCTGCCTGGCGCTCACCTTCGCGGTGAGCCTCTTCTTCTCGCGCTCGATCGCCCGGCCGGTGCGGCAGCTCCGCGAGGCCGCCGAGGCGATCGCCCGCGGCGAGCCCCGCGGCCCGCTCGAGACCAAGGGCGTCGTGCCCGCGGAGGTGCACGCGCTCTCCGAGGCGCTCGACCGGATGACCGCGCAGCTCTCCGACCGCGCCGGCTACATCGCCGAGTTCGCCGCCAACGTCAGCCACGAGCTGAAGACGCCGCTCACCTCGGTGAAGGGCGCCGCCGAGCTGCTCCGGGACTCGTGGGACGAGATGAGCCCCGAGGAGCGCACGCGCTTCCTCTCGAACATCGACGAGGACGCGTCGCGGATGGACCGCCTCGTCCGCGGCCTGCTCGAGCTGGCGCGGATCCAGAGCGCCCCGGCCGCCGCCGAGCCGATCGAGCTCCCGGCGTTCCTCGGCCACCTCGCCGGGCGCTACGGCGGGGACGTCCGCGCCGACGTCGCCGCCGCGCCGGCGCGGGTGGTGATGAACCGCGACCACCTCGAGTCCGCGGTGCGGAACCTCCTCGACAACGCCGTCCGCCACGGGCGCGGGCGGCCGGTGGAGCTCGTGGCCCGCGCGGCGGCCGGCGGCCGCGTCGAGCTCCTCGTCCGCGACCGCGGCCCGGGGATCAGCGAGGGCAACCGCGCGCGGGTCTTCGAGCGCTTCTTCACCACCGAGCGCGAGGGCGGCGGCACCGGCCTCGGCCTCGCCATGGTGAAGGCGTTCGCGGAGACCCGCGGCGGCAGCGTGTCGTTCGACACCGGCCCCGGCGGGACGACCTTCCGCCTCGTCGTCTGAAGGAGCGCCCGATGACCCTGGTGAGCCTCGCCGCCCTCGTCCTCTGCGCCGCGCCCGCCTCGCCGGCGGCGCCGCCCGCCGATCCGGCGGCGACCGTGCGCGCGTTCACCGAGGCGTTCTCGCGGCACGACGTCGAGGCCATGCTGGCGCTCGCCTCGCCCGAGGTGGAGTGGCTGTCGGTGGAGGGCGCCGCCGTCGCCGTCGAGGCGAAGGGCGCCGCGGCGCTGCGCGCGTCGATGGCGAGGTACTTCGCCGACGTGCCGACGGCGAGGTCGGTCGTCGAGGACGCGGTCGTGAACGGCGCGTTCGTCGCCGTGCGCGAGCGCGCGACCTGGAAGGCGAAGGACGGGTCGCAGCGGTCGCAGGCCGCCCTCGCCGTCTACGAGCTCGAGGGCGGCAAGGTGCGCCGCGTCTTCTACTACCCGGCGCAGCGCTGACCGCGTGGAGCGGCCGCGCGCCGGCCGCGGCGACGGAGGAGCCCGAGCGCCGCGAGCGCGAGCGGGGCGAG
>CAZDGH010000133.1:819-13342 GCA_964504805.1 uncultured Myxococcales bacterium | reverse complement strand
GGGCGCCGCGGGCGCCTCGGCCTTCGGCGCCGCGGCGGACGCGACGGGCTCGGGCTTCGCGGGCGGCGCCCACACCTCGGCGCCGCGGGCCTTGTACCTCGTCTCGGACTCCTTCACGCCCTGGTCGCGGAGCCGCTCGAACTCGGCGACGTCGCGGGCGTCGGCGGTGCCCGGCGCGGGCTCGCCCGCAGCGACCCCGCGGTTCGCGTTCGCGTCCTTCGTCGCGAGGTCCGCCGCGGAGCGGCCCCGGCCGCCGCCGGTGGAGCCGAGGCTCGTCGCCTCGCCGCTCGCGGTCCCGCGCGCGGACTTGCCGCCGCCGCCGGAGCCGGTCGAGCCGACGCCGAGGCCACCGACCCCGGCGCCCGCCCCCCGCGCGGCGCCCTCGCCGCCGACCCGGTCCGCGACGAGCACGTCGTCGAGCGCCGGCGCCTTCGCGAGCTTCTCCTCGGCCTTCGCGGCGCCCTTGGCGAGGAGCGGCGCCACGTCCTTGGCGCCGACGTCCGTGGGCCGTGCCTGCTGCGCGACGAACGGGTCGGGCTCGGCGGGCGCGTCGGCGCGCACCGTCGTGGCGAACGGCTTCGCCTCCTCCGCGGCCGGCGGCGCCGGCGCCTCGGCCACCTTCGCCGTGGGCTCGGCCGCGGTGAAGCCCCGGGGCGCCGGCACGTCGGCCGCGGTGGGCATCTGCTCGGGCGCGGAGAGGGAGGCCGGGGTCTCGCGCAGGGTGAGCGTCGCGGCCACGACCACGACGGCGACCGCCGCGAGGGCGAAGCCCGGACGGAAGAGCAGCTTGCCGAGCCACGGCGGGAGCAGGCCGCCCTTCGGCGCGGCGCGCTCCTCGGCGTGCCGCTTCGCCGCCTGCTCCGCGTAGGCGAGCAGCGAGGCGACGCCCGCCTCCGAGGGCTCCTCGACCGGCAGCGTCCGGACCATGGCGAGGGTCGAGCGCAGCTCCGCGAGCGCCGCGGCGCACCGGTCGCAGCCGGGGAGGTGATCGTCCACCTCCCGCTTCGCGCCGGGGCCGAGCTCCTCGTACAGGTACTCGAGGAGCCGGCTATCGCACTCGCCGCAGTTCACGTCGCTCTCGCCTCGTCCCTTCTTCCGTTCGCGTCCGACTTCCGCTCCGCCTCTTCCCTGCTCTACCCGGCTCCCGCCGCCTTCGCAGGCGACGCGCCTTCGGCCAGGTCGCCGTCGACCCCTTGCGCGTCGAGGGACCTCCTCAGGCCCTCGAGCGCGTATCTCATCCGGCTCTTCACGGTGTTCTCGGGCGTGCCGGTCGCCTCGGCGATCTCCTTGAACGCGAGCCCCGAGAGCTCCCGGAGCACGAACACCTCGCGCTGCTCCGCCGGCAGCGACGCCAGCGCCTTCTCGACCGCGGGCCGGAGCCGCGCCGCGTGGGCGCTGCGCTCCGGGTTCGCCGACGGCTCCTCCGAAGCCGGCTCGTGCGCCGGCCGCTCGTCCTCGCCCTCGCCCGCCGTCCCGTCGAGCGACTCGGTCTTCCGGAAGACCTCCCGACGCTTCAGGTCCACGCAGAGGTTCCGCGCGATGGTGAACGCCCACGTCGTGAACTTCGCCTTGGTCTCGTACTGCGGCGCGGAGCGCACGACCTTGAGCCAGGTCTCCTGGAGCAGGTCCTCGGCCTTGGTGCGGTCGCCGGTGAACCGCAGGATGAAGTTGAAGACCGCGGTCCGGTGACGGCGCAGCAGGACCTCGAAGGCGCGGGCATCCCCGGCCTGGAACGCGAGCATCAGCTGCTCGTCCGAGAGGTCTGCCCGATCCGCCAATCGGCCTCTTCCGCCCGGCTTTCCTCCTCCTCCCGAGGAGGTGAACGCGCGAGGGCGCCCGAGGATCTACCACGGGCCCGCGGGGCTCGGCCGCGCGCGCCGCCACCGGCAGGGCGCCGGGAGGCCCCTCGAGCGCCCGGCCGCGACGGCCCGCGGGCCCGGCGGGTCGAGGAACACCCGAGGGTCAGCGGCGACCCTGTCGCGCGTCAGTGATTCCAGCCACTTGCGCCCGGCACGGCGGGTGAATGGGCTCCCACCCCTCTCCGGAGCCCGAACCTCCTCGATGACCGCCGCCCTCGACCGCCGCGCCCACCCTCCGCTCCGCCGGCACCTGCGCGAGCGAGACCCGCTCGTGCGGCGCGCGCGTCCGGCGCCCTCCTCCCTCGCACCGGTGCACCCGTAGGAGATCCGGACATGTCCGAGCAGCCCCTCCGCGTCGTCGTCGTCGACGACGAGCCCCGCCTGGTGAAGGCCCTCGAGCTCGAGCTGCGCCGCGCCGGGCTCGAGGTCGCCGCCTTCACGGCGCCCGAGGAGGCGCTCGCGGCGATCGCGGACCTCGACGCCGACGTCCTCGTCACCGACGTCCGGATGGCGGGGCTCACCGGCCTCGACCTGCTCCGCAGCGTGAAGGCGCGGCGCCCGCACGTCGAGGTCGTGCTGATGAGCGGGTTCGCCACGGTGCAGACCGCGGTGGAGGCGTTGAAGTCCGGCGCCTACGACTTCCTCACCAAGCCGTTCGACGAGTTCGACGTGGTGCTGCGCACGGTGCGCAAGGCCGGAGAGCGCAAGCGGCTCCTCGACCGCAACCGCGAGCTCGAGCAGCGGCGCGACGGCGACCTCGGCATCGTCGGCCGCAGCCACGCCGTCGTCGAGCTCCGGCGGCTCGTCGAGCAGGTCGCCCGCAGCGACTCGACCGTGCTCGTCACCGGCGAGAGCGGCACCGGCAAGGAGCTCGTCGCGCGGGCGCTCCACGCGCGGAGCGCGCGGGCGGCCGCCCCGTTCGTCGCCGTGAACGGCTCGGCGCTCACCGACGGGCTGCTCGAGTCGGAGCTGTTCGGCCACGTCAGGGGCGCGTTCACCGGCGCCACCGCGACCCGCCGCGGCCTCTTCGAGGAGGCGCACGGCGGGACGATCTTCCTCGACGAGATCGGCGACATCTCGCCGGCGGTGCAGGTGCGCCTGCTCCGCGTGCTGCAGGAGGGCGAGATCCGCAAGGTCGGCGGCGACGCGACCGAGCGCCTCGACGTGCGCGTCATCGCCGCGACCAACGTGGACCTGCCGCGCGCCGTCGAGCAGGGGCGGTTCCGCCAGGACCTCTACTACCGCCTCAACGTGATCTCGATCGCGGTGCCGCCGCTCCGCGAGCGCCCGGAGGACGTCCCGGTCCTCGCCCACCACTTCCTCGGCCGCATCGCGGCGGAGACGAAGCGGCCGGCGAAGCGGATGAGCCCCGCGTTCCTCGAGGCGCTGGTGGCGCACCCGTTCCCCGGCAACGTGCGCGAGCTCGAGAACCTCGTCGAGCGCGCGGTGGTGCTCGCCTCCGGCGACGAGCTCGGCCGCGCCGAGCTGCCGCCGGCGCTGCAGCCGGGGCCCGTGGCCGAGGTCGACCTCGGCTCGCTCACCGAGCTCGCCTACGCCGAGGCCCGGCGGCTCATGCTCCGCACCTTCGAGCGCCGCTACTTCTCGGCGCTCCTGCGGCGCTCGTCGGGGAACGTCACCGCCGCGGCGCGCGCCGCGGGGATGGATCGCTCGAACTTCCGCCGCGCGCTCAAGGCCAGCGGCCTCCGCTCGCCCGCGGCGCCCGCGGCGGAGAAGCGCGAGGAGCCCTAGGCTACCCGCCGAGCTCGTTCCGGTACCTCCGGGAGCGGAGCTCCACCCAGGCGGCGAGCACCGCCAGCGTGCCGAAGAGGATCCACGGCCGCGGGTCGTCGTTCCACCGGGCGAGGACGTACAGCGCGCGGCCGAAGCCGAGGCCGGCGAGCGCGCCGGTGACGAGGCGCCGCAGGTTCGAGCCCTGCGTCGGGTCGTAGCGCCCCTCGCGCCAGTCGAAGAACGCCGGCCCGGGGAGCACGAAGATCCAGAGCGGGTCGAGCACGTGCTCGCGGGGCGCGCCGGCGAGGACGAGCGCGGCGAAGGTGGCGGCGAGCACCGGGTAGACGCCGAGGCACCGGGCGCAGACGTGGAGGCCGCCGACGCGGAAGCAGCGGCCGAGCTCGTCCTCGAAGTGGTGCGAGAGCAGGAACCGGAGCACGCCGCGCATGGCAGTGCGCATGCTAGAGCAGGGCTCACTCGAAATGATCGTCGCGAGACGCGCGAGGCCGTCGCCGAGGCGGGCGCACGAGGAGTGAGCAGCGGAGGCGGGCCCGTAGGCCCGCTGGGCAGCGCAGCGACGAGTCCGCCCGCCGCAGGCAGGCATCGTGCGTCGTAGCAGGTCGGATCAAGTGAGCCCTGCTCTACCCCGCGAGCAGCTTCGCCAGGGCGTCCACCGAGCCCTTCACCCCGAGGCGGCCGGTGTCGATCTGGTGGCGGGCGCGGGCGTAGAGCGGCGCCCGGGAGGCGAGGAGCCGCTTCAGCTCGGCCTTCGCCTCGGGGTGGTCGGCCATCGGGCGCTCGTCGCCCTGCCCCACGACGCGGCTCCAGTGGTCCTCGGGCGCGGCCTTGAGCCAGACCGTGACCGCCTCGGCGTCGAGCAGCCGGTAGGCCTCGTCGTGGGCGACGATGCCGCCGCCGGTGGCGAGCACCGCCGCGTCGTGCTCGTCGAGGAAGCGCCGCAGCGCCGACAGCTCGAGGCGCCGGTAGTAGGCCTCGCCGTGGAGCGCGAACAGCTCGGAGAGCGAGAGGCCGGCGGCGGCCTCGACGAGGCCGTCGAGCTCGAAGAACGGCAGCCGGAGCCGCGACGCGAGGCGGCCCCCGAGGGTGCTCTTCCCGGCGCCGCGGAGGCCGAGGAGCGCGATCACCCGGCGGGGCTCCCGCGGCGCCTCGGCCCCGACGAGGAGCGCTCCCGGCGTGGTGCCGAGGGCGGCGGCGACCTGCGCCAGGCGGAGGACCGAGATGTTGCCGCGCCCCGCCTCGAGGTCGGAGAGGAAGCGCACCGAGACGCCGCTCCGCTCCGCGAGCGCGCGCAGGGAGAGGCCCCGGCGCCCGCGGGCGTCCCGGACCTTGGCGCCGAGCTGGGCGAGGAGGTCCTCCATGCGGCTAGGCAGCATACTGCCCTCTTGCGCAGCGCCGCAAGCACTATACTGCTTGCGGACGTCCCCGGCTCCGGGCTAGGGTCCGCCGCCATGGAAACGAGCGCCCCCGCCCCGATCTCGTTCGAGACCCACCCGTCCCGCTACAAGCACTGGAAGCTCGAGGTGCTCGGCGACACGGCCCGCCTCTGGATGAACGTCCAGGAGGAGGGCGGCCTCGTGCCGGGCTACCAGCTCAAGCTCAACAGCTACGACCTCGGCGTGGACCTCGAGCTCGCCGACGCGCTCCAGCGGCTGCGCTTCGAGCACCCCGAGGTGAAGGTCCTCGTCGTCACGTCGCTCAAGGAGCGCATCTTCTGCGCCGGCGCGAACATCCACATGCTCGGCGGCTCGTCCCACGCCTTCAAGGTGAACTTCTGCAAGTTCACCAACGAGACGCGCCTCGGGCTCGAGGACCTCTCGGAGCACTCCGGGATCCGGTCGCTGTGCGCGCTCAACGGCACCGCGTCCGGCGGCGGCTACGAGCTCGCCCTCGCCTGCGACGAGATCGTGCTCGTCGACGACGGCTCCTCGGCGGTGTCGCTCCCGGAGGTGCCGCTGCTCGGCGTGCTGCCCGGCACCGGCGGCCTCACCCGCGTCGTCGACAAGCGCAAGGTGCGGCGCGACCACGCCGACTTCTTCTCCACCACCGCCGAGGGCGTCCGCGGCAAGCGCGCCGTCGAGTGGAAGCTCGTCGACGAGGTGATCCCGCGCTCGAGGTTCGACGCCCGGGTCCGCGAGCGCGCCCAGGTCCTCGCCGCGAAGAGCGACCGGCCCGGCGGCGCCGGCGTCGAGCTGAAGCCGCTCGAGCCGAGCCGGACGCCGGACCTCGTCGAGTACCGGTACGTGACCCTGAAGCTCGACCGGGCCCGGCGCCTCGCCGAGCTCACCGTGAAGGGCCCCGACGCCCCGCAGCCCGAGGATCCGGCGGGCTTCCTCGCGGCCGGCTCGGACGCCTGGGCGATCCGCGCCTTCCGCGAGCTCGACGACGCGCTCCTCCACCTCCGCGTCAACGAGCTCGGGATCGGGCTGGTCGTGCTCCGCACCGCCGGCGACGGCAAGGCGGTGCTCGCCGTGGACCGCGCGGTCGACCGGAACCGGTCGCACTGGCTCGTCCGCGAGATCCTGCACCTGCAGAAGCGGGTGCTGAAGCGGCTCGACCTCACCGCCAAGACGTTCTACGCCCTCGTCGAGCCGGGCTCGTGCTTCGCCGGCTCGCTGCTCGAGCTCGCCCTCGCCTCCGACCGCGCCTACATGAAGGCCGGCGGCGCCGCGACGCTCGAGGTCGGCCCGCTCAACCGCGGCGCCCTGCCGATGTCGAGCGGCCTCTCGCGGCTCGAGGTGCGCTTCCTCGCCGAGCCCGAGCGGGCGAAGGCGGCGGCCGCGCTCGAGGGGCCGATCGACGCCGACGCGGCGCTCGACGCCGGCCTCGTCACCTTCGCGCCCGACGAGCTCGACTGGGACGACGAGGTGCGGCTGGCGATCGAGGAGCGTGCGGCGATGAGCCCCGACGCGCTCACCGGCATGGAGGCGAACCTCCGCTTCGCCGGCCCCGAGACCCTCGAGACCAAGATCTTCGGCAGGCTCACCGCCTGGCAGAACTGGATCTTCATCCGCCCGAACGCCACCGGCGAGAAGGGCGCCCTGACGCTGTACGGCAAGGCCGGGCAGCGCCCCGAGTTCGACTACCGCAGGACCTAGAGGACCCAGAGACATGACCCAGGTCGCCCTCGACGAGAAGATCCCGAACAACGTCAACCTCAGCTCCGACAAGCGCCTGCAGCGCGCCCTCGAGCAGTGGCAGCCGGAGTTCATCTCCTGGTGGAAGGACATGGGGCCCGAGGGCTTCCAGGAGAAGGACATCTACCTGCGCACCGCCGTCTCGGTGGATCCCGAGGGGTGGGCGCAGTTCGACTACGTGCGGATGCCGGAGTACCGCTGGGGCATCTTCCTCGCCGACCCGGTGAAGGACCGCACCATCGGCTTCGGCGACTCGATGGGGCAGCCGGCGTGGCAGGAGGTGCCGGGCGAGCACCGCAACACCCTGCGGCGCCTCATCGTCACCCAGGGTGACACCGAGCCGGCCTCGGTCGAGCAGCAGCGGCGCCTCGGCCAGACCTGCCCGTCGCTCTACGACCTCCGCAACCTCTTCCAGGTCAACGTCGAGGAGGGCCGGCACCTCTGGGCGATGGTGTACCTGCTCCACACCTACTTCGGCCGCGACGGCCGCGAGGAGGCCGAGGCGCTCCTGCAGCGGCGCTCGGGCGACGCCGACAAGCCCCGCATCCTCGGCGCCTTCAACGAGCCCTGCACCGACTGGCTGTCGTTCTTCATGTTCACCACCTTCACCGACCGTGACGGCAAGTACCAGCTGCTGGCGCTCGCCGAGTCGGGCTTCGACCCGCTCTCGCGGACCTGCCGCTTCATGCTCACCGAGGAGGCGCACCACATGTTCGTGGGCGAGACCGGCATCGGCCGGATCGTCCAGCGCACCGTGGAGCTGATGAAGGCCGGCAAGGATCCGCGGAAGGAGGGCGCGCTCGACCTGCCGCTCGTCCAGCGCTACCTGAACTTCTGGTACACGGTCTCGCTCGACCTCTTCGGCAGCGAGGTCTCGACGAACGCCGCGAGCTTCTTCGGCGCCGGGCTCAAGGGACGCGCCAAGGAGGAGCAGTACGAGGACCACCTCGCCAAGGACGGCTCGTACGAGATGGACGTGCTCGAGGACGGCAAGCTCGTCCGCCGCGCGATCCCGCTCCGCTCGGCGATGAACGAGGTGCTCCGGGACGCCTACATCGAGGACTGCGAGAAGTGCGTGAAGCGGTGGAACAAGCACCTCGAGGGCACCGGCTTCACCCTCACCCTGCCCCACCGCCGCTTCCACCGTGCCCAGGGCCTCTTCGCGGGCAAGCCGTTCGACCCCGAGGGCCGCGAGCTCACCCAGGCCGCCTACGACGCCCAGGTCGCCGAGTGGCTCCCCACCGACGCCGATCGCGCCTACGTGCAGTCGCTGATGCAGAAGCCAGTGACCACGCCCGGCCACTTCGCCGCCTGGATCGCCCCGCCGGCCCGCGGCATCAACGGGCAGCCGGTGGAGTTCGAGTACGTGCGGTACAACGAGGGCTGAGAGCAGCAGGCTCCAGGCTCCAGCGGCCAGGCTCCAGCCACCAGCGAGGCGCGAGCGCCGAGCTGCTCGCTGGCTGGAGCCTGGAGCCTGGAGCCGCTTCTAGAACTTCCCGGACTTCTGCAGCTCCTGGAACACCGCCCCGCTCACGCCGATCGCCATCATCACGCCGAAGAGCACGATGCCGAGGCCGCCGCAGACCATGCCGGCGATCGCGAGGTTCTTGCCGCCGAGCAGGCCGTTCGACTCGTTGATCTTCTTGATGGCGAGGAAGCCGGTGACGAGGGCGGCGATGCCGAGGAGCGGGGAGAACCAGCCGCAGCAGCAGTTCATCACCAGGGCGGCGATGCCGGTGCCGAGGGAGACCTGCGCCAGCATCTCGTTCTGGGGGGCGGCGGGCGGCGCGCCGTAGGGCGGGCCGGGCGGCGGCGGCTGCGGCGGGACGGCGCCGGACGGATCGTAGGACAAGGTCTTCCCCCCTCGGGTGCGCGGTGGTGCGGCTCGGAAGGCTCGATCCTTCCCGAACGCGCCGGGTGTCGCAAGGTGGACGTCGTTTGCTACCGTGCGCGCCCATGAAGAAGCCGAAGGCGAAGGCGGCGGCGCCGAGGCGCGCGACGGGGAAGCTCGCGGCGCGGAAGGCGGGGCGGACCTCGGCCGCGGCGCGCGAGCGCGCCACCCAGGTGCACCTCCGGCTCTCGAAGGCGATGCCGCACCCGCCGTGCGAGCTCGACTTCGCGTCGCCGTGGCAGCTGCTCGTCGCCACCATCCTCTCGGCGCAGAGCACCGACAAGATGGTGAACCGCGTCACCCCGATCCTCTTCGGCCGCTGGCCGTCGCCGGCGGAGCTCGCCGCGGCGTCGCAGGAGGACGTCGAGGCGGTGGTGAAGTCGACGGGGTTCTTCCGCAACAAGGCGAAGGCGATCCGCGAGGCGGCGCGGCTCGTCGCCGAGCGGCACGGCGGCGAGGTGCCGCGGACGGTCGAGGAGCTGGTCGAGCTGCCCGGCGTGGCGCGGAAGACCGCGAACGTGGTGCTCGGCACTGCCTACCGGATCACCGCCGGGATCACCGTGGACACCCACGCGGGCCGCGTCGCCCGGCGGCTCGGCCTCACCAGGGAGGAGGATCCGGCGAAGGTCGAGCAGGCGCTGTGCGAGCTGTTCCCGCGCGAGGCCTGGATCGACACCGGCCACCGCTTCGTCCTCCACGGCCGCTACGTCTGCCTCGCGCGGAAGCCGCGCTGCGCCCGCTGCCCGCTCGCCGAGCTCTGCCCGAGCGCCGAGGCCGACGGCGAGGGGTCGTGGGAGCTGCGCGCCGCCCGCGAGGGCGCGGTGGTGGCGTCCCGCGGCGAGCCGCCGGAGAGCGCCGCCCTCGGCTAGGGACGTCGCGCGGCGAGGCGCGCCGAGAGCCACAGCACCAGCGGGGCCACCAGCTCGAGGCCCGCCGCCGCGCCGAACGCGAGCGGCGCGCCGCCCCGATCCCAGAGCGGTCCCGCCAGCGTCGAGCCGAGCACGCCGCCCGCGCCGAAGACGATGGCGCCGTACAGCGAGCGTCCGGTGGCCCGGAGCGGCGCCGGCACGGTGCGCTCGAGGTGCGCGATCGAGGCCACGAAGAAGAGGCCGAACGAGAGCGCGTGGAAGAGCTGCATCACCGCCGCGAGCTCCCCGGAGGTGGTGGTGGCGGTGACCAGCCACCGCAGGAAGCTCGCCGCGAACGACGCCGCCAGCAGCGGGTAGAGCCGCACCCGCCGGGCCAGCGCCGGGAACGTCCAGAACACGGCCACCTCGGCGGCGATCCCGAGGAGGAGCCCGATCGGCACCCAGCGCGGCGCGGCGCCGAGGCCCTCGAGGTGGAGCGCGTAGAAGAGGTGGAACGGCGCGAGGGCGGCCCAGTGCAGGAGGCCGGCGCCGAGGAAGGCGAGGAAGGCGCGATCGTCGAGGAGGCGGCGCGCGTCGCCGAAGGTCGGGACGGCGGCCCCGCCCTCGGCGTCGGGCAAGAGGCGCGCGGCGACCGCGGTCGCGCCGAGCGCGCCGAGCGCCGCCGGGAGCACGTCGGCCACCGCGCCGCCGCGCTCGAGGTGGACGCCGAACGCCGTCGAGGCCGCGACGAAGCCGAGCGAGCCCCAGATCCGCAGCCGCGCGTAGCTGCCGCCGGACCGCCGCACCTCCGCGTTGGCGACCGCGTCGGCGAGGCCGGAGATCGCGCTCCAGAACGCCGCGTAGAGGCCGAGGGCGCCGACCACCGCCGGGAACCCGCGGACGCCGAGGAGCGGCGCGAACCCGGCGGTGGCGCCGACGCTGACGATGCGGAGGACCCGCGCGGGACGCCGCAGCCGGTCGGCGAGGAAGCCCCACAGCGGCGGCGCGATCATCGACAGCGCCGGCGCCACCGCCACCGCGATCCCGACCTGGGTGCCGTTGAAGCCGAGGCCGCGCAGGTACGGCGGCAGGTAGGGGAGGATGAGCCCCACCGCGCAGAACGAGACGAAGTAGAAGGCGGAGATGCCCACGGCCTACGCGGCGGTCGCGCCCTCTCGCTGCAGCTTGGGCCCGGTGCCGGCGGGATCGTGGAGGAAGCAGGCGGCGACGTGGCCCGGCTTGCCGAGCTGGTAGAGCGCCGGCGCCTCGCGGGCGCAGCGCTCGCCGGCCTCGGGGCAGCGCGGGTGGAAGGTGCAGCCGGGCGGCGGCCGGAGCGGCGACGGCACGTCGCCCTCGAGGATCACCCGCTGCTTGCGCCGCGTCGGGTCGGTGGTCGGCACCGCCGAGAGCAGCGCCCGGGTGTACGGGTGCGACGGCCGCTCGTAGACGTCCTCGGCGCGGCCGAGCTCGGCGAGCTTGCCGAGGTACATCACCGCCACCCGGTCGGCGATGTACTGCACCACCTTCAGGTCGTGGCTCACGAACAGGTAGGTGAGCCCGAGCTCGCGCTGGAGGTCGAGCAGCAGGTTGACGATCTGCGCCTGGATCGAGACGTCGAGGGCCGAGATCGGCTCGTCGGCGACGACGAGGCGCGGCGACACCGCCAGGGCGCGGGCGATGCCGATGCGCTGCCTTTGGCCGCCGGAGAACTCGTGGGGGTAGCGCGCCTCGTGCTCGGCGCGCAGGCCGCAGCGCTCGAGGATGTCGCGCACCTTCGCCCGCAGCTCGGCGCCCTTCGCCAGGCCGTGGATCGTGAACGCCTCGCCGACGATGTCGCCCACCGTCATCCGCGGGTTCAGCGACGCGTACGGGTCCTGGAAGATCATCTGCATCTCGCGGCGGAGCGGGCGGAGCTCGCGCTGCGAGGCGTGGGTGACGTCCTTGCCGCGGAAGCGCAGGGTCCCGGCGGTCGGCTCGAGGAGCCGGAGGATGGTGCGGCCGAGCGTGCTCTTGCCGCAGCCGGACTCGCCGACGAGGCCGAGGGTCTCGCCCTCCTCCACCGACAGCGACACCCCGTCCACCGCCTTGACCGCGCCGATCGGCCGGCCGAGGAGCCCGCCGCGGACGGGGAAGTGGAGGCGGAGCCCCTCGACCTCGACGAGCGGGGCCACTACGCCGCCTCCTCGGCCGCCGGAGGGACCGGGTTGTGGCACGCGGCCTCGCGGCCGGGCGCGACCTCGGCGAGCGGCGGGTCGATCCGCGCGCACGCCTCCACGGCGCGATCGCAGCGGTCGCGGAAGCGGCAGCCGGTGGGCCACTGGCCGAGCGCCGGCACCACCCCGGGGATCGCGGCGAGGCGCTTCTTGGTCGTGCCCTCGCGGTGCGCGGCGCCGGGGATCGAGCGGAGCAGCCCGGCGGTGTACGGGTGCCGCGGCGAGGCGAAGAGGCGCGCCGCCTTCGCGCGCTCCACCACGCGGCCCGCGTACATCACCACCACCTCCTCGCAGGTCTCGGCGACGACGCCGAGATCGTGGGTGATGAGCATGACCGCCATCCGGCGCTCGGCCTGCAGGCGCTTCAGGAGGTCGAGGATCTGGGCCTGGATGGTGACGTCGAGGGCGGTGGTCGGCTCGTCGGCGATGAGCAGCGCGGGGTTGCACGCGAGCGCCATGGCGATCATCACCCGCTGGCGCATGCCGCCGGAGAGCTCGTGCGGGTAGCGGTCGATCCGGTCCTCGGGCGCGGGGATGCCGACCTGCCGGAGCATCTCCAGCGAGCGCTCGCGGGCGGTGCGGTCGTCGGCGCGCTGGTGCAGCTTGACCGCCTCGCCGATCTGATCGCCGACCGTGTAGACCGGGTTCAGCGAGGTCATCGGCTCCTGGAAGATCATCCCGATCTGGTTGCCGCGGATGGCCCGCAGCTCGGGCTCGCTCTTGGCGAGGAGGTCCTCGCCCTGGAAGAGGATCCGGCCCCCGGCGATCCGGCCCGGGGGGCTCGGGATGAGGCGCATCACCGAGAGCGCGGTGACGCTCTTGCCGC
>CAZDGH010000133.1:0-809 GCA_964504805.1 uncultured Myxococcales bacterium | reverse complement strand
TCTGCCCGGGCTCGATGGCGATCGACACGTCGTCCACCGCGCGCAGGCGGACGCCGTCGCTCTCGAACTCGGTGGTCAGGTGCTCGATGGAGAGGAGCGGCACGCGGGGTCTCCGTAGCACAACCGCGCGGGGGCGTCGCGACGGCCTCGGCGCTACTTCCGCGAGAGCTCCTCGATGTAGTCGAGCTCGCGGATGAGCCCCCGGCGGATGAGCAGCCGGACGAGCGCGGCGACCATCTGGCCGGGCGGGATCGGCCGGGCGACGTCCTTGCCGTCCGCCATCTCCTGCAGCGTCGCCGCCAGCTCCTGCTCGCGCTCGGTGAGCGGGCGGTCGAGGTCGTCGAGCGCGCCGATGGCGGCGGCGCCGACCACGCCGAGGTTCTGCGCCTCCGCCGCCAGCCGGGAGAGCGCCTCGGCGGCGAGGACGTCGGCGTCCGGCGTGGCGAGCTGCCGGGCGGCCTCCTCGGCGCGGCGCTCGGCCTCGGCGGCCTTCTCGGCCTCGGCGGCGGCGAGCTCGTCGGCGCGGCGGCGCGCCGCCTCGCGCTCCTCGGCGGCGCGGGCCTCGTCGGCCAGCTTCGCTTCCTCGGCCTGCTTCGCTTCCTCGGCGAGGCGCGCTTCCTCGGCGAGGCGCGCTTCCTCGGCGACGCGCGCTTCCTCGGCGAGGCGCGCTTCCTCCGCCTTCCGCGCCTCTTCGGCGGCGCGCGCTTCGTCGGCCTTCCTCGCTTCCTCGGCGACGCGCGCCTCCTCGGCCTTCCGCGCCTCCTCGGCGACGCGCGCCTCCTCGGCGACGCGCGCCTCCTCGGCGACGC
>CAZDGH010000132.1:11896-13420 GCA_964504805.1 uncultured Myxococcales bacterium | reverse complement strand
CCCCACCGACGACGGGCCACGGAATAGATCGCTAATCACCGATCCGGGGCACTAGCGAGGGCCCGCCTCCCGAGCCAGCCGAGCGCGCCGGCGAAGCCGGTGAGCACCAGGAGCGCGAGCCAGGTGCCGCGCGAGAGCCCGCGGGCGAACGCGGCGCCCGGCTGCCGGACGCAGTCGACGACGGCCCACAGCCAGAGCGCGCCGAGCGGCGCGCCGAGGAGCAGCCAGAGGCCGAGGTCGTCGGCGAGGCGGAGCATGGGGAGGTCCAGGAACGCGCGCGCGCCGCCCGGACGGCCGGACGGCGCACGGCGCGAGGCTCGGGACGGCTAGGCGGAGAACGACGAGCCGCAGCCGCAGCTCGCCTTCGCCTTCGGGTTGTTGAACTTGAAGCCGGCGCCCTGGAGCGTCGACACGTAGTCGATCACCGTGCCCTCGAGGAAGCGCGAGCTCATCGGGTCGACCGCCACGGTGACGCCCTCGAAGTCGTAGGTGAAGTCGCCGGGCTTGGCGTCCTTCACCAGGTCGAGGTCGTACGAGAGCCCCGAGCAGCCGCCGCCGACCACCGCGATCCGGAGCAGGTGGCCGTCGAGCTTCTGCTGGGTGAGGGCCTCCTTCACCATCTCGACCGCCTTCGCGGTCAGCGCGACGGGCTTCTGCTGGGAGAAGTCGTGCGGGACGGCAGGGGTCGGCACGGCGGGCTGGGTCTGGGTCTCCATCTCGGCTCCTCGATCCTGGATGCGCGGGGGGCGTCGGGCTCGTTTGTAACACCCGCCCCCACCGATTTCCACCGGCCGCGCGCGCCCGCTGGTGGGAATCCCCCACCCTGACGCCGATGCCATGGTGGGCTTTCGCCCAGAGCGCCTAGGGTGTCTCAATCATCAGGATTCTTCGTAGCTTAGTGGCGCTCGCTGCACATACGCCCGCTTGAATGGCCGGGCTCCGGCGCCGTCATGGACCGACGTGGATGCCCTGGTGCGGTGCCTTCGCCCGAACCGACAGCATCCCGGGAGAGACGCCATGAAGAAGGTCGCCCTCGTCGTCGCCGCCTGCTCCGCGACGTTCCTCGCCGCCTGCGAGCTCCTGCCCGCTCTCATCGGCGCCATGCTCCTCGTCCTGGGCATCGCGCCCGCCCAGGGTTTCTCCGATCCCGACTCGCCGGAGTACGGCCGCGTCGCCCTGGCGGTGACCGGCGAGACCGACGACGGCGTCCCCGCCGTGGTCGACGGCGACGACATCGAGGTCGAGACCGAGGACGGCGAGCCCTGCGACGTCGAGGACGTCGAGGAGACGAAGGGCCACTCGAAGGGCTCCTTCGTGATGCTGGTCGACGACTCCGGCTCGACCGAGCTCGCCACCGCCTCCGACTGCGAGGGCTGCCCCACCGACCCCACCCGCATGCGCGTCGAGGCGGTGAAGGGGGGTGCCCCCCCCTCCCCTGCGGGGGACGGAGGGTCCCTGTGACGGCAGGCGACTGGATGCTGGACGGGGCGCTGGTCCTTCTCCTCCTCGGGCTGTCCGTGCGCC
>CAZDGH010000132.1:0-11886 GCA_964504805.1 uncultured Myxococcales bacterium | reverse complement strand
GTGGGCCGGCAGGCGCCCGACTGGCGGCTCGCGATCATGGACTTCGGCACCGACGCGCCGACCGACGGCTTCGCGGTGACCCGCCTGGTCTCCGACTTCACCATGGAGACCGAGGCGACCGTCTCGAAGGCGGACCAGCTCGTCTCGGTGGCCGGCACCCCGCTCTACGACTCGGTCTACGAGGTGCTCTCCACGGTGAAGGCCGACGTGAGCCAGAACTTCCACACCGACGCCGATCCGGACGTGGGCTGGGGCATGGTGGTGCTCTCGGACGGCCAGGACACCGAGTCCTCGAAGAGCCTGGCCGAGGTGATCGCCCGCGCCCAGGAGCTCGGCGTCGCCGTCCACGTGGTCGGCCTCGGCCAGGCGGCGGACAAGGGTGACGGTCGGTTCTCCACGGTGCACGTCGAGCAGCTCCGCAAGCTCGCCGTCGAGACCGGCGGCTTCGACGGCTCGGTCGAGTCCCCGGACGAGCTGCCGGCGATCTACGAGAAGATCGCCAAGAGCCTCGTCGGCGGCTTCCAGCAGGTCGAGGTGACGGTGAAGAACCCGCCGCCCTCGGGCAGCCCGGTGACCGGCCGCATCGGCCTCAAGGGCACGGGGATCAAGGTGCCGTTCCGCTTCACCGCCCCGTAGGCGGCCGAGCGATCGACTCTCCCCGCGGCGCCGTCCGGCAGGTCCGGGCGGCGCCGCACCCGTTCCTGGGCCCGGCGGTGGTGGAACGCGGCTCCCGACGCGGCTATACAAGGGACCTCATCCGCAGGGAGGAGCCGTCCGCATGCGCTCGGGCAAGGAGCTGGTCGCCGCCGCCAAGAAGGAGATCCGGGAGATCTCCGTGGACGAGGTCGCGCGACTTCTGGCCTCGGGGAAGGCGCCGAAGCTGGTCGACGTCCGCGAGCCCGACGAGTTCGAGGGCGGCCGCATCCCCGGCGCGGTGCACATCCCCCGCGGGTTCCTCGAGCTGCGCATCGAGGAGAAGGCGAAGCGCGAGGAGGAGCTGATCGTGTACTGCGCCGGCGGCGTCCGCTCGGCGCTGGCGGTGAAGACGCTCGTCGAGATGGGCTTCGCGAACGTGCACTCGATGGCCGGCGGCTACAACCGCTGGCACGACGCCGGGCACCCGACCGACAAGCCGAAGGTGCTCACCGCGGAGCAGAAGGAGCGCTACCGCCGCCACCTGATCATCCCCGAGGTCGGCGAGGAGGGGCAGGCGAAGCTGCTCGCCTCGAAGGTCTTCTTCATGGGCGCCGGCGGCCTCGGGTCGCCGGCCGCGCTCTACGCCGCGGCGGCGGGCGTCGGGACCATCGGCGTCGTCGACATGGACGTCGTCGACATGTCGAACCTGCAGCGGCAGATCCTCCACACCAACGACCGGATCGGCATGCCGAAGGTGGAGAGCGCGCAGAAGACGCTGAACGCGCTCAACCCCGACGTGAAGGTCGTCGGCTACCGCGAGCGGCTCACCGCGGAGAACGTCCTCGACATCGTCAAGGACTACGACGTCATCGTCGACGGCGGGGACAACTTCCCGACCCGCTACCTCCTCAACGACGCGGCGCTGATGCTGAAGAAGCCGGTGGTGCACGGCTCGATCTTCCGCTTCGAGGGGCAGGTCACCACCTTCGTGCCGTTCGAGGGCCCGTGCTACCGCTGCCTCTACCCGTCGCCGCCGCCGCCCGAGTTCGCGCCGTCGTGCGCGGAGGCGGGCGTGCTCGGCGTGCTCCCGGGCATCGTCGGCACCCTGCAGGCGAACGAGATCTTCAAGCTGCTGCTCGGCAAGGGCGAGCCGCTCGTCGGCCGGCTCCTGATGATCGACGCCCTCGGGACCCGGTTCCAGACCCTGAAGCTGCGCCGCGACCCGGAGTGCCCGGTGTGCGCGCCCGGGCGCGACATCGCGCTGATCGACTACGAGCAGTTCTGCTCGACGGCCGCGTAGCGGTAGGATCCAGGGCGTCTCCTCACCCCACGGCGAACGGCGAGGCGCCCCATGGCGCAGGGCATCAAGGAACGCTTCCTCGGAGCGCTGCACGGCTACGCCCTCGGCGCCGCCTGGGGCGCGGCGCTCGGCGACCGGCCCGAGGTGACGCGGCTCGCCGCGCGCGCCGGCGCGGGCGTCGCGCCCGGCCCGGCCACCGAGGAGCTCCGGCTGGCGACGGCGATGCTCGACTCGCTGGCGCTGCACGGCAAGCTCGACGCGACGGACCTCGCCGCGAGGCTCGGCGCCTGGCTCGCCGGCGGCGCGCCGCGGGCCTCGGCGCTCACCCGCGCCGCGATCGAGGAGCTCGGGCGCGGCACGTCGCCCGCCGACGCGGCGCGGCTGGCGATGGAGCGGAGCGGCGAGGCGGCGGGCGGGAACGGCAGCCTCCCCACCTCGATCCCCATCGCCCTCCTCCACGTCGGCGAGCTGCGCGGCGTGGCCGACGACGCCGCCGGCGCGTCGCGGCTCACCCACCTCGATCCCCGCTGCGTCGCCGCCTGCCGCGCCGTCTCGATGGCCCTCGCGCTGGTGGTGCGCGGGCAGGAGGACGAGGTGCTGGAGCGCGCGTCGCTGATGGCCTCGCCCTCGCCCGCGGTGCGGGAGGCGATCGAGACCGCACCCGACGGAGACCTCGACGCGCCGCACGCCGGCGACGAGGCCGGGAGCGCGGTGGCGCTGGTGCGCACCGCGTTCGTCGCCTACTGCAACGCGCCGTCGCTCGAGGAGGGCCTCGCCAGGGTGCTCGCCCGGGGCGGCGACCGGCCGAGGACCGCGGCGATCGCCGGCGCGCTCCTCGGCGCCCGGTTCCGCGCGGCGGCGGGGCCCACCGCGAAGGTCGCCGGCCGCGAGGAGCTGCTCGCGGCGGGCGAGCGGCTCTGGAAGCGGATCTTCCCCGGCTCGACGGGTCGGCCCGGCTAGGCCGCTACAGGTCGCCGCCCGGCAGCGCCTCGAAGGCGCGCACGCCGAGGCGGCCGAGCAGCCCGAACCCGCCGTCGCCGACGCCCTCGCGCCCCACCGGCAGGTGCGCCGGGCTCGCGGGGAGCTCGCGGAGGAACGGATCGACCTCGATCCACTCGCCGGTCCACACCTCGACCCACGCGGTCCAGACGAGGATCGGCATCCCGTCGTCCTCGGCGTAGACGTAGCCGGCGACGATCCGCGCCGGGAGGCCGGCGGCCCGCGCCAGCGCCACGTACAGCCGCGCCGCGTCGTCGGGGCCGCCCTTCCCCGCCCGCAGGATCTGGCTGGCGCGGTCGACGCCGGCGCCTTCGCGGGTGGGCAGGAGCCGGTCGACGAGGCCGAGGCACGCCGCCGCCAGCTCCACCGCGGACTCGACGCGGTCCTTCGGGATCCGGGCGACCAGCCCCCGGATGTCGGGGTGGTCGTGGTCGATGTCGGCGGTGACCGCGAGCTCCCGCTCGAAGCCGGCGGGGTCGATCGGCAGCGGCGTCCGCGGGGGCGGCCGGGTGGTGGTGGTGATCCGCACCGCGCCGTCGGGGAGCTCCTCGTACTTGCGGTGCGGCGCCGGGAAGCGCGCGGCCTCCGGCAGCGCCTCGAGGGTGATCCGCACCGTGCCCACCGGCCGCGAGCGATCGACCGCCGACGGCAGGGGCAGGATCGCCAGCGAGGAGATCTCGAGCGGCTCCGGCGCGCGCTTCGCCTCGGCCTCGGTGGTGACGACCAGCTCGGCGCCGTCGGAGAACCGCGCGGCGAGCGGGGTGCCGTCCGTCGCGATCCACTCGACGGTCGGCTCGACGTCGCCGGGGGTGCGGAGCTCCACCCGGACGGCCTCGCGGCCGCCGGCGGCGCGCACCGCCTCGGTGCCCTTCGCGACCGCGTCGCGCGCCTCCTCGCGCAGCTCGTCGAGGTCGAGGTACGCGAAGTGCGCCTCTCCCTCCTTCGCGGCGACGAGCGCCGCGATCGCCTGCACGCTCGTCTCCGCGGTGGGAGGCAGCCGGCGCGTGACCCTGGGGCCGTCACCCTGCACCGAGACGTCGCAGCCGGACGGGTCGCAGCGCGCGAGCGCCTCGCGGGTGCCGTCGGAGCGGGTGCGGCGCACCCAGGCGGTGAGCAGCCGGCCCTTCCCGCCGGCCTCGTAGATGCGCTCCTCCTCGCCCTTGAACGGGAGGACCACGCCCTCACGCGCCATCGCGGTCTCGGCGACCACTCGCTCGACGAGCACCTCCTCGCCGTCGCGGAGCTCGTAGCGCACCTCGTGCCGGAGCCAGCCGATGCGGCGGCCGAGGCGCTCGATGCGGTAGTGCAGCGCGGGGATCGGCGCCGGCCGGGAGGACGGCTGGATCTCGGCGCCGTCGACGGCCGCCCGGGGCGCGGCCGTGGGCGTCGAGGCGCACGCGGCGAGGGCGAGCGCGGCGGCGAGGAGCGAGGCGGAGCGCTTCACCCGTCCACGATACCCCGCGGCTCCAGGAACCGCGCGAGCTCCTCGTCGGGGACGACCTCGCCGTCGCGCACCGCGGCGAGCGCCTCGACCTCGGCGAGGAGGATCTGCACCGGCGTCCCCTCGGGCCAGCGCTCCGGCTCGTAGAAGCTCGTGGTCGCGAGCGGGCCCTCGATGACGCCGGCGCGCACCTCGACCAGCTCGACCCACATGTGCTCGCGGGTCTCGCCGGACGGGCCGTTCACCGGGAACGGCGCCTTGACGTAGAAGGCCTCGCCGCCGAGGCGCGCCTCGGCGCGGGCGACGAAGCGCGGGAACAGCGACTGCGCCGCGGCGCGCTCGACCTCGACGTCCTCGTCGCTCTTCAGCTCGACGGCGCCGTAGCCGCGGAGCTCGTCCTCGAGCGCGCCGCCGTCCTCGGCGACGAGCGCGAGGTACGGGCCGTCGTGGCCGCGGAGCTCGGCGGCGGGGACGCCGGCGTCGCCGCGGACGGCGGCGGCGGGCTTCAGCACCACGGCGCCGCCGGGCAGGTCGAAGGGCTCGCCCACCTCGGGCCCGTCGCCGAGGGCGAGGTCGCCGGCGAGATCGGTGAAGAGCGAGGAGACCTCGCCGACGAGGTCGGGCGGCACGCCGTGGGCCTCGAGGTCGGGGACGCCGAGCTTCGCGAGGCCGTGGGTGTGCACCCACGAGGCGCCGCTCGGGCCCTGGACGACGTGGAGGACGACGTGGTCCTCGGCGTCGAGCTCGTCGGCGGTCGAGCGCTCGAGCGCGTCGTCCTCGAGGACGCGGCCCGCGGCCACGTCGAGGACGACGCCGCCCACCTCCGCCACCAGGATCCGCGCCAGCGCGAGCGCCTCGGCCACCGCCTCGAGGCCGGGCGCGTGGCGGAGCAGGTAGACGGAGGTCGCGGCGCCGAGGCCGGCCTGCACCTCGGGCGGGAGCGGCACCTCGGGGAGCGTGACGTCGCCGGGCGCGCCGGCCTCGACGGTCACCTGCCCGAGGCGCACCGGCCCGAGGCCCGGGGAGGCGGCGGGGAGATCGAGCCCGGCACGGATCGCGGCGGCCAGGAGGCGCGCCGGCGAGAGCGCGGGCCCGTCGGAGACGACGATGTAGAAGACGGCCCGGTCCGAGCCCGCCGCGCCACCACCCGTCACGCGATCCATCCTATCCCGGTCCCGCCGGGCGCCGAGGTCGCCAGGAACGCACGAGGGCGGCCGGGCCTTCCGGCCCGCCGCCCTCGAGGCACGACCCGGACGGCCTACTTGCCGAGGGTCTTCGCGCCGGGCTTCCACTCCGCCGGGCAGCGCTCGCCCGTCTGGCAGGCGGCGAGGGTGCGGAGGACCTCGGAGACCGAGCGGCCGACGTTCGGGCTGTTGTAGGACGCGTACTGGATCACGCCCTCGGGATCGATGATGAAGGTCGCGCGGGTCGAGTGGCCGGCCTCCTCGAGGAGCGCGCCGTACTTCCGCGAGATGTCCTTGTTGATGTCGGCGAGGAGCGGGTAGGTCAGCTGGCCGAGGCCGTTCTGGATCCAGGCCTTGTGCGAGTACTGCGAGTCGATCGAGGCGCCGAGGACCTGGGCGTTGAGCTGCTTGAACTCGCCCTCGCGCTTGGAGAACTCCTGGATCTCCGTCGGGCAGACGAAGGTGAAGTCGAGCGGGTAGAAGAACAGCACGACCCACTTGCCCTTGTAGTCGGACAGCGAGACCTTCTTGAAGTCGCCGTTGCCGACGACGGCCTGGGCGGAGAAGTCGGGAGCCTTCTGGAGCACGCTGATCATTCGGGTCCTCCGGCGGCCGGTCGTCCCGGGCCGCGGGTGAAGTCACGCAAAACAGGGCGGAAACGGCGGACTTTGATAATGGCCGGTCGACGGGGTGTCAAGCCGGGGAGCGGGCGCCGCACGGCCCGCCCGGGCGAGGGTGGCGGGACCGAGAGCCGGGGCGCCGCGCGCCGCGCGCTGCGAGAAGGGCCACCGCGGCCGATCCGCGAGGATCTCGTCCGCGCCGCGGTGCTGGAGGCGTACGGCCGGATCCGCGAGGACCGGAAGGTCGCCGACCGGACACTGGACTCGATCCTCCGCCGCGAGAGCCGCCTCTACGCCAACGAGCGCCGGGCGATCGCCGAGGCGGTCTACGGGATGCTCCGCGACGAGGAGCGGCTCGTGTACCTCGTCGGCCGCGGCCTCGGCGGCGCGCTCGAGCGCCTCGCGCCGGGGGCCCGCTTCGCGCTGCTCTACGAGGCCCACCGGGTCGCGCGCGGCGCGCCGCCGGCGAAGGCGCTCGCCGAGGCCGGGCTCTCCCACGAGCTCCTGCCCGGCCTGGTGGCGGTGGCGCGCGCCGAGGAGCACCTCGCGGCGCTGCCGCCCGCGGACCGGCTCGCGGTCGGCGCGGGGCTGCCGCGCTGGATGGCGGATCGCCTCGCCGCCGAGCTCGGCGACGAGGCCTCCGCGCTCGCCGGGGCGCTCAACGCCCGCGCGCCGCTCACGCTCAGGGTGAACCGGCTGAAGGCGACGCGCGAGGAGCTCGTCGCTGCGCTCGCCGCGGAGGGCGTCGAGGCCCGGCCGACCGCGCACTCCCCCGACGGCGTCGCGGTGGACGGCAGGCGGAACCTCTTCGAGCTCGAGACGTTCCGGCGGGGGCTGTTCGAGATCCAGGACGAGGGCTCGCAGCTCCTCGCGCAGCTGCTCGATCCGCGGCCGGGCTGGAGGGTCGTCGACGCCTGCGCCGGCGCCGGCGGCAAGACCCTCGCGCTCGCCGCGACCATGAAGAACAAGGGCCGCCTGGTGGCGCTCGACGCCGACGAGCGCCGCCTCGCAGAGCTCGGGCCGCGGGCGCGGCGGGCCGGCGTGCACAACTGGGAGGCCCACGCGGTGCCCGAGGCCGAGCCCTCGGAGCTCGAGGGCAAGCTCGCGGGGACGGCGGACGCGGTGCTCGTCGACGCGCCGTGCTCCGGCACCGGCGTGCTGCGGCGGAACCCCGACGCGCGCTTCCGGCTCACGCCGGAGGAGATCGAGCGCTACGCGGCCCTGCAGCTCCGGCTCCTCGGGCGCTACGCGGCGCTGGTCGCGCCCGGCGGCCGGCTCGTCTACGCCACCTGCTCGGTGCTCCGCGCCGAGGACGAGGAGGTGGTGGAGGCGTTCCTCGCCTCGCACCCCGGCTTCGAGCGGCTCCCGCCGGCGACGACCCTCGGCGCGGCACGGGCGGAGGCGCTCGGCGCGGTGACGTACCTGCGGCTCTGGCCGCACCGGCACGGCACCGACGGCTTCTTCGCGGCGCTCTTGCGCAGGAAGGCCTGACGGTCAGGGAGCCTCGGGCCAGTCCCAGGCGGTGCGGTAGCCGCCGTCCGCCTGCGCCCGCTCGACGAAGCGGGCGTAGAAGGCGTGGCGCGAGAGCGTGCCGGCGTCGCCGACCACGAACAGGTGGCGCCGCGCCCGGGTGATCGCCACGTTCATGCGCCGGAGGTCCGTGAGGAAGCCGAGCTCGCCCTCCTCGTTCGAGCGCACCAGCGAGACGAGGATCGCCTCCTTCTCGCGGCCCTGGAAGGCGTCGACGGTGTCGACCTCGACCTCGGGCGGGAGCCGATCGCGGAGCAGCTCCGCCTGCGCGGCGTACGGCGTGATCACGCCCAGGGACGCCGCCGGGAGCCCGGCGTCGAGGAGCGCCTTCGCCCGGGCGACCACGAGCTCCGCCTCGCCGGGGTTCTGCCGGCTCTCGCTCCCCGGCGGCGTCTCGTCGAAGAAGCCCTTGCCGGCGGTGTCGAGGAACAGGAGCGGCGGCGCGTCGACGGCGAGGCCCGGGAGCAGCCCCTCGAGCGTGTGCCCGGCCACCGACGGGTGCGCCCGCAGCTCGCCGCCGTACAGCTCCTCGGACGGGAAGCGCATGATCCCCTCGTGCATCCGGTGCTGCTCCCGGAGCATCCGCTTCACCGACGGGCCGTGGTCCTCGAGGAGCCGCTCGAAGAGGCTCCGCGACAGCCCGGCCCGCGCCGCCTCGGGCGAGAGGACCGTCGGCGGCAGCTGCAGGTGGTCGCCGGCGAGGACCACCCGCTTCGCGCGGAGGAAGGCCCAGAGCGAGATCGGCTCGGTGGCCTGGGTGGCCTCGTCGACGATGGCGAGGTCGAACGCCTGGCCGGCGAGGAGCGGCGTGTCGAGGCCCGAGAGCGTCGCGCACACCACCCGGGCGCGGTCGAGCACCGCCCGCACCGCCCGCCGCTCGCGCTCGCGGGCCTCGTCGAGGAGCCGCCCCGCCTCCTCCCGCGCCGCGCGGGCGTTGGCGAACCGCTCCCGGCTGCGGCCGCGGGTCCGCTGCTTGCGCGCGTAGCCGAGCAGCTCGTGGGCCTCGTCGTAGAGGTCGCGGGCGATGGCGCGCTCCGCGTGCTCCTCGACCACCACGTCGAGGACGTGGCGCTGCAGCCGCTCCGCGACCCGGGCCGGGTGGCCGAGGCGGATCGCCGCGAGGCCGCGATCGACGCAGAGCTCGAGCAGGTGGTCCACCGCCGCGTTCGAGGCCGCGGTGCAGAGCACCCGCAGGCCCTGCCCCACCGCCTGCGCCGCGACCTCGGCGAGCACGGTGCTCTTGCCGGTGCCCGGCGGGCCGTGGACGAGGAAGAGATCCTCGCAGGCGAGCGCGAGGGCGGCGGCCTCGAGCTGCTCGGGGTTGAGCGGGCGACCGGGCACGAGCGGCCGCGGCGCCTCGAAGCGCGGCGCGGCGGCGCCGAGCAGCACGTCGCGCTTGCACCTGTCGCGGCCTGTCTGGAGGCCGCGCACCTCGGAGAGCGCCCTCCGCGCCCGGTCGAAGGTGGTCTCGTCCGGCGCCAGCTCGAGCAAGAGCGTCGCGTCGAGCGGCGGCGGCCCGCGATCGAACGCGACCGAGAGCCGGGCGCGGCCGCGGCGGGAGACCACCCCGCGCACGCCCTCGGCGGCCTCGCCGCGCCGGGGCCGCAGCTCGACCACGTCGCCGAGCTGGATGCGCCCCTCGAGCGGCGCGCCGCCCCCGCGCTCGAGCACGACGACGACGCGGCCGCCGAGCCCGGGCTCCTCGTCGACGGCCTCGAGATCGCCGATGGCGAGGCCCTTCCGGATCCGCTCTGCCAACGGCAGCGTCGCCTGCAGCTCCGCGTGGCGCCCGCGGTGCGCGGCCCGCTCGAGCTCGAGCGCCCGGGCGAGGCCGTCGAGGTGGCTCTCGTCGCGGACCGGCACGTCAGGTCCAGCGCAGCACGAACTCGCAGCGCGCGCCGCCGGCGGCGAGGCAGCTCGGGTGCGTCACCCGGACGTCCGCCGCGCCGGCGAGGTGCATGAACCGCTCGACCCAGCCCACGGTCGCGGCGCAGACCGCCGCGTGCGGCGCCTCGAAGTCGACGAGGTGCGCGATCACGAGCCCGGGACCTCGCTCGACCACCTGCAGCCGCCCGGAGTCGTGGTACTGCCGCCACACCTCCATCGCCTTCTCGATGGTGTAGGCCGGCGACGCCAGCTTGAAGAAGATCTTGTAGACGGTGGAGAGGTCGTCCTCCGCCACCTGGGCGGCGAGGGGCCCGGCGAGGGCGCCGTCGCCGCTGCCGAAGAGCCGGTCGATCGTCTCGGTGAGCGCGAGCGAGTGGCCGAGCGGGTACCAGGAGCTGCGGAGCACGCCGAGCTCGAGCTCGCGCGCCAGCGCCCGATCCGGCAGCGCCGCCAGGACCGCGCCGAGCCCCTCCTCGCCGTGGTGACGGCGCACGTACCGGAGCCGCCCCGCGATCGCCGTGCCCTTGACCCGCGCCAAGCCGTGGTCCCGCTACGGACGGTACCGGTGCAGCTGCCCCGCGCCCTCGGTGATCCAGAGGTAGCCGTCCTCGTCGAGGGCGATGCCGGCGGGCACGAAGCCGAGGGCGACGTCGAGGATGAACTGGCCGTTGGAGTTGAACTTCTGGAGCCGGCCGCCGAGCGCCTCGTCGATCACGTAGAGCGTGCCCGCCGCGTCGACGGCGACGCCGCGGGGCGAGGTGAACTCGCTGTTGCCGGTGCCGGCGCTGCAGCAGGCGCCCTGGGTCGCGAAGCCTGCCGTGTGCCCCACGCCGATCCACCCGCGGGCCGAGAGGCCGACGAGCTTCTGCACGCGGTGGTTGCCGGGCTCGACGACGTAGTGGGCGTCGTACTGCGGATCGTAGGCGACCGCCGGGGTGCCGCCGCCGACGGTGTCGAAGGCGAACTGGCCGTCGCGATCGCCGGGCGCGCCGAGGGGGTTGTCCTCGACGCCGCCGGTGGCGATCCGGCGGATGGTGTCGGAGCCGTCGGCGACCCAGACGTGGCCGTCCCAGAAGCCGAGCACCACCGGCCGCTGCAGCCCCGAGCCGAGGGTGCCCTCGAAGGTCGCCGAGCCGTAGGCGAGGATCCGGTCGTTGCCGGTGTCGCCGACGTAGCGGATACCCGCGGAGCTCACCGCCACGCCGCCGCGCGGGGCGTCGAAGGCGCCGTCGAGGGCCGAGCCGGCGTCGCCCGGGCAGCCGAGCGCCGGGGTGTTGCCGGCGTGGGCGCCGGCGGTGGTGCCGTCGTGGCCGAGGAAGTCGCCGAAGGTGCCGTCGAGGCCGACGACCTGGAGCTGGTGCCCGGTGCGCTCCACCACCAGGAGCTCGCGGCCGGCGGCCGTCACGCCGTCGGGGCCGGAGAGCGTCGACGACGTGCAGCCGGCGCTGCCGAAGGTCTCGAGCGGCTCCGGGGTCGAGCCGTAGGGCCGGAAGGTCGCGGAGCGGGCGCGGATCTCGCCGCCGTACTCGGAGATGAAGGCGGTGTTCACGGTGACGGTGTGGTTCCGGTCCGCGGGCAGCGGCGCGGCGGTCTCGATCAGCACGCTGTTGTGGTCGTTCGAGTCGCGGCGGCTGGTGGAGATGCTCACCGTCGGCTGGAAGCGGAACAGCGACTTGTCTCCGGCTGCCGTCGGGTGCACCGGCTGGTCGAAGACGATCCGGACGCGCTGCGGCGACAGGGCGGCGGCGCGGACGACGTTGATCGGCGGCACCACCGAGAAGAACTGCGGGTCGGAGCTGCCGCCGCCCGGCGGATCGTTGACCACCACGATCCGGTGGTTGCCGAGCTCGCGGAGCTGCGCCTGCGAGATGGTCGCCTCCATCGAGGTGACCGAGCGGAAGTTGACCGGCACGTCCTCGCCGTCCCAGGTGACGCGGGAGCCGAGCATGAAGCCCGAGCCGGCGAGCGCCACGGTGACCGGGCCGGTGTCGACGGTGGCGTGCGCCGGCGTCGCCGAGCTCAGGATCGGCACCGGGTTGTCGTTGGTGATGGTGAAGACCGGGCCGTCGACGCGGACCCAGCCCGCGGGCGTGCTCACCTGCACCGAGATCGGGCCGGTGGTGGCCCCGAGCGGCACCGCGGTGGTGATCCGCATCCCCGTCTCGGTCGGCTCCGAGGCGAAGGTGGTCGACGAGGTGCCGTTGAAGGAGACGCGGTTCTCGCCGGCCACCGGCGAGAAGTTCACCCCGTGGATGTAGATCGGGCTGGCGCCGACCGCGCCGGCGTCGG
>CAZDGH010000131.1:9012-13434 GCA_964504805.1 uncultured Myxococcales bacterium | reverse complement strand
GACCGCCGTCACGCCGGCGGCCGCGAGGAACGCGAGCAGCTCCGGCGCCCGCTCCGGCCCGAGCCGCGCCACGGGCCCGGCGAGCGGTCGCGCCCGCCGGGTGAGCGGCCCCGCGGGACCGAGCAGCGCCGCGAGCGCGGTCCGTCGCGCCGAGGAGACGAGCCACGGCGCCGGCAGCTCGAGGCGCCCCGCCGCGGCGAGCACCACGGCGAGGAGGCGATCCGCCGCGCCGTCGAGCGGTCGCGTCTGACCCCGTCGCTCCACCGCGACGGCGCGGGCGAGGACGTCTCCCGCGGCGAGCGGCGGGTCGCGGCGCAGGTTCGCGTCGCCCTTCAGCACGAGGCGGTCGCGGGAGCGGGCGATCACGCGGTGCGCGACGAGCCGCTCCCCGAGCCGGGCCACGACGACGTCGCCGGCCCGCACCCGCCCCGCGCGGCCGACGACGAGCGTGTCGCCCGGCCGTAGGGAAGGCCACATCGAGCGGCCGTGCACCCGCAGCCGCAGCCGGTCCTGCGGCCCGAGCTTCCGCAGCACCTCCTCCGCGAGCGCGGGCGCGAGGAGGCCTAGGTCAGGAGCCGTTCCAGCAGGCCGCAGCACGACGGCTCCTTCGCGAAGGTGAGGACGTACGCCGGCACCGCCTGGGCGAGCGCCACCGCCGCGTCGAGGAGCGCCGCGGCGTCGGTGCCGTGGCGGAACGCCTGCGACAGGAGCAGCTCGACGCACGCGACCCTGGGCAGCGGACGGAGCGACGGCGACGGGCCCTTCTCCAGGGCGACGATCGCCGCGAGCGCGGCGGAGGCGGCGACGGGCTCGCGCGGGCAGGAGCTCCGGAACGGCGTCCCGTGGACACGCGGCGAGGGCCCCGCCTCGACGATCACCGTCTCGTCCGAGAGGAGCGCGAGGCCGTCGCAGAGCCCCGCGAGCGTGCTCTTGCCCGCGCCCGACGGCCCGACCGCGACCAGCCCGCGGCCGCCCCTCGCGAGACCCGCGCCGTGGAGGAGGAGCGCGCCGGGGGGTGGGAAAGCCCGCGCGAGCAGGAGCCTCAGGCCCGCGTCGGCGGCGTGGGGCTCGCGCCAGGAGACCTCGAGGCCCCCGGCGATCGGGACCGCCCAGCCGACCTCGCGGCCGCCGGGCTCCCGGAGCGGGAGCGCGCCCTCGGGCGCGGCGCCCTCCGCCGGGCGGAGCCGCAGCGTCGGCCCGTCGCCGCCGCCGCGGGGCCACGCCGCCAGCGCGAGGGCGACCTGCGGCGCGAGCGCGGCGTCGGCCTCGACGGCCAGGGGCCGCCCTCCGAGGACGACGCCGACCCGGATCACCGCTTCGGCCGACGGAAGGCGCCGTGGTCCAGGGTGGTGAAGACGTCGGCGAGGAACACGGTCCGCGACCGGACGGCCGGCGGCTCGTACGCGCGCTTCGACGGCTCCGCCTCGGCGCTCCGCATCTCGGTCAGCTCGCGCTCCATGGCGTCCTCCCTCGGGTCACGGGGCATAGATGTACACCTTTCCGTTGCCGTCGAGCGGGGCACCCGCGATCACCTCGCGGTCGCCGTCGCCGTCGAGGTCGGCCACGGCGAGCCCGACGCCGTGGAAGCCCACGCCGCCGACCTTGGCCGACCGACCGGCGAACGGCGTGGCCGTCCCGTCGTTCCGGTACACCGCGAAGTACGGCCCGTTCGTCGCGTTGGTCCCCACCAGCAGGTCCTTCAGCCCGTCGCCGGTCACGTCCTCGACGCGGAGCATCCAGCCGAAGTTCTCGGTCGTGCCCTCGAGCAGCGTCTGCGCGGCCACGGTGTCGATGTCCTGCGTGGCCGGCAGGCCGCGGTACAGGTACACGCGCTTGTTGGTGCCGTCCGACACCAGCAGGTCCGGGAAGCCGTCGCCGGTCACGTCGACGCCGCCGACCGCGTCCTGGCCATACGCGTTGAGCGCGGACGACGGGTTCTGGCCCGGCTCGATCATGGTGCGGATCCCGTTGGCGGTGGGGTTCAGCGTCACGCCGACCGCGCCCTCGACGACGCCGCCGTCGAAGAGGTGGAACTTGCGCACCGCCGACGCCGGCAGGCCGAGGTCGCCGGAGCCGTCGCCGTCGAGGTCACCGAGGGTCGTGGCGCCGTAGCGGAAGCTGAACCGGTCGCCGTTCGTCTCGCCGACGAAGGTGCGGCCGCGGGCGCCGAGGGCGGTGGAGGTGGCGACGAACGCGCCGTCGCCCTCGGCGTTCGCCGCGTCGGCCGCCCACTGCGCCTGGCTGCGGCCGAGGTAGAGGTAGCCGGTGCCGGCGGCGCCCTCGAGGTAGGCGGCGACGAACAGATCCTCGACGCCGTCGCCGTCGACGTCGCCGACGGACTCGACCGCACGGCCGAACTGCGCGGCCACGCCGAAGGTGCCGCGGAGCTCGACCTTCCGTGCGGCGTCGTACCCGGCGGCGTCCGCGAAGTAGACCATCACCCGGCCGCGGCTCGACTGGTACGAGTTGCAGCCCACGATCAGGTCCTTGCGCCCGTCGCCGTCGAGGTCGCCGGCCGCGAGGTGCTCGCCGCAGCGCTCGGCGCCCGCGCCGAGGATCATCGTCGAGCCGAGCGTGCCGAGGTTCGGGCCGCCGAAGTAGACGTGGACGGCGCCGGCGTTCGAGCTGCGGCCGCGCTCGGTGACCGCGATCTCCTCGTCGCCGTCGCCGGCGACGGCGCCGAGGGCGACGACGTGGAAGCCGAACAGCGCGCCGGCGACGTTCGACTCGTAGGTGGTCGTGGTCCAGCCGCTGGTGGCGAGGCCGCAGGTGATGGCGCCGACGTTGCCGAGCGGGTCGAGCGCGCGGCCGCAGACGTGGTAGGTGCCGAGCGGGGCGGCCGTGAACGTCGCCTGCTGCGCCGTGCCGGCGGCCGCCGGCGCCGGCGCCGCCACCGGCAGCGCGGCGAGGAAGTTCGCCAGGGTCTGGGCGTCGTTCCCGGCGACCGCCACCGGATCGAAGCTCCAGCGCAGGTCGTACGAGGCGACGAGCCCGCCGGCCGCGCCGTCGCCGGCCGGCGCGGTGAAGTCGGCGCGGATCGAGGCCGCGCGGCGGTCGGCGACCGTCACCGCCGGGAGCAGATCGCCCGGCGCGAGGACGTCGACGTCGGCGAGCACCGTGCGGGTGGTCACGTTGCCGCCGGCGTCGAGGAGCCGCGCGATGACGTCGTTGACGCGACCCTGCGCGAGGACCACGGCCGCGAACGGGACCACCTGGCCCTCGGCGGTGATCGCGACCGGCGCGCCGACGGCCACGCCGTCGACGAGGAGCTCGAGCGAGCCGCCGACCGCGCCGTCCACGGTGAACGAGAAGCTCGTGGTCGCGGGCAGGCCGGCCGAGGCGTCGGCGAGGATCGAGGTGCCGTCGATGCCCGGGTGCGTGGGCGAGACCAGGGCGAAGTCTCCCGCCGGGGTGGCCTGCGCGAACGAGCCCGGGGAGAGATCCGTCGAGGCGATCAGCGTCACGCTGGTCACGTTGCCGGCGCCGTCGTCGATGGTGGCGACCACCGGCACGTCCACGGCGCCGTCCGCCAGCGTGATCGTGAAGCCCGCCGAGCCACCGGCCACGGTGGCCGACTGCGGCGCGCCGCCGTTCACCGTCAGCGAGACCTGGCGGCCGTCGCAGTCGGAGCCGAACGCGACCGGCGTCTGCAGGCCGGGGGTCGCGCCGTCCACGTCGTCGGCCGCGACGTAGTCCTTCGGGTTCGAGGTCGGGAGGGTGAGCGCGAGGCTGCACCCCACCGTGTCGACGGTGAACGCGCCCGAGGTCGTCTGGCCGACGAGCCCCGCCTCGTCGCTGGCCGTCGCGGTCAGCGTCTGGCCGGGGGCGTCGAGGAGGGAGAGCGAGAACGTCGCGACGCCGCCGGCGACCGGCGCGGTGAACGAGCCCGGGGTGCTCGACGAGGTGACGGTGACGATCGTCCCGTCCGGCGCGCCGGTCACGCGGACGCTCACCGCCACCGGGCCGGAGTTGAACGTCTGGCCCGCCGTCGGCGCCTCGAAGACGAGGACCGGCGCGGCGGTGTCGAGCGTCGACACCACCGTGGCGGTGCCGACGTTCCCCGCCGCGTCGCGCACCTCGGCGAGGAAGGTGTAGGTGCCGTCGGCCGGCGCCGCCCAGGAGACGGTGGCCCGGCCGTCCTGCGCAGCGGTCGTCGTGCCCACCGACGCGCCGTCCACGAACAGCTCCACCGCCGCGCCCGCGGCGTCGGTGGAGATCGTGAGCGGGACGGGGTTCTGGGTGACGAAGGCGCCGGACGGGATCACGAACGAGACGGTCGGCGCCGTGGTGTCGACCTCCACCGAGCGCACCGCCTCCGGGTTCGCGATCACCGGCGCGGCGGCGCGCAGGTTCGGGTTGCCGTTCGCGTCCGTCACGGTCGCGGTGAGGGTGTGCACGCCGGCCCCGAGCGCGAGGGAGAGC
>CAZDGH010000131.1:0-9002 GCA_964504805.1 uncultured Myxococcales bacterium | reverse complement strand
ACCTCGGCGAGGAAGGTGTAGGTGCCGTCGGCCACGGTGCCGGTCGTCGACGCGGCGCCGGAGGTCAGGGTGAGCACGCGGCCGTCCGCGCCGGTCACGTCCGCGAAGGCCCGCACCTGGCCGCCGCCGGCGGCGAGCTCGGCGGCGTTGAGCAGGCCGTCGCCGTTCGCGTCGTCGGCGAAGCGGATGGCGGTCACCTGCGGCGGCACCGAGTCGACGGTGATCGACCACGGCGGCGAGGTCGCGCCGTTCCCGGCCTCGTCCTCGACGTAGGCGACGACGTCGTACGAGCCGTCGGGGAACGGGATGACGTAGGTGGTGGGGTTCCCGGAGACGGTCGTCACCGGCGAGGCGGCGAGCTCGTTGCCTCCGCCGGCCGCGGCCGGGCACGCCCCGCCGGCGCCCGCCGTGGAGCAGAGGTAGAAGCGGGTGCCCGCGTTGACGCCGGTGACGCCGATCCGCAGCTGGACGTCGATCTCCGGCGTGCCGGCGACGAAGTCGGAGAGCACGTTGACCGTGCCGCCGGAGGGCGGCGTGTCGATGGTGATCGTCGGCGCCGCCGAGTCCACCACGAACGTCACCGGCAGCGGCGCCGCGTTCCCGGCGGCGTCGGTGACGGTGACGCTCACGTTGTGCGGCCCGTCGGTGAACGCGAGCGGGACGGTGGCGAGCGTGGCCGGGTCGGCGCCGAGGGTGCCGCTGGCGACCTCCACGCCGCCCTCGGTGACGACCCAGGCGTCCCCGGTGGTGCCGCCGGCGACGCTGCAGGTCACCGTCACCGGCGACGAGACGATCGTCCCCGACGACGGCGTGCAGCCGAAGACGGTCGGGGCGACCAGGTCGACGGTGCGGTCGAGCGACACCGGCGCCGCCGCGTTACCCCCGGCGTCCGGCGCGCCGGCGGGGATGGTGCAGGTCGCGCCGTCGGCGCCGGTGGCCGCGGCGCTCGCCGCGCCGGCCGCGACGCCGAGCGCCGCCGCGTCGGTGGTGCCGTCGGTGCAGGAGACGTCGACGGCGCCGGCGCTGCCGTCCTGGATGGCGTCGGCGGTGACGACGACCTCGACCTGGAAGCCCGGCCGCGGATCGGCGTCGAAGGCGCTCTGGCCGATGAAGTTGCCCTGCGACACCGGGACGCTCACCGCCAGGACCGGCGCGGCGGTGTCGAGCTCGACCTGCTTGTCGACCGAGCGCCCCGCCCCGCCGCCGCAGTCGGCGTGGATCGAGTAGACGCCGTCGCCGGCGCCGAGGGTGGCGGCGCCGCCGGTGGTCGCGCCGGTGGAGGCGAAGGTCGCGAAGGTGACGGCATTGCCGGCGGGGTCGGTGCCGGCGATGGCGAGCTGCGTGCCCGCCGGCAGATCGGTCTGCACCTCGACCGCGACGTCGGCCGTGCCGGTGACGAACCCGTTCGGCGGCAGCACCAGGTTGCACTGCGACTGGCCGGTCGCGACGGTGATCCCGATCCGCGCCACGGCCGGCGCGCTGCAGCCGTCGTCGACGGAGACGACGAGCTCCTGGGCGCCGTTCGGCAGGTCCACGGCGCCGAAGGCGGCGACGCCGGCCGCCACGTCCACGAAGTACGGGCCGGCGACGGTGGTGCCCGCGACCTCGGCGGTGAGGGTCGCCACCACCCCGTCCGCCTCGCCCGCGACCTGCACCTGGACGTCGAGCTGGAAGCCGTCCGAGAGGTCGCCGTTGGCGTCGTCGCCGGCGTCGAGGCTCGCGCCGTCGGCCGGCACCCGGAACGCGGGCGCCGGCGCGGTGGTGTCGACCTCGACCGGGATGCGGAGCTCGGCCACGTTGCCGGTCGCGTCGCGGGCGGTCACGAGCAGCGTCTGGCCGCCCTCCGAGAGCGCGCCCGCACGGATGTCGCCCTCGGCCCAGGACGCCAGGCCGCCGTCGACCTCGACCGGATCGGCGAGGGTCTCGAGGCGGTCTCCGTCCTCGACCTGCAGCGAGACGAGCTCGCCGGCCTCGAGGCAGTCGACCGCGACCGCGACCGCCGGCGTCGCGCTGCAGATCCGGGCCTCGGCCGGCGCCACGACCTCGAGGCTCGGCGCCTCGTCGTCGGCGTGGATGGTGGCCACGTTGGAGACGACGCCGGGGCTCGCCGGCAGCCGCGCCACGCAGGAGAAGTCCTCGCCGAAGCAGCCCTGCGGCGTGAAGGTGAGGACCACCTGCGCCTCGACGCCCGCGATCACGCCGCCGCCGGTGATCCCGCCGCCGCAGTCGACCTCGACCGCCGCGCCGTCGGACACCGCGGTGCCGGTCACCCGGGCCGTCGCCTGCAGGCCGTTCGAGGCGTCGCCGTCGAGATCCGTCTCGGTGCTCACGCCCACCGGCACCGCCAGGAGCAGCTCGGGGACCTCGAGGTCCACCTGCACCTCGACCCGCGCCGAGCCGGCCGCGCTCGCCAGCTCGAGGGTGACCGCGCCCTCCGGGAGCGTCACGCCCGGGAAGCGCAGGTCGCCGTCGGGCAGGAAGGTGGCGGTGCCGATCTCGACGCCGTTGGCGAGGAGCCGCGCGTCGGCGCCGCTCTCGGCGTCGGCGCAGGTGGCCTCGACGTCGTACTGGAGGCCCTGCGTCGAGAAGTCGAGGTCGAGCTCCGCGCCGAGCGTCTGCCCGTCGAGCGGATCGGTGAAGGCGCAGCCGCCGGAGCCCGCGTCGACGACCACCGTGATGGTGTCGCTCACCGGCTGGTCGCACTGGGTGCCCTGGACCGAGAGCGCGTTGTTGCCGTTCGCGAACGTGACGCCCTCGACGGAGAAGCGGCCGTCGTCACCGAGCGGCACGGGCTCGCCGAGCGGCGTGCCGTTGACGATGACGGTGAAGGCCGTGCCCGCAGGGACACCGGACGCGGCGGCGCGCACCGCGGTCTGGACGCCGGGCGACGCCGGGTCGTCGTCGACGGTGACCCGCTGGCCGGTCGAGGTGAAGTCCTGCGGCGCTTCGATGAGCACGGTGCCCGGCGTGCACGAGGCGCCGACCGCCGGCGCTGGCTCGCCGCAGCTGCAGCCGGAGAGGACGGCGGAGGCGACGACGGCGGCGAGGACGACGATGCGGCGCAGCATGGGTTCCCTCGGGTCTACCGGGCCGGCGTGTCGCGAACCACGAGCACGCCCTTCGCTTCCAGCTCGCTCACGAAGGCGAGCACGTCCGCCTCCGCCCGCGCAGGATCGACGTCATACTCCCCGGCGATCGCCTCCGCGATCGAGCCGACGGTGCGGGTGCCGTCGGCGAGGGCGAGGATCCGGCTGCCCACCGGGTTCAGCGTGTGGAGGGTCGAGTCGTGCGGCGTCACCACGACGGCCTCGCCCTCGATCGTCCTCGTCGCGGCGTTCGGCGCGAGCGCGGGGATGCGGCGGAGGCGTTCGTCTCGCACCGGAAGACCCAGACCCTCTCTCGAAGCCGACCGCGTCCCATGCTCCCCCCGGGATCGGACGGAAGCATGCGAGTTTACATGGGAGGTTCGCGGCGGCGCAACGCGGGCCGGGTCAGGCGGGCAGGTAGCGGAGCCGGCCTCCCGCCGTGTCGCACACCACCCGCCCCCGGTCCTCGAGGACGTCGAGGTTCCCGAGGATCTCGCCGATCATCAGGTAGAGGTCGAGGGTCCGCGCGGCGGGGAAGAACGCCCGGACCAGCTCGACCGGCGTGGCGCCGCCGGCCGGCAGCTTGCCGAGCAGCTTCGCCTGCCGCCGCTCGTAGAACCGGAGCAGGTCGTCGATCACCTGGCGGTGGTCCGCGAAGCAGGCGCCGTGCCCCGGCGCCACCAGCGCCACGTCGAGGGACCGGGCCCGCTCGATGGAGCGGAGGTAGGTGGGCAGCGCACGGAAGCGGCTGCCGTCCGGCAAGAGCTCGAGCAGCGGGTTCGGCGAGGTGCGCTCGAGCAGGTGGTCCGCGCCGACGAGGACGATCGGCCCGCCGCCCTTCGGCCGGAGGAGGAAGCAGCACTGCCCCGGCGTGTGGCCGGGCATCTCCAGCACCTCGGCGTGGCAGCGCGCGAACGAGAGCCGCTGCCCCTCCGCGAGCGCCGCGATCGGCAGCTCCACCCGCCTCGCGAAGCTCCGCGTCGAGGCGGCGAGCTCCGCCATCCGGTCGAGCTTGTCGGCCGGCACGCCCGCGGCGAGGAGGAAGGCGTCGTAGCGCTCGCGTTCCGACGTCCAGCCGTCGCTCGAGAGCTTGGCGAGATCGGCGGGGTGCACCGCGACGCTCGCCGACGACGCCTCGCGGAGCGTCTGGGCGAGGCCGTAGTGGTCGATGTGGCCGTGGGTGACGAGGATCCGGCGGATCGACTCGACGGCCACACCCGCGGCCGCGAGCCCGGCCCGCAGCGCCTCCTCGGCTTCGGGCGTGCCGAGGCCCGCGTCGAGGAGGGCGAAGCCGCCGCCGTCCTCCTCGACCGCGAGCACGTTCACCGGGCCGCCCGCCTGCGGGAACGGGATCGGCACCGGGATGCGGCGGACGCCGAGGCGCTCGAGCTGCTGGTCCCCGGCGTCCGGCTGCACCTACGACTTCGCCGCCTTGATCGCCGCCTGGAGCTCCGGGGCGATCTTGAAGAGGTCGCCGACGAGGCCGTAGTCGGCGATCTGGAAGATCGGCGCCTCCGGGTCCTTGTTGACGGCGACGATCACCTTCGAGCCCTTCATGCCGGCGATGTGCTGGATCGCGCCGGAGATGCCGAGCGCCACGTACAGCTCCGGCGCCACCGTCTTGCCGGTCTGGCCGACCTGGTAGTCGTTCGGCACCCAGCCGGCGTCGACGACCGCGCGGGAGGCGCCGACCGCCGCGCCGAGCTCGTCGGCGAGGCCCTCGATCGGCTTGAAGTCGCCCTTGGTGCCGCGGCCGCCGGAGACGACGATGCGCGCCTCGGTGAGCTCCGGCCGGGCGCTCTTCACCTGGCGGAACTCGACGAACTTCGCCCGCGAGGCGCCGAGCTCCGGGAGCGCGAGCGGCTTCACCGGGGCCGCGGCGGCGGCCTGCGCCGGCGCGGGGAACTCGGTGGTGCGCACGGTGATCACCTTCACCAGCGTGGTGATCTCCACCTCGGCGATCACCGCGCCCGCCCACATCGGCCGGCGCAGCGTCCCGCCCTCGCCGAAGCCGAGGACCTCGGACGCCATGCCGGCGCCGAGCTTCGCGGCGACGCGGGGGAGGACGTCCTTCCCCTGCGAGCCGGCCGGGGCGACGATCCAGGTCGCGGCGACGTCCTTCGCCGCCTTCTCCACGACCTTGGCCCAGAGGTCGGCGATCGGGTGCTCGACCGCGGCGTCGTCGGCGACGAGCACCTCGGCCGGGCCGTAGGCGGCGAGCTCGCCGGCGGGGCCGGAGAGGCCCTTGCCGACGAGGAGCGCGTGCACCTTGCCGCCGGTGGTCTGCGCGATCTGCTGCGCCGCCGCCAGCGCGGACAGCGACGACTTCTTCAGCTTGCCTTCGAGCTGCTCGGCGAGGACGAGGACGTTGCTCATTGCATGTCTCCTTAGAGGACCTTCGCCTCGTTCTTCAGCTTGTCCATGAGCGCCGGGACGTCGGCCACCTTGGTGCCGCCCTTGCGCGCCGGCGGGCTCGCGAGCTTCTTCACCTTGATCTTCGGGGTCGGGTCGACGCCGAGCGCCTCCGGCGTCAGCTCCTCGATCGGCTTCTTCTTCGCCTTCATGATGCCGGGCAGCGACGCGTACCGCGGCAGGTTGAGGCGGAGCTCGGTGGTGACGATCGCCGGCATGGTGAGCTCGACGAACTCGAGGCCGCCGTCGACCTCGCGGATCACCTTGGCGACGTTGCCCTCCACGGTGACGCCCGGGACCTTGTTCTTCTCCTCGTTCGACTCGAGGCTCTCGACCTTGGCGGCGAAGGTGCCCTGGGGCCAGCCGAGGTACTCGGCGAGGAGCTGCCCGGTCTGGTTCTGGTCGTCGTCGACCGCCTGCTTGCCGAGGATGACCAGGTCGGGCTTCTCCTTCTCCACGACCTTGGCGAAGAGCCGCGCCGCGCCGTCGGAGTCGGTGGGGCCGGAGAGCTTGACCAGGATGCCGCGGTCGGCGCCCATGGCGAGCGCGTGGCGCATCTCGGTGACGAACTTGTCGTCGCCGGCCGCGAGCACCACCACCTCGCCGCCGTGCTTCTCCTTGAGCCGGAGCGCCTCCTCGACGCCGATCTCGTCGAAGGGGTTCGGCTTGTAGTTCATGCCGTCGAGCACGATGCCCGAGCCGTCGGGCTTCACCTTGATCTTCTGCTCCGGGTCCTCGACCCGCTTCACGGTGCACAGGATCTTCATCTGGTCTCCCGTCAGGGGCCCCGCTCAGGGCCGACAATCGGACTGCGAGGTAGCCACGTCGCGGTCGCCGATCAACCCTTGATCAGCTCCCGGGCGATCACGAGCCGTTGGATCTGCGACGTTCCCTCGTAGATCTGGATGAGCTTCGCGTCGCGGAACAGCTTCTCCACCGGGTACTCCTTCGAGTAACCGTAGCCGCCGAAGACCTGCACGGCGTCGGTGGCGACCTTCATCGCGGTGTCGGCGGCGAACCGCTTCGCGAACGAGCTGACGAGGGTGTTGCGCTCGCCGCGGTCGAGCTGGTCGGCGGCCTCGTAGGAGAGGAGCCGCGCGGCGTGCAGCTCCGTGCCCATGTCGGCGATCATGAACTGGATCGCCTGGAAGCTCGCGATCGGCGCGCCGAACTGCTTGCGCTCCTTGGCGTAGGCGATGGCGTGGTCCATGGCGGCGCGGCCGACGCCGACCGCCATGATCGCGGTGAGCGGCCGGCTGTTGTCGAGGGTCTCCATGGCGATCTTCCAGCCGCCGCCTTCGGGCCCGATGCGGTTCTTCGCCGGCACCCGCACGCCGTCGAAGGTGAGCGCCACCGTGTTCGAGGCGCGCTGGCCGAGCTTGTCCTCGTGCTTGCCGACCGTGAGCCCCTTCGGCCGGCCCTCGACGACGAAGCAGGTGATGCCGCCGTGCTTCTTCGCCTTGTCGAGCGTCGCGAACACCGTGTACTGCTCGGCCTCGCCGCCGTTGGTGATCCACATCTTCGAGCCGTTCAGCACGTAGTCGTCGCCGTCCTTGGTCGCGACGGTGGACATGCCGGCGACGTCGGAGCCGGCGCCCGGCTCGGTGAGGCCGAAGGAGGCGAACTTCAGCTTCTCGGTGAACGGCCGGACGAAGCGCTCCTTCTGCTCGTCGGTGCCTCCGACGAGGATCGGCAGCAGCGCGAGGTCGTTGGCGATCATCGAGGTGGTCATGCCGACGCAGCCCGCGGCGAGCTCCTCGGCGATCACCACCTGGTCCATGTGCGAGAGGCCCATGCCGCCGTGCTTCTCGGGGATCGTCATGTTCATCAGGCCGAGCTCGAAGCCCTGCCGGATGACGTCGCGGGGGAAGTCGCCGCTCTCGTCGAACTTCTTGGCGACGGGCGTCATCACCTCGCGCGCGAACTTGCGCGCCGTGTCCCTGAGGGCCTTCTGCTGCTCGGTGAGGGTGAAGTCCACGGGTCCTCCGTCCTTGGGTCACGCCGCGAGCCCGCGGGCGAACAGCTCGGCGAGCTGCGCGGCGTTCTTGGTGAGATCGAAGCGGCGGCCGCCGAGGAGCCACGACAGCGCCACCTCGTCGAGGGCGCCGAAGATGGCCCGGCGCACCGCCTTGGGGTCGATGTCCTTGCGCATCGAGCCGTCGGCGCGGCCGCGGGTGAGGATGCCGGCGAGGATGTCGAGGTACGCGCCGAATTTCTTCGCCTCGTACTCCTTCATCAGCTTCGCCGACTGCCGGAGCTCGACGGTGAGCACCTCGGCGAGCTCGGGCTGGTCGTGGACCATCTCGAGGTGGAACTCGACGAAGGCGCGGAGCTGCGCGAGCGGCGTGACCTCGCGGGCGACCCGCTCCTGCATCGCCTCGTTGAGCTCGCCCATCTTCTCCTCGAAGAGGCAGATGAGCAGGTCGTCCTTGTTCTTGAAGTAGAGGTAGATGGTGCCGTCGGCGACGCCGGCCTCCCGGGCGATCTCGGCGACGGTGGCGGTGAAGAAGCTCTTGCCGGCGAAGACCCGGACGGCGGCCTCGAGGATCCGCGCCCGCTTGTCGCCGCCCGGCTTCTTGTCCTCGCGCGCGCGCGCGCCGCTCGACACGTCGTACCTCGTCCGAGGGGGCCTGAATGAAGGCTCATTCATCTAGCGGCCGGGACGCGCTGCGTCAAGGAGATCCGGCGGGCGCAACACGGGCTTTCGGGTACCCGTCCCGGGGCGGTAGACTCGCGGATTCGCAGGGGTCGGGCCCGGGAGGGCCCCTCGCCGGCACCGAGCCTCCCCTGCCCGAACACCCGATCCGACGAGCCCCCGAGGTCCGCCCCATGAGCCCCCGCAGCCGAACCCTCCTCTTCTCCTCCGCCCTGGTGCTCGCCGTGGGCCTCGGCCTCGCGGCCGGCTGCGACGACGGCGAGGGCGGCGGCGGCGCCACCGTCACCCTCTCCGCGAACCCGGTGGTGATCCCCGCCGACGGCGACTCGCAGTCGGAGGTCACCATCACCGTCGCGGGCTACAGCGGCAACGTGGTGCTCACCACGAACCGCGGCGAGTGGACGCAGAGCGAGTCCGACGTCCTCTCGATCAGCGTCGACGGCAGCGCCAAGACGCTGCTCCGCTCCTGCCGCCAGGGTCGCGACGAGAACTGCGTCGGCACCGCGAACCTCGAGGCCCGCGCCGGCGACGCGGTCGGCTTCGCCGCGGTGCGCTTCGACGACACCGGCGCGGGCGGCGACGGCGGCTCCGGCGGAGGTCCCGGGGCCTGCATCTACGAGTCGCAGTGCGGCGACGGCTTCGACGACGACGGCGACGGTCTCGTCGACTGCGCCGACGACGACTGCTGCTCGAAGCAGGGCTGCCAGCCGCAGGGCGCGGGCGGGGCCGGCGGCGCGGGCGGGGCCGGCGGCGCGGGCGGCGCGGCCGGCGCGGTCGAGGCGGTCTGCGACCAAGGCGTCGACGACGACGGCGACGGCCCCGCCCCCAGCTTAGACAAGAAATGCTGC
>CAZDGH010000130.1:0-13507 GCA_964504805.1 uncultured Myxococcales bacterium | reverse complement strand
CCGGCGCCGAGGCGCCGAGCCCGACCGCCGGAGCGGCCGCGGCGGCCACCGCAGGCACGGCCGCCGAGGCCGCCGGCTCGCCGGCGCCGTGCCCGGGGTGAAGGAGCACGGCGGCTGGGTCGCCCCCGAGATCCTCGCCATCGAGCAGAAGGTGAAGGGCACCAAGGCCCAGCCCGACAAGGTCGTCTTCGTCGGAGGCAGCGTCGGCCCGTACTGCCAGGACCTGTACCGCTTCCGCTTCCAGTACGGCTCGCGCGAGCGCTTCGCGGAAATCGCCGGCTTCCGCAGCGCGGGCCAGGCCCGCGACTGCCAGAAGAACTACGCGGCCCGCTACAAGGCGGCGCCGGACCAGTGGCGCAAGCTCGAGCCGCTGCAGAAGCAGGTCGGGAAGTTCTTCGTGGTCTTCGCCGATCCCGTCGGCTCCGACGAGGCGATCAAGAAGGCGCTCCTCGAGGCGGTCGAGAAGGCGGCGCCGAAGAAGATGTCGAAGCTCCCCTCGAAGGCGCAGCCCGCGGGCGCGACCGTCGCGCCGGGAGAGCTGCTCCGGGAGAAGGCGCCGCCGCCGCTGACGCGGAAGAAGCTCGGCGTGCGCAAGTACCGGCCGCCGCCCACGGGCACCGCGCCGACGAAGCCGATCCAGTAGGCGGCCGCTACAGGCTGGCGCCGATGCCGAGGTAGGCGTGCGGGCCGCCGCCCTCGAAGCGGTCGAAGCCGTACGCCCAGCCGGCGCGGAGCTGCCCCGCGGCGATGCCGGCGGCGAGGTCGAGCCGCAGCTCGAGGCCCGCCGACGGGTGGAGGCCGTCGAGCGAGATCGGCCCGCCGGCGTCGCCCGCCTCGGCGAACGCCGCGGCGTGCAGCTTCCCGATCCAGATCGGCAGCGTGTACGGCCCGGTCTCGAGGTCGGCCAGCGGGAAGCGGTACTCGAGCGTGCCGAGCACGAGCCGCTGCCCGCTGAAGGCGTCCGGGTCGTAGCCGCGCAGCGTCTGCGACGAGAGCACCGCGCCGGCGTACAGGAGGTCGAGGACCGGATCGCGGAGCTGCGGGCCGCCGAGGCGGAAGAGGCGGCGGCTGCCGAGGTCGCCCGAGCCGGCGGCCGCGCGGGCGATCGCCGCGAGGACGTGGTGCCGGAACGGCGGCACCCGCAGGTAGCCGGCGGCCGTCGCCGAGACCGCGCCGTACGAGAAGTCGCCGCCGAGCTCCGTCGACGCGAACCGCGGCTCGACCGAGAGCGAGTAGCCCTGCTCGGGAGAGATCGCCTCCACCGGCGACTCGAGGTGGGCGAGGCCGAGAGAGAGCGTCAGCTCGGTGACGAGGCCGGGGCGCGGCCGCGTCGGGCCGGGCGCCTCGAAGCCGTCGAGCGAGACGAGCTCGGCGCCGACGCGGAGCTGGCTCGCGTGCCAGGCGTCGGACCACGGGAACGAGAGGCCGACGTTGGCGCCGCCGAAGCGCTCCACCGTGCCGGCCGGGAAGCCGGGCACCGCGCGCAGGCCGGTCGACGCGCCGGCGTCGAGGTCGGGGAACCACCCGCGGTAGCGGTACTGCCCGGTCGCGGACGGCTGCGACGAGCCGAGGCCCGCGCCCGCCGAGAGCGCCCAGCCGTGGAGGCCGACGACGTCCTCGCCGGAGGTGAGCGCGCCGAGCACCGGCCCGTAGGCGTCGTAGGTGAACCACGGGAGCCAGTGCAGCGGCGCCAGGGTCTCGAGCGGATCGTACGGGCGCAACGCGCCGATCGAGCGGTCGAGCTCGGGGAGCGGGCGCGGCCGGTCGTCGACGAGGTCCTCCGCGTCGGCCCGGACGAGCGAGGCGAAGCGCACCGCCGCCACGTCGAAGCCGTCGGCGCCGCAGGTCTGGTACGCGAGCCAGGTGCCGTCCGGCGAGGGCCACGGCGAGAGCGCGCCGGTGAGCACGTTGGTGAGGCGCACCACCGCGCCGCCCGCGGCCGGGACCTCGTAGACGTTGTAGACGCCGGTGCGGTCGCTCGCGAAGTAGAGCGTCGTGCCGTCCGCGGACCAGGCCGGATCGAGGTCGAGCGCCGGATCGTCGGTGAGGCGCCGCACCTCGCCGAGGGTGCCGTCCGGGCCGATCGTGCCGACGAGCAGGTCGCGGCCGGGGCCGCGGCGCTTCTCGGTGAAGGCGACGCGGCGGCCGTCGGGCGACAGCCGCGGCGTGAAGACCTCGCGCTCCGGCGGCGGCTCGTAGACGACCTCGGGCGCCGCCGCGGGCTGGTCGAGCCGGAGCCGCCCGATCCGGGTGCGGCCGGGCCCGCGCTGCACGAACAGCGCGATCGTGCCGTCGCGCGAGACGTCGAGCTCCGAGGCGCGCAGGCCCACGGTGAGCCGCGTCTCGCCGCGCTCGTCCACGCGGAAGAGATCGCCGTACCGCGCCACCGCCAGCACGGTCTCGGGCCGCGAGAGCAGCACCGCGCCGCCGGGGAGCACCGCGAGCTCGCCGTCGCCGCCCACCTCGGCGAGCTCGACGTCGGCGCCGGTCTCGGGGTCGAGCCGCCGCACCCGCGGCCGCCGGTCCGGGCCGCTCTCCAGGTAGTAGAGCGCGCCGTCGGGGCCGAAGCGCGGCTGGCCGGTGCGCTCGCCGAAGCGGGTCCGGCGCTCGGGCTCGGTCACCGGGCCCTGGGCGCGGATCGCCGCGGCCTGCGCCTGGTAGCGGGTCTCGAGGACGAGGCGCCACTCCTTCCAGGCGGTGACGAAGTCGACGTCGGCGGCGTCGGCGAGCGCGAGGTTCAGGCCGTACGGCACCACCGACGAGCCGTAGCGGTGGCCGTAGCGCGCGAGCGCCTCCTCGCCGCGGGTCGAGGCGAGGTGCTCGACGAACCGGCCGCCGTACAGGTACGCGGCGGTGCCCCGCGGCCAGCGTCCCGCGCCGCCCGCCACGTCGCCGAGGTCGAGCATCCGGCCCTCGAGCACCTGCGCCCGCAGGATCATGTCGAACAGCGCGCTCCGGCCGCGGCCCGAGGCGCTCCAGGCGGTCTCGATGTGGGTGGCGAGCCCCTCGGTGACGAAGTTCGGCTGCCACCCGTTCGGCACCAGCACGTCGCCGAGCACGGTGTTCACCGCCGCCGGGAGGCCGTGGACCGTGCCGAGGTGGAGCACGTGCACGTACTCGTGGGTGACGAGGAAGCGCAGGTAGTCGTCGTGGTCGTTCAGCACCGAGAGGTCGTCGGGCGGCACCGCCCGGAGGGTGATCCGCGGGCGGATCGCGGCGGTGGCGCTGCCGTTGGCGTCGTCGGTGTCGTCGGCGAGGAGCACCTGCGTCTTCCTCGTCGGCTCGGTGCCGAGGAGCGGGACGAGGCGCTCGTGGGCGTCCTCGAGGCCGCGCGCGGCCCGGAGCGCCACCTCGTAGAGCCCCTCGTGGAAGTGCAGGACGAAGTGCGGCGTCTCGAGCGTGCGCCAGCGGCGGTAGGGGCCCTGGGCGCCGGCCGGGGCCGCGGCGGCGAGGAGGACGAGCAGGGCGAGGGCGCGGGCGATCCGGTGCAAGGCGGACGGAGCCTAGCCGGTCGCGGCCCCGGGCGCCTCCGCGCGACGCTCCACCCGCTCGCGGAGGAAGCGCTCGGTGCGGAGGAGGCACAGCTCCGACTGCTCGATCGGCGCCGCGTGGCTCCCGCCGCGGACCACGAGCAGCTCCGCGCCGGGGATCCGCTCCGCCATCTCCACCGAGAGGCGCATCGGCGTGAACCGGTCGCGCTCCGCGGCGACGACCAGCGCCGGCACGTCCACGTGGGGCAGGTGGTCCTGCGCGGTGTGACGGCCGGCCGCGTCGAGCATCCGCACGAACACCACCGGGTCCATCACCGAGAGGTGGTGCAGGTACGGCATGAAGTCCTCGCGCCGGACCCAGTCGGGGTTCAGCTCGACCCGGGCGGAGACCTGGAAGGCGAGCTCGGTCGGGAGCAGCGAGCCGGTGAGGGCCCGGGTCAGCGACGGCCAGCGCTCCACCGCGCGCCGCGCCCACGGGAACACCGCCTTGAGCGTGCCGGCGTCGTGGAAGGTGTCGAGCGGCCGGCCGTGGCTGCCGCAGAAGAGCAAGAGGCCCGAGACGTGGCGGGCGTGGCGCCGGTGGAGCTCGAGCGCGACCTGGCAGCCCATCGAGTGGCCCGCCACCACCGGCCTCTGCAGGCCCTCGCGCTCCACCAGGAAGGCGACGTCGTCGGCGGCGTCCTCGACGGTGAGGCCGGCGTAGCCGCGCGGCACCTCGCTCCGGCCGTGGCCGCGGTAGTTCAGGTGCAGCACCCGGCGCCGGCGGGCCCAGCGCGGCGCGAGGTGGCGCCACACGAAGCCCTCGCAGCCGACGCCGTCGAGGAGCACCAGGTCGGGGCCCGGGCCCGGCTCGCCGGTCACCCGGTAGAAGAGCCGGGTGCCGTCGGGGAGGGTGGCGAAGTCCTCGCGGAGGGAGCGCACTCAGCCCTTCACCAGCGAGAGGCTCGGCTTCTCGAGGCCGTACTTCTCGATCTTGAGGATGAGGTTCGAGCGGCTGATGCCGAGCTCGCGGGCGAGCTGCGACTTGTTGAAGCGCGTCCGCTGCAGCCCCTGCAGGATCATCTCGCGCTCGAGCGACTCCACCGCGGCGTGGAGCTGCCCGGTGAGCTTGATCGGCGAAGGCAGCCGCGTGCCCTGCACCGCGTCGCGGATCCGGGAGGAGATGAGCTCCGCCGGGACGAGCTCGCCCTCGCTGGAGAGCACCATCAGCCGCTCGATCTCGTTCTCGAGCTCGCGGATGTTGCCGGGCCAGCCGTAGTCCTCGAGCACCGCCGCCGCCTCGCGGGAGAGCTGCCGCGCCGAGCCCTTGTCGCGGACGTGCTTCCGGAGGAAGTGCTCGATCAGCACCGGGATGTCGTCGCGGCGCTCGCGGAGCGGCGGCACGGTGATGCGGATGACGTTGATCCGGTAGTAGAGGTCCTCGCGGAACTCGCCGCGCTTCACCATCTCGCCGAGGTCCTTGTGGGTCGCGGCGATGACCCGGACGTCGACCTGCCGCGGCGCGGTGCCGCCCACCGGGAGGAAGGTGCCCTCCTGCAGCACGCGCAGGAGCTTCACCTGCAGCGCCGGCGACATGTCGCCGACCTCGTCGAGGAAGAAGGTGCCGCCGTCGGCGACCTCGAACAGGCCCTTCTTGTCGCGGAGCGCGCCGGTGAACGAGCCCTTGAGGTGGCCGAAGAGCGCCGACTCGAGCAGGTTGTCGTTGAAGGCCGAGCAGTTCTGCACCACGAACGGCTTGTCCTTGCGCGGGCCGTTGTAGTGGATGGCGCGGGCGACGAGCTCCTTGCCGGTGCCGGACTCGCCGTTGACGAGCACCGTGGAGTCGGAGGCGCAGACCTTCTCGAGCAGCCGGAACACCTCGAGCATCGGCCCCGACTTGCCGACGATGTTCTCGAACTTGTAGCGGTCGGAGAGCTCCTGGGTGAGGTGCTTGTTCTCGCCCTCGAGCCGCTGCATCGCCGCCTCGTAGGCGGCGATCTCGTTGGCGGCGAACTCGAGCAGGTCGGTGAGCTTGCCGACCTCGGCCTCGGAGAGGACCGGGATCTTCGACAGCGCGCGATCGAGATCGGTGGCGCCGGGGTTGAGCTGGGCGATCTTGAGCTTGAGGACGCCGCCCTCCTTCTCCGACGGCGGCTGCTTGACGAAGCCCTCGACGAAGATCGAGCCCTGGAACTCCCCGTCGACGTAGACCGGCGCGCCGACGATGGCGAGGTTCATGTGGCAGTCGTGGAAGACCGCGTGGCGGAGCTTCGGGCTCGCCCGGAACTTCTCGGTGAGCACCCGCCAGGACTGCGAGCAGCGGTGGTAGCCGTCCTTGGAGAAGAGCGAGAGCCGGCAGAAGTCGTTCTGCGGCGGGGTGATCTGCCCGTTCGCGTGGTCGAGGACGTTGCCGTTGCGGTCGGCGAAGGAGAGCTCCACCCGCCACCACTTCCGGATGACGTCCCGGAGCATGATGATCGTGTGGAGGTTCCGGTACTTCTCGAACTCCATGGGAGCGCGTCCGGGGCTTGGGCGTTCGGGTCGCCTCGATCCTAGCGGGCCGCTCTCCGCGGGAGCAAGGCGGCGGACGGGCGCGGCGCGCGCTAGGGTAACGGCACGCATGGCCGGAGCGCACGCCCACGAGGATCACGATCACGCCCACGCGGGCCCGCACCACCACGGGCTCTCCGCCCGCTCGGCGTCGAAGCTCCCGCCCCGCGAGCGGGCGGCCGAGCGGCGGTCGCTCTCCCTGGCCCTCGCGCTCACCGTCGTCGTCATGGTCGCCGAGGCCGTGGGCGGCTGGCTCACCGGCTCGCTGTCGCTCCAGGCCGACGCCGGCCACATGCTCACCGACGCCTCGGCGCTCGGCCTGGCGCTGCTCGCGCTCTGGTTCGCGTCGAAGCCCGCCGATCCGAAGGCGACGTACGGCTACTACCGCCTGGAGATCCTCGCCGCGCTCGCGAACGGGGTGACGCTGCTCCTGCTCGCGCTCTACATCGGCTGGGAGGCGGTGGAGCGCCTCCGGGATCCGCAGCCGATCCGGGCGGGGACGATGCTCGTCGTCGCCGGGATCGGCCTCGCCACCAACCTCCTCGGGATCCTGCTGCTCAAGGGCCGCGGCCACTCGCTGGCGGTGAAGGGCGCGTACCTGCACCTGCTCGGCGACACCCTCTCGTCGGTGGGCGTCGTCGCCGCCGGCGCCGTCGTCTGGTTCACCGGCTTCACCGCCGCCGACGCCGTCGTCTCGGTGCTGATCGCGCTGGTGGTGGTCTACGGCGCGCTCCGCCTCGTCCGCGAGGCGGTCGACGTGCTGCTCGAGGCGGTGCCGGCGCACCTCGACCTCGCCGAGGTGCTCCACGCCATGGAGCACGTCGAGGGCGTGACCGCGGTGCACGACCTCCACATCTGGACGATCTCGAGCGGCATGCACGCGCTCTCGGCCCACGTCGTCGTCGGCGGCTGCGACCTCGGCAAGAACGACGACATCCTGCGGCGGGTGAGGGGCGAGCTGCACGAGCGGTTCGGGATCGACCACGTCACCCTGCAGATCGAGACGCCGGCGTACTGCCGGGACGTGCCCGTCGCCCACTGACCCGCCTCAGCCTCGGCGGGCCGCCGGGCGCGCTCCGGCGCGAGGGCGCGGCGGCTCCCGCTCCAGCCGCGCCCGATCCCACCAGCCGAGCTCCGCCGCCGCCTCGTACGTGGCCGCGAGGAACGAGAGGACGTCGCCGTCGGGATCGCGGGACGCCCGCACGTCCTCGTACGGCAGCACGAACTCCCGCAGCGACGGCTCGTAGCGCGCCGCCGCGGGCGCGATCTCCGCCCGGGCGAAGCCCTCGGGCTCCGGGTACGCGTAGGCGTAGAACGCCGCCTCCTGGTAGGCCGGGCCGCCGGGCCAGAAGCCCGCGCTCCACACCTCGTGCGAGTACGCCTCGCGCACGACCAGGTCGGAGAGGCTCGGGACGCCCCCGGGGTGCAGCGGGGCCCTGCGCCCGGAGAACCGGGTCGAGGCCAGGTCGAAGCTGCCCCAGAACCAGTGCACCGGGCTCGCCTTGCCGACGAAGCCGCCGCGGAACCGCTCGAGGAGCCGGTGCGCCTGCCGGAGCGCGGCGTGGTGGGCCTCGGCCCAGGCGCGGTCGTAGCGGCGCGGCTCGAGGTCGCGGTCGAAGGCGAGGGCCGGCTCGGGCACCTCCACCGGGTGCGGCCAGATCCGCACCGGGATCCCGAGCGCGTCGAGGAGCTCGAGGTAGCCGCGGTGGAACGCGGCGACCGAGCCCAGGTCGAGGGGGAGCTCCTCGCGGCGGCCGTCGCTCGTCACCGCGACGAGCGCGTGCTCGCGGAAGTCGAGGGCGAGCTCGAAGTCCACGTGTGGCGCGTGGAGCAGCCCCGTCGAGAGCCCCCGCGCCGTCACCCGGAGCGTCGTGTGCCACCAGTGGTTCACCGGCGGCGCCAGGGCGAGCGTCGTCTTGCCCACGAGCTGCGCCTGCCGGAGGAGGACGTAGGCGGTCTCCTCCCAGCCGGGCGTCGCGAGCTTCGGCCAAGCCTCCATGGGCAGCCTCCGCCCCGAAGGTGCGGACGCGCGGTTGCGCTGCCCGGCCGGCAGGCCGCTCAGCCGCCGCGCGGCCTCGACGGGCGGATCTGCGTCACCTCGTCGTCGTGCTCGCAGGCGACCTCGGTGATCCGGCCGTCGGCGGAGCGGAGGCGCCGGCACAGCTCCCGGTTGATGTTCTGGAGCACGAGGACGTAGGCCTTCACGTCCTCCTTGTAGAGCCGGTAGAGGTCCATGTTCCCGAGCTCGAGCAGCCTCGTCTCGGTCTCGGCGACCACGGTCGTCGAGCGCGGCTGCATCTCGATGAGGGTGGTCTCGCCGAAGAAGTCGCCGCGGCCGAGGCGGGTGAGCTTCACCCGGCGCCCCGACTCGCCGGAGCGGCAGACCACGAGGTTGCCCTCCTCGACGATGTACATCGAGCGTCCCTGCTCGCCCTCGGAGAAGACGCTGGTGCCGGCGGGCAGCTCGCGCTCCTTCAGCATCGAGGCGAGGCGGGTGAGCGCGTCGCCGGCGAGGCCGCCGAAGAACGGCGTGCCGACCAGGAAGCGCTCGAGCTCGGCGGGGTCGCGGGCCATGGGAGAAGTAGAGCACCGGCCCCGGTCCAGCGGCTAGCATCGCCGGCGCACGCGGGGCCCGGGAGCGCCATGGACGCCGAGAGCACCGAGAAGAAGCCCTGGTCGACGAAGGCGCCGGGCGGGCCGTGGGACTACGTCGTCGTCGGCAGCGGCATGGGCGGGATGACCACCGCCGCGCTGCTCGCGAAGGTCGGGCGGCGGGTGCTGGTGCTCGAGCAGCACTACACCGCCGGCGGCTTCACCCACACGTTCCGGCGCAAGAAGTGGTCGTGGGACGTCGGCGTCCACGCGATCGGCGAGGTCGACCCGAAGGCGCGGGTGGGACGGCTCCTCGAGGCGCTGACCGGCGGGAAGCTCGCGTGGACGTCGCTCGGCGGCGTCTACGACGCCTTCGAGTTCCCGGACCTGCGCATCGACTTCCCCGACAGCCGGCAGCAGTTCGCCGAGAACCTGAAGGAGGCGTTCCCGGGGCACGGCGCCGCGATCGACGCGTACCTCGGCCGCGTGCGCGACGTCGCGGGCGCGATGGGGCGGTACTGGCTCAGCCGGGTGGCGCCGCCGCGGCTGGCGCCGCTCGCCGACCGGTTCCTGGCGCGGGAGGCCCACGAGCTGCTCACGCTGCCGACGAAGCGCGTGCTCGACGGGATCACCGCCGACGAGAAGCTGCAGGCCGTGCTCACCGCGCAGTGGGGCTACTACGGGGTGCCGCGGGCCCGGAGCTCGTTCGCGATCCACGCCCTGGTGGCGAGGCACTTCCTGCGGGGCGCGTACTACCCGGTGGGCGGCTCGGGGCGCATCGCCGAGACGCTCCTCGGCACCGTGGCGGAGTCGGGCGGCTGGACGCGCATCCGCGCGCCGGTGAAGGAGCTCCTCGTCGAGCGCGGGCGCGCGACCGGCGTGCGGCTCGAGGACGGCGAGGAGCTCCGGGCGACCCGCGGCGTGGTGAGCGCGATCGGGGCGCTGCCGACCGTCGAGCGGCTCCTGCCGGAGGCGGAGCGCGGCCGCGGCTGGGCGCGCTCGATCGCGCGGCTCCGGCCGTCGCCCGCCCACGTCTGCCTCTACCTCGGCTTCAAGGGCGACATCCGCGCGGCCGGCGCCGGCGCCGCGAACCGGTGGTTCTACGAGACGTGGGCCTCCGACGCCGAGGCGTGGGAGGTCGACGGCGAGCTCGCCGACGCGCCGGTCCTGTACTGCAGCTTCCCGTCGTTGAAGGACCCGCGCCACGATCCCGGCCCCGAGCAGCTCCACACCGGCGAGGTCGTCACCTTCGTGCCGTACGACGCCTTCGCGCGCTGGAAGGACGGCCGCTGGCACCACCGCGGCGAGGACTACGAGGCGCTCAAGGCGCGGCTCTCGGAGCGGCTCCTCACGCAGCTCTTCCGGCACATGCCGGGCCTGAAGCCGCACCTCGCCTGGAGCGAGCTGTCGACGCCGGTGTCGACCGAGCACTTCACCCGCGCCGCGGCGGGGTCGATCTACGGGATCGAGCCGACGCCGGAGCGCTACCGGACGGCCGCGCTGCGACCGCGCACGCCGCTGCCGGGCCTGTTCCTGAGCGGGGCCGACATGGCCTCCGTCGGGGTCATCGGCGCCATGGCGGGCGGCGTGCTCGCGGGGCTCTCGGCCGAGCCGCTCGCCGGGCTCCGGTACGTGCGCGAGGTGCTCGGGCGCGGCTGACGTCACCGCCCGGCGCGGTGGATCCGGTTCCGCCCGGCGCGCTTCGCGGCGTAGAGCGCCGCGTCCGCCGCGATGACGAGGTCCGCGGGCGCCCACGCGCCGGGATCGGGCAGGTCCTCGGGGGCGCCGTAGCCGACGCTGGCGGTGACGGGCACGGCCACGCCGCCGTTGGTCACGCCGAGCGCCTCGATCCGCGCCCGGAGCCGCTCGGCGACCACCGCGGCGCCGGCCGCGTCGGTGTCGCGGAGGATGACGCCGAACTCCTCGCCGCCGTACCGGCACGGGATCTCGCCGCGCCGCGCCGTGCTCGCGAGCACGTCGGCGACGCGCCGGAGGACGAGGTCGCCGAACGGGTGGCCGTGGGCGTCGTTCAGCTTCTTGAAGTGGTCGACGTCGAGGAGCACCAGGCCGAGCGGCCGCCGGTGCCGCAGCGCGTGCGCCGCCTCCTCGTCGAGCCGCTCGTCGAAGTAGGCGCGGTTCCAGAGGCCGGTGAGGCCGTCGAGCTGCGCGCGGGTGGCGAGGAGATCCTGGTAGCGCTTCGTCCGCAGCGCCGACCGCACCCGGGCGCGGAGCTCGACGGCGTCGAACGGCTTCACCACGTAGTCGATGGCGCCGGCGTCGAACGCCTGCACCTTCACGTCGACGTCGACGGTGCCGGTGAGGAAGATCACCGGGATCGCCGCCAGGTCGGGATCGGCCTTGAAGCGCCGGCACAGCTCGAGGCCGCTCGCGCCCGGCAGCTCGAGGTCGAGGAGGACGAGGTCGGGGCGGCTGGCGCGGGCGGCGGCGAGGGCGCGCTCGGCGTCGAAGGCGTGCTGGATGGCGACGCCCTCGGGCCGGAGGCGCGCCTCGACGAGGTCGTGGATGTCGCCGGCGTCGTCGACGACGAGCACCGACTGCACGGGGCCCGTGGGGGTCTCGCTCACGACGGCCTCGCCCGGGCGCGGCGGCAGAGGTCGACGAGCGACTCCAGCTCCGCCGCCGCGGCGCCCGCGGCGAGGGCGGCCTCGAGCCGCGCGGCCGCCTCGGAGATCGCCGCGAAGCCGTAGCCGCCGGCGGAGCCCTTGAGCTGGTGGGCGAGGGCGCGGAGCGCCTCGCGGTCCGCCGACGCGGCGCGCAGCTCGTCGACGCGCGCCGGCAGGCCGCCGACGAAGCGGTCGACGACGCCGGCGAGCTCGGGGTCGGCGTGGAAGGTCGAGACCAGCGGCGCCGCCGGCGCGCCCTTCGGCCCGAGGAAGCGCATCACCGCCTCGAGCAGCGTGCCGCGCTGCACCGGCTTCGAGAGGTATTCGTCGCACCCGGCGGCGAGGCACTTCTCGCGCTCGCCCGGGAGCGCGTGGGCGGTGAGCGCCACCACCGCGCCGCGGTAGCCCTGCGCCCGGAGCGCGGCGGTGGCGGCGTAGCCGTCGAGGGCCGGGAGCTGCATGTCCATCAGCACCACGTCGAACGGCGTCCCGCCCGCGGCGGCCCCGAGCGCGTGCTCGACCGCGGCCGCGCCGTCCCCGACCACCACGACCTGCAGGCCGCGGCGCCGCAGGATCGTCGAGACGAGGAGCTGGTTGTCGAGGCCGTCCTCGGCGAGGAGCACGGTGCCCGCGAGCCGCGCCGGGATCCGCCCGGTGCCGGACTCGGGCAGCTCCTGCGGCGCCTCGGCGAGCGAGCGGAGCGACCTCGCGCCCTCGGGGACGTCGGCGGGGAGGATGACGCGGAAGGTCGAGCCGCGGCCCGGCTCGCTCCGCGCCGACACCGCGCCGCCGAGCGCCTCCACCAGCGGCTTCGAGATCGCCAGGCCGAGGCCGGTGCCGCCGAAGCGGCGGCTCATCGACGGATCCGCCTGCTCGAACGGCCGGAACAGCCCCGCGAGCTGCGCCTCGGTCATGCCGATGCCGGTGTCCGAGACCTCGAGGGAGATGGTCTCGCCGTCGCGACGCGCGGCGAGCCGGACCGAGCCCCGGGCGGTGAACTTGATGGCGTTGCCGACGAGGTTCAGGAGCACCTGCCGGAGCCGGGTCGGGTCGGTGCGCAGCTCCGACGGCAGCTCGGTCTCGAGCGCGACCTCGAAGGCGAGGCCCTTCTCGTGGGCGCGGACCCGCATCAGCGAGGCCACGTCGGAGAGCACCGCCGCGAGCGAGGTCTCGAGCCGCTCCACCGAGAGCTTGCCGGCCTCGAGCTTCGAGAGATCGAGGATGTCGTCGATGAGCTCGAGCAGGTGCTCGCCGTTGCGGCGGATGACGTGGGCGTAGTTGAGCCGGTCGGCCTCGGCGAGATTCGGATCGAGCAGGAGGTCCGCGAAGCCGAGGAGCGCGCCGAGCGGCGTGCGGATCTCGTGGCTGACGCTGGCGAGGAACCGGCTCTTGGCGGCGGTGGCGGCCCGGAGCTCGGCCTCGAGGGCGTCGACGCGGGCGCGGAGCGCGTCGTGCTCGTCGTCCCGCCCCTCCGGCATCCGCGTCCCCCCGAGGGCCGCGTGGCGCGACCGCGCGCGGAGAGTAGGAGGCCCTCCGTCGGACGGTCAACGGCGGCGCGCGTGCCCCGCGGAGGGCCTCTCGACCCCGTTGACGCGCTGCGCCGCGCCCGGTAGACCGCGCGCGTGCCGATCCCCGACGAGGTCCTCGCGCTCAGGCCCGGGAATGCCGTCGCGGCCCTGCCGAAGGGCAGCGGGGTCCTCCTCGCCAGCGTCCGCGACCTCGTCCGCGCGGACCCCGATCACGCGCTCCTCACCATGCCGGCGTTCGCGCGGCAGGCGCTGCCGGGGCTCCTGCAGGCGGCGAAGAGCCTCGACGCCTGCCTCGGGATCTCGCTCGGCGCGGAGCTGCCGGCCCCGGCCTTCACCCCGGCCTCCCTCGTCGCCGCGCTCGCGCAGGAGGCGGACGAGGTCGGGCTGCTCCGGCCGCTGTTCCTGCACGCCGAGGGCATCGCCGTCGCCGACAAGGAGCGGGCGCGGCGGCGGGCGTTCGCGTTCGTGGACGCGGGGTTCACCTCCGCCTCGTTCGACCCCGGCCCGCTCTCCATCGCCGAGTCCGCCCCGGCGATCCGCGCCGCCGCCGAGCCGTTCGTCGAGCGCGAGCTCTGGGTCGAGGCGCTCCTCCCCGAGGGCGCCGACCTCGCCGAGGCGCAGGCGATGGCCGGCGCGCTGCCGGGCTTCACCGTGACCACCCGCGCCGCGGGCGCGTCGGTGCGCCTCACCGCCGCCCTCGGCAAGGGCAAGGTCTCCGCCCTCGGCATCGACCGCCTCGGCC
>CAZDGH010000129.1:6627-13511 GCA_964504805.1 uncultured Myxococcales bacterium | reverse complement strand
TCCGACGGCGGCGGCGCGGGCGCCCCCGACGACGGCTGCGGCTGCGGCGCCGGCGGCGGACCTGGCGCCGGCGTGCTGCTCGCGGCGATCGCGCTCCGGCTCGCGTGGCGCCGCCGCCGGTGAGGGACCTCCTCCGCTGGCGCCTCGACCGCGGCGAGCTCGTCGACGTCGGCGTCGACACCGCCGAGCTGGTGGTGAAGGCCCTCGACGGCGAGCTGGGCAAGGCCGTCGCCTCGGTCTTCCCCGCGGCGAAGGTGCTCGTCGCCCTCGGGCAGGCGGTGGTCCCGCCGCCGCGCACGCTCACCGAGGAGCTGCACGCGACGCTGCGCGAGTCGTTCCTCGCCGCGGTGGCGCGGGCGCTGCCGGACGACCGCGGGCTGTCGCGCGCGTCGCTCGAGGCGCTCGCCCGGGACCTCCGCGCCGGCGCGAGGTCCGTCGGCCGCGACGAGCTCACCCTCGACCACGCCGACCTGTTCACGCTCCACGATCACCCGTACGTCGCCGAGCTGTCGCTCCTCGCCCACGGCGTGCTCCGCGCCGCGGGCTACGACGACGCGCTCTCGCGGCGCGTGCTCGAGCGCGCGCGGTACGAGCTGCCGGCGGCGTTCGCCGAGCGCGCCATCGCGCTCTCCAAGGAGCGGGAGCGGGTGGCGGCGGCGCTCGGCCTCGCCGTCGCCGCCCACGGCGAGCGGGCGCTGCGGCGGTACCGGGCGCGGCTCGCCACGCTCGATCGCGAGCCGCTCTTCGACGAGCCGTTCGGCCTCGACCGGGTGTGGGTGGAGCCGGCGGCGCGCCGCGACGGCGAGGCGGTGCCGGCGCTCGAGGCGGTGCGCGCCTCGCTCGACGACCCGACCCGGGTGACGGTGATCGAGGGCGGTCCCGGCGCCGGCAAGTCGAGCCTGTGCAAGGTGCTCGTCGCCGAGGTCGCCCGCGATCGCTCGAGCCCGTTCGTGCCGATCCTGGTGCGCCTCCGCGATCCCGAGGCCTGCGACCCGACCCGCGGGCGCTTCCTCGAGATGATCGGCCACGCGCTCGCGCACCACGGGATCGTCCTCGACGAGGCGTTCCTCGAGCGGCACCGCTGCCTGTTCGTCCTCGACGGCTTCGACGAGCTCTTCGCCGCCGAGGGCGGCGGGCGGCTCCTGCGCGGCTTCTTCCTCGCCCTCGACGCGTTCCAGCGGCGCTCCGCCGAGGGCGCCGCGTGGCGGCACAAGGTCGTCGTCACCGGCCGGCCGATGGCGCTCGAGCGCGCGACCGTGGAGATCCCGGAGAGCTTCCTGCGCCTCGCGCTCGCGCCGTTCGACGAGCCGCGGATCCGCGGGTGGCTGTCGCGCTGGGCCCGCGAGAAAGGCGCGGTCGGCGCCGACCTCGAGGCGACGCTCGAGGCCCGCGGCGCCCTCGGCGGCGACTCGGCCCTCGACGAGGTGCTCTGCGAGCCGCTGCTCCTGTACCTGGTGGCGAAGCTCCACGAGGAGGGCCGGCTCCCGCCCCCCGGCGGCCCGCTCCGGCAGCGCACCGGCATCTACCGGAGCGCCGTCGACCGGGTCTCGGGCCGCACCGGCGGCGGCGAGCCATGGCGGCGGCTCTCCGAGGACGAGCGGCGGCGGCTCCGGCGCGCGCTCCAGGCCACCGGCCTCGCGGTCCTCCAGAGCGCGAGCGAGCTCGTCGACCTCGCCCGCGTCCGCGCCGCCCTCGACGACGAGCCCGACGTGCAGGCGCTGCTCCAGGACGGCGGCACCGGCCTGCTCGCGTCGTTCTACTTCCGCGAGAGCCGCGGCGCGGTCGAGTTCACCCACAAGTCGTTCGGCGAGTACCTCGCCGCCGAGGCGCTGCTCGAGACGCTGCGCGAGCTCGCCGCGATGCCGTGGCGCCCGCGCGATGTCGAGGCCGCCGCCCGCCGCGTCCACGAGGCCTTCGGCCCGCGCTGGCTCCCGGTCGAGGCCGCGGACTTCCTGCGGGAGCTCGTCGAGGCCTGGGCCGCGGAGGCGGGCGCGCAGCCGGTGCAGCTCCTCGCCGATCGGCTCGTCGAGCTCGACGACGGCCTCCTCGCCGGCACCTGGCTCGACAAGGGCGTGCCCGAGCGCGTGCGCAAGGACCACCCGGGCGTGGGCCACCGCGCGCTCGAGGCCGCGACGCACCTCGGGCTCCTCGAGGTGACCGGCTGGCTGCTCGCCCTCGGCGCGATCGACCGGCCACGGCCGAGCGACTGGCTCCGCCGCGCCTGGCTGCTCCCCGAGTCCGCGGGCGTCTGGCAGACCGCCTACGCCCGCCGCGTCCCCCTCGCCCGCCGCCGCCTCGCCGGCGCGGAGGGCCGGATGCTGATCCTCGCCCACGCCGATCTCACGAGCGCCGACCTCTCCGGCGCGGACCTCATCGGCGCCGACCTCGCCGGGGCCGACCTCCACCGCGCCTCGCTCGCCGGCGCCGACCTCCGCGGCGCCCGCCTCGTCGACGCCGACCTCGGCGAGGCCGACCTCAGCGGCGCCGACCTCCGCGGCGCGCTCCTCGAGGGGGCGAGCCTGGCCTCGGCCCGCGCCTCGGCGGCCACGCGCTGGCCCGACGGCCTGGATCCCGCCTCCCTCGGGCTGTCCTAGGCGGGCCGGCAGGCGACGCTTCCGCACCCGCGACCACGTGGGCACCTTCGACGCAGGCGGCGCGCGGTGCGTCGCATGGAACCGAAGGACGGCGGCACGATGGCGCAGGGAACGGTGAAGTGGTTCAACGACGCGAAGGGGTTCGGGTTCATCTCGCAGGACGGCGGTGAGGACGTCTTCGTCCACCACACCGCCATCCAGTCCGAGGGCTTCCGGACGCTCGCCGAAGGCGAGCGCGTGGAGTTCGACGTCCAGCGCGGCCCCAAGGGCCTGCAGGCCGCGAACGTCCGCAAGGTCTGACCGACATCCGCGCCGCGTGCGTGGCGAAGGAGCCCGGCCGCTCGCGCGGTCGGGCTTCCTCGTTCCTGCGACCGGCACGGCGGCGGCGTCACAGGAGCCCGTGGCGCCGGAGCTTGTTGGTCAGCGTCGTCCGCGGGATGCCGAGAGACTCGGCGGCGCGGGTGCGGTTGCCGCCGGCGGACCGGAGCGCCGCGACGATGCGGCGCTTCTCGATCACGTCCATGACGTCGTGGTGGCTGGCGTCGTCGGGGACGGCCGTCGCCTCGAGCACCTCCACCGGCGGCGGCGCGTCGGGGAGCGCGAGGTCGCGGGGCAGGATCTCCGGGCCGTCGGCGAGGACCGCGGCTCGCTCGAGGACGTTCTCGAGCTCGCGGACATTGCCCGGCCAGCCGTACGCGAGGAGCCGCTCCAGCGCGCCGGGCCCGAGGCGCCGCGCCGGCTGGTGGTGGCGGCGGCACACCTCCGGCAGCAGCGCGTCCACGAGCTCGGGCAGGTCGCCCTTCCGCGACCGGAGCGGCGGGACGTGCAGCTCGATCACCGCGAGGCGGTAGTAGAGGTCCTCGCGGAACGCGCCGCGCTGCGCGGCCGCCGCGAGGTCGCGGTTCGTCGCGGCGATCACGCGGACGTTCACCTTCACCGGCTGCGAGCCGCCGACGCGGACGAAGCTCTGGTCCTGCAGCACCCGGAGCAGCTTCGGCTGCAGCGCGAGCGGCAGCTCGCCGATCTCGTCGAGGAAGATCGTGCCGCCGTCGGCGAGCTCGAAGTGGCCGCGGCGGTTCCGGACGGCGCCGGTGAAGGCGCCGCGCTCGTGGCCGAAGAGCTCGCTCTCGACGACGCCGGGCGCGATCGCGCCGCAGTCCACGTGGATGAACGGGCCGTCGGCGCGCGGGGACGCGGCGTGGAGCGCCCGCGCGACGAGGCCCTTGCCGGTGCCGCTCTCGCCGTGGACCAGGACCGCCGCCGCCGTGGCCGCGACCCGCTCGACCGTGGCCCGCAGCTCGCGGATCGTCCGCGAGCTGCCGACGATCGCCTCGCCGGTGCGGCGCGCGGCGTCGAGGCGGCCGCGGAGGTAGCGGTTCTCGTCCTCGAGCCGCTCGCGGAGCTCCTGGATCTCGCGGTTCATCGCCGCGATCGTCGCGTAGGCGCCCGCGTTCTCGAACGCGACGGCGAGCTGGCCGGCGACGGCGGCGAGGAGGTCCCTGTCCTGGCTCGAGTAGAGGTCGCCGCCAAGGCGGTCGCCGAGCACGAGAGCGCCGAGGAGCCGCTCCCGCTCGATCGGCACCACCAGCCCGGCCGCGGCGAGGGCGGCCGGGTCCGCGGCGCCGGGCGGGAAGCCGTCGCCCACCGCGTGGACGAGGCGGAGCGCGCCGCCCTCGGCGAGGTAGAGCGCGCCGCGGGCCGCGCGCAGCGCCGCCGTGGCGCGGCCGACGACGTCGGCGGCGAGCTCCGCCGGCTCGCGCAGCCGCGTCGCGCTCACCGCGAGCTCGCGGAGCGCCTGCACGTAGTGGAGCCGGTCGCGGTAGTACCGCCGGTCGATCCACCCCATCGCCCGCCGGGCGAGGACCGGGAAGAGGAGAGCGGTCGCCGACGCCGCCACCAGGTGCGGCAGGAGGCCGAGCCCCTCGGCGAGGCGGTCGGCGACGATCGACGCCGCGAGGACGAGGCCGAGGTAGATCGCGGCGGCCCCGCCGGTCGCCAGCGTGTAGCCGACCGAGCGGCGGATCACGAGGTCGACGTCCGCGAGCCGCACCCGCAGCACCGCGAGCGTCGCGGCCCCGAAGAAGAGCGACGCCATCAGCAGCACGAACGGCTGGTACCCGACCGCCATGAAGTGCGCGAGGTCGCGCGCCGCCACCGGCACGGCGATCGCCGCCGGGACGAGCACGCCCGCGAACCCGAGGACGAGCCACTTCGCCTGCGCCCGCGCCTCCCCGGAGAGCTCCCGCAGGCTCGCGAGCTGCACCTTGAGCGCGAGCGCCTGCTCGAGGTTCATCACCAGGAGCTGCGCGCCGATGAGGAACGCCACGAGGCGCAGGCCGCGGTCGCCGCCGGCGCCGCGGTGGTGGTCGGCGGCCGCGAGCGCGATCCCCCCGAGGACGCCCACGAAGAGCAGCAGCGACGGCAGGTACGCCGCGACCCGGTAGCCGGCCGGCGAGCGCCGCGGCCGCACCGGGAAGGTGAGGACGAAGTCGGTGGCCAGCGAAGGCGCCACGAACAGCGCGGTCACGCACACGAGCGCGAGCCACGGGTGCACCAGCAGGTGGGTCCACGAGAGCCCGCCGGAGAAGAGGAACGCGTACCCGAGGGCGACCCGGTGGAACCGCACCGCCGCCAGATCCTTCGGCCGGCCCGCCCGCGCCACGAGCCCGAGCGTCACCAGCACGAAGCCGGAGGCGAGGGCGAGCAGCGACGGGATCGGCGCGGCGACCGGCTGGAGGAGCACCTCGGCCCGTACGCGGCGGTCGCTGCCGCGCTTCCGGAACTCGAGCGTGAGCCGCTCGCCGGGCTTCCGGGCGAGGACGCGGTCCGCGTAGTCGAGGGTGGACCGGAGCTCGACGCCGTCCACGGCGACGACCACGTCCCCCGGCCGGACCCCCGCCGCGGCGACCGCGCCGTACGGCGCGACCTGGACCACCTTGCGGCCGGTGAACGCGGTGAAGCCCTTGTCCGGCGACGCCCAGACCGTGAGGACGACGACGACGGCGTAGCCCAGCGTCGCCAGCGAGGCGAGGACCGGTCCGACGAGCGACGGCGCTTCGTCCTGCGGCTCCGACATGGCGGCTCCCCCCCACGCGCGTGTGGCAAGGCGCCTGCCACGAGCGTTCCCCAGAGGTCCTGGCAGGTTACGGGATCCGGTGGCCCGCGACCGACCGAATTTGGTCGGGTGTGACGGGGCTCACGGAGGTGACCGAAGGCGGTCGCGGCGGAGGGCGGGAGGGCTCGAAGTCCGCGGTTTCGTTGGGAGGTTCGGTTGGCCCCGGCCGTGCTCAGGAGGTGCCGGCGGTTCCAACCTTCCCGGAGATCGACATGAAGAAGCTCTCGTTCCTCGTCCTCGTGTGCGCGGCCGGCTGCTACCTCCCCGCGGACGGCGGCAGCGGCGGCGGCGACGGAGGTGCCGGCGACGGTGGCGGCAGCGCCGGCCGGTCCGAGCTCGCCGACGGCTCCCTCGGCTCGTCCTGCGGCACCTGCGACGCCGGCCTCACCTGCGGCGACGCGCCCGGCGGCTACTGCACCAAGGCCTGCGCCGCGGCGGACGACTGCGGCACCGCCGGCCAGTGCTACGGCCTCACCGGCGGTGGCGCCGCCTGCTTCCGCTCCTGCGGCGACGACGGCGACTGCCGCCCCGGCTACGCCTGTGCCGGCGACGCCGGCTACGAGGTGTGCGTGCCCGGGCAGTCCGGCGGCGCCACCTGCGACGGCGCCTGTGCCCACTACCTCGGCTGCAAGGGCATCTCCGACGCCGCCACGACGAACCAGTGCGTCGCCGGCTGCCACGACGCCGCGCCGACGGCCGCGTGGCTCGAGGCCTACGTCGCCACCGACTGCCAGACCGCGATCGCCGCGGTGGAAGGCGACGGCTCCGGCACCGGCGGCGGCCAGACGTCCGAGTGCGACGGCTGCGTCCGCGACGGCGACTCCTGCGTGTGGCTCTCCCAGAGCGACTGGGGCGCCGGCCCGTACTCGGGCGCCGCATGGGACTGCGACCCGAGCTGCTGCTAGCCGAGGGGGAAAGTCCTCCATTGAGGAAGGGCGCGCCGAGCGCGCGCCCTTCCCGCCCGGCGGCCCGGTCGTGGCCTCGCGAAGCTCACCGCCTCCAGGATGTGGCAGTCGGGTGCGGATTTCGCATAACCCCATCACGAGTGCCGGCGGCAGCCGCTGACCCGCTACGCCATCCTGAGCACGCGCGCGGGGAGGACAGCTTCGTGCACGACACCGTCATCGCCGTGCGCTTCCGCCCGCTCGCCGAAGGCGAACCCGCGGTGTTCGACG
>CAZDGH010000129.1:0-6617 GCA_964504805.1 uncultured Myxococcales bacterium | reverse complement strand
GCGCGGCCCTGGGGATGCAGGCCGCGAGCGTCCGCAAGTCTGGCCGACATCCACCAAGTCCATGGCGAAGGAGCCCGACCGCTTCCCCTTGGGCTTCTTCGTTCAAGGCAAGCGCGAGTACGGCGGCTGGTGCCTTCTCCGCAATTACCACCGCAGCGCGAAGAGAGATTTCCCCCTGCCGCACGCGTCCGCCCGGACGGCCTCCACATCGAAACCTCGCCGGACGGCTATTCGGCTTCGGCTAGTGAGCACCAGATGCTTCGATTACGACGTCATGGTCTCCGGAGCACAGCAGGACATCAAGCTCCGGGCTCGTCGCATACCATACAAATCCATACATTTCCGCCAGGATCGAAGGAATCATCCTAGCATTCGACACAACAAGTCCGGAAAACCCCTCAATGTCATCCATAATCAACACGCACTCACCCTCGAAGTCCGCAAAAAACTCCCTTACCAATTCAAAGCGCGCCTCGGATGAGGCCGCTCTCCGCACCCTTACTCGATCCCAGAGCAGAACTCCCCTGGACTCCGGATCGACGAAGGTCTTTCGAATGGCGGAGAGGTATCTGGCGACATCCTCCCCAGACAGCTGCATGGTGTCGACGCCCTGTCTCGCTGCCTCTCGAACGAAATCCACAATGCGAGAATTAACCACCATCATTTGTCCGTTCGATTGACTGGCACTTCCGTGAGTATGACGTGTCCAACAATCCCGCCCTTTCCCGGAAGTCTATATCCGACATGAGGCTCCGCGGGCCCATTCCTGGCGTGCGGAAAATCAACGTTCACCTCTGCACCGCCGGGGCCCACCCACTCAACAGCTCGGGTCTTGCCGTGCGCGTCACGAGCGAACTTCGTAGCCCGGAACTCCCCGCGCGGCACTCCTGTGGCCTCGAACGCTCGATCTAGCGCTGCGCCAAAGCTCTTGCCCTCAGCTCGAAAGTCGATGTCCTTCGTTGCATCGAACTTCCAAGTCCCCGCCCCCCGCGGTTCCCCCAAACCGGCCTTCCGCTGCGCAGAGGTGGGCTGCCAGGCGGTCGAGGTCGGATCCGTTGGTGCTAGAGGTGCCTTCGGCCCACGCCGGTGACCCGGTTTACCCCTGATTCCCTTGGACATCGCCTTCGGCGAGCGAACTCCCCCAGCCGCAGCGAGGAGGTCCTGAAACTGCGCGGAGGTGAGAAGGAGGCGATTGGCAACGCTGTTCTCGAGCATGGCGAGGCGCTCTAGATTGGCGTCCGTGCTGAACGCCACTCCGAGATTCAGGTCCACCTCCATGCCTTCGCCACCGAGCCGGACGAAGTTCTCCTTGAGCGCGATCGGCTTCACGGCTTCGCCCTCGCCAGCGAACTTGATTGCCAGCTCGAAGTGCTCGATGTGAGCCCTTACCTCCTGGGTCTTCATGTGATGGAACCAGGCCATCGCCAGCCTGTGCGGAAGAGCCCGCTCCCCGTGCTTGGCCTCTTCCTTCGCGAGCAGACCTCGAACCATCTTCGAGTATTCGGCCTCCTCGGCGGTCTGGTCGCGGTAGCCATTCGGATCCCAGTACTCGAGCGGACTCGACCGCGCATACGCCATGGCTGTCCACGTAGCGTGAACCTCGCCAAACACCCGGAGTTCGATCGGATTCCTCTCCTGGTTGATAGGGGTAGCCCGGCGTGATCCTCTGTCGCCCCTTCGACCGGGGGCGCAATGCAGAAGCCGAAGCTCGAGCTCGATCCAGCAGAGTTGGAGGCCATCTTCCATCTCGTCCTGCCACCTTCGCTCATCCGGAGCCTCGCCTCGGAGCTCGGCGTCGTACAGCGGGAGCGCCAGCTCGACCTCGACCTCTTCGCGAGAGCCATGTTCATCGGCGGCCAGACGCACGAGGGCGGTCGCCAGGCGGACATGCTTCGAGCCTACGCGAGCAGCACCGGCACCCGGCCCGCTCGCTCCGGGTTCTACCGGAAGTTCGACGGCAGACTCGACGTCTTCACCCAGCACGTTCTCGCCCACGCGATGGAAAAGGCTCGTGCCGAGCCCGTCCTGCTTCCTGGCATCCTCGGCGGCGTCATCGACTGGCGAATCGCAGACTCCACCACCGTGAAGCTCCGCGACGTGCCCGCCCTCAAGGCCGAGCACCCGGGCGCCGGCGACTACGCCGCGATCAAGGTCCACAAGATCTTCTCGGTGGGTCGGACGGTCATGGTCGACTACCGGCTGTCGCCCGCAAGGGAGCACGACAGCGTCCATCTCACCATCGACGAGAGCTGGCGAGGCCACGGGCTGCTCGCCGACCTCGGATACGCCAGCCACGCCCGGCTGCGCGACTGCGAGGCCCACGGCGTCTCGTACGTGATCCGCCTGAAGGACGGCTGGAAGCCGAGGGTCGATCGCATCGTCCGCGGCGAGATCACCGGTCCGTGGATGGAGGGCTCGGACCTGCAACTCCTCATCACGGAGGAGCTGCTGCTGCTCGACGGCAAGGCGATCGACCTCGACGCCTGGTTGGGGCCGGGCAACGACCCGCTCCAGGTGCGCGTGGTCGGCGTCAAGCTGCCGAACGGGAGCTACGGCTTCTACCTCACGAACCTGTCTCGCTCGACCCACGGACCGCAGCAGGTGGCGACGCTCTACCGCCTCCGGTGGGAGATCGAGTCGGACAACAAACTCGACAAGTCCTGCCACAAGCTCGACAAGATCGACGCTGTGACACCGGAGTCCGTGCGGATCGTGCTGCGGGCGGCGCTGACCGCCTCGATCCTCGTGAACCTGATCGTTCACCGGGCGCACCTCAAGGAAGGCCTGAGGAAGAGAACCCTGGTGCGAACCCGGCCGCCGCTGCATCCGATGGCTCTGGCACGGATGATGGGAGCCGCCGCGCTGATGATCGCCCATGCGATGCGCGAGGAGACTCCCGGCGGCCCCGCATGGAACGGTCTCGTCGTCAGCCTCCTCGGCAACGCCCGGGACCCGAACTGGCGTCACGCACCGAGCGTCCATGACCAACTCCGCGGCTACGCCAGTCCGGGTCCCGCGAGAGCGAAGCGAGGGCGGAGAACGCCTGCAAAACCGAAGGCCTCGGGCGCTACGTGATCACGCATGGCGCATACGCATACCGATGCAGCGACGGCGCCTGCCCCGCCTCGCCCTCGTACGGATCCTGCGAATGGAACCGCCCGAGCTCCGGCACGAGGTACCGCGCCTTCGCGTAGACGAGCCCCGTCTCCGCGTCGAGCACGTGGCCGGTGTACGCGACCTTGCTCCGGCCGTCGGTCGCCATGACCGACGCCGTCCCCGTCGCCCGCTGCGTGCCGAACGCGTCGTACCGGAACGGCCCCGCGACCCGCACCGCCGACGCGCCCGCGCTCGCGGTGCGCTCCACCACCGACCGCATGCCGTCGCGGTGGACCCACTCGACCACCGTGCTCCCGCCCGTCGCGTCGGCGACGCCGAGGAGCTCGGTGCCGTACAGGTACGTCAGCTTCGGCGCGCCGGTCGCGGCGTCGAGCTCGGCGACGAGCGAGCTGCCGTCGTACACGTAGAGCCGGTCGCCCTCGGACGGCGCGCTCGACAGCTTCCGGCGCCGCAGGAGCGACGGGTCGTAGGCGTAGAGGCCGAGCCGCGTCGACGACGGGTCCACCGCGTCGCGCATCGTGCCGTCGGCGTTCCAGGCGTAGGTCGTCGCGCCCGCCGCGGTCGTCCGCGAGGTCGTCCGGCCCGCCGCGTCGTACGCGTAGGTGACGACGTTCTGCCCGCCGGTGAGCCGGTCGTCGATCGTCGTCAGCCGGTCCCGCAGGTCGTAGGCGAGGTCGTGGTCGACCGTCGGCCCGGGCACGCCGCCCGCGGCGTACGTCGCCGCCGTCACGCCCGGGTCCCGCGCCCACGTCGTCTCGCGGGTGCGGTTGCCGTTGCCGTCGTAGACGTACCGGACCGCGAGGTCGCCGTACGCCGCCGCCGTGAGCCGGTCGCGGCCGTCGTACGCGAACGTCGTCGCCTCGGAGTGCAGCGTGCCCTCGGTCGGCGACCGCCACAGCTCGTCCACCTGGTTGCGGTTCCCGAACGCGTCGTGGCCGTAGGCGAACGCCCGGAGCGGCCCGACGAGCGGGAGCGCGTCGCAGGCGTCGGTCGCGAGCGTGTGCCCGACGTAGGTGAGCCGGTCCGCCGCGTCGTACGAGCGGCAGGTGGTGCTGCCGTCGCCGAGGAGCGTGCGCGTCGGCAGGCCCTCCGGGGTCGTCGCGTGCTCCGTCGTGAAGTCGGCCGCGCCGACGACCTGCGTCGTGCGCTCGAGCCGCCCGGCGACGTCGTACAGGTAGCCCGCCCGCGTCCCGCCCGGCAGCGTCACCTCGGCGCGCGAGCCGTCGAGGTGGTACCGCCACGCGAGCGCCGTCGTCACCGCCGCGCCGCCGGCGTCGGTCTCGAGCGTGTACGTCTCGGGCCGGCCCTCGACGTCGCGGGTCCAGGTCTCGGTGTCCTCGGTCGTGTCGACGCGCGCCAGCGTGCGCGAGAGCAGCGCGCCGTTGTCGTCGTACGCCAGCGTCACGCCCGACGGCGACGTGCCCGTGGCGTTCGGCCCCGTGTACGAGATGCTCGTCGGCTGCCGCAGGCGGTACGACGCGAACGTGCCCGTGTTCCCGAGCGGGTCCACCTGCGAGGCGGCGCGGCGGTTCGAGTCGTACGTGGTCGTCCAGGTCGTGGTGCCGGCCTGCGTGAGCGAGGTCCGGAGCTCCGGGAACCGCGCGTCGGCGTAGCCGTACGTGACCTCGTGCCCTTCGGCGTCGGTGCGGCTCGTGACCCGCCGCCGCGCGTCGTACCCGTAGCGCACGGTCCCGGCGGCGAAGCCCGCCACGCCCGGCGGCGCCACCGCGAGCAGCTCGCCCGTCTCGCCGTACTTCCAGCGGGTGAGCCGCGCCGCGTCCGCGACCCCGCACACCTGCGTCGCCGGCGCGTCGATCGTCGCAGACGCGAGCGGCGTCGCGCCCGTGGCGTACGTGCCCTCGCAGAGCACGTGCCCCGCGGCGTCGACGCCGCGCAGCGTCACCACGCCCGCGGCGTCCTCCTCGCGAAAGACCGCGCCGCGGACGTCGTACGCGCGGGTGACCACGAGGTCGTTCGGCGGCGCCGCGCGGTCGTACTCGGCAACCGGCCGCCCGAGCGCGTCGAGCACCAGGCGGCGGTACACCGTCGACGGGCCCTCCTCGAGCACGAGCCGCCCCGCCGCGTCGAAGCAGCGGTCGGTGCGCGCCTCGCGCGGCGCGCCCGTGGCGTCCTCCGTCGCGGACCGGACCGTGCCGACCGGCAGGCCGGCCGCGTCGCGCTCGGTGCGCGCAGCGCCGTCGGCAGCGATCGCCCACCCGACGGCGAGCGCGAGCGAGCCCGCGACCAAGACCGGCGCCATCGGCGCAGCCTACGGCACTTCGAGATCGGCCTCGCGCTCGGTGCGCCTCGGTGGGTCAGTGGCGGGTGCGCGAGCGCCGCGACGTCGAGGGCCGCTTCCCCTTCGTCGCCTTCCGAACCGGCTTCGCGAAGCTCACCGCCTCCAGGTTGTGGCCGTCCGGGTCGTAGACGAACGCCGCGTAGTAGTCCTTCCCGTAGTCCCTCCGCAGCCCGGGCTTCCCGTGGTCCCTCGCCCCCGCCGCGATCGCGGCCTCGTAGAACGCGTCGACCTGCTTGCGGGTCCTGCACCGGAACGCGAGGTGGAGCGGCGTCGCCACCTCTCCCTTCGTCACCCAGAAGTCGTGGTGCCCCCGGAGCTGGAACGCGTACGAGTCGCCGTACACCCAGTCCTGCTCGTAGCCGAGCGGGGCGAGGGCCCGCTCGTAGAAGTCGCGGCTCCTCTTCGGATCGGTGCAGCGCAGCGAGACGTGCTCGATCATGGCGTCGCCCTCCGGCGACACGATGCGCACCGGGTCAGGCGCGCGCGAGGACGAGCACGACCGGCAGGCCGCCGTTCGTGAGGGGCACGAGCGTCGCGCCCGGGAACGCGAGCTTCGACGCGAGCGCCTCGGAGCCGGTGAGGAGCGCGAGGCGCCAGCCGGGGAAGCGCGCGGGGAGCGCGCGGCCGAGGTCGCGGTGCAGCGCCTCGACCTCGCGCGGCGCGCCGAGCCGCTTGCCGTAGGGCAGGTTCCCGACGAGCACGCCCGCGCCCGCGCCCGGCGGCGGCGTCGCCTCGCGGGCGTCGCGGCGCACGAGCTCGACGAACGCGCGCACGCCCGCCCGCTCCGCGTTCCGCCGCGTGACGCCGAGGGCGCCCGCCTTGAGGTCGCTGCCGACGATGGGCGCCGGCGGCTTCTCCCGCTCCGCCGCGCGCAGCGACGCCTTCACGCCCTCGACGAGCGGCGCCACCGCCGGCCACGACTCGCACGGCAGGGTCCGCGACAGCCCCGGCGCCCGCCGCAGCGCGAGCAGCGCGCCCTCGACCAGGAACGTCCCCGCGCCGCAGAGCGGATCGACGAGCGGCTCGTCGCCCGTGTAGCCCGCGAGCGCCAGGATCCCCGCGGCGAGGTTCTCGCGGAGCGGCGCCGCGCCGGTCTCCAGCCGGAAGCCCCGGCGGTGCAGCGTGCCGCCCGCGTCCGCGGACAGCTCGAGCCGCCCGCGCTCGACCCGGGCGACGAGCCGCGTGCCGCCCGGGTCCGGAC
>CAZDGH010000128.1:0-13567 GCA_964504805.1 uncultured Myxococcales bacterium | reverse complement strand
AGCGCGGCGACCAGGGGATCGACCGTGCCGCCGCCCTCCGCGTCGGGGATCGCCGCGGCCCAGGCGGGCTCGGCGCTCTCCGGCGCGGGCGCCGGCGCGGAGGCGCACGCGGCGAGGAGGAGCGAGCAGAGGAGCGGCGCGACGCGGCGGCCGTCGAGGACCCGGGCCATCGCAGCTCGGGTGGCCACGATGGCGTCCAGGAGCGAAGCCCCCGGTGGAGCGTGGCGCCGGATCACGGCGGCGTCTTCGCGCAGCGGAAGCCGTAGTCGAACGACGTCACGTCGGCCAGCGCGCGGGGCTCGCGCCGCCAGGTCATCATCGAGGTGAGGTCGTGCAGGTACCCGCGGCCTCGCACCTGGCGCTCGTTGGTGGGCTCGGGGCCCTGCGGATCCTGGTCCGGCGCGACCTCGTAGTAGGCGCCGTCGAACCAGTCGGACACCCACTCGGCGACGTTGCCGGACATGTCGAGCAGGCCGTACGGGCTCCGGCCGTGCGGGACGCTGCCGACGGGCCGCGCCCTCCGCCCGCACTCCTCGCTCACCGCGTGGGCGCAGGTGGGCGGGTCGTCGCCCCACGGGAAGTCGCGCGCGTCGGTGCCGCGGGCCGCCTTCTCCCACTCCGCCTCGGTCGGGAGCCGGGCGCCCCGGAACGCGCAGTACGCCTCGGCCTGCTCGACGGTGACGCCGGACACCGGCAGGTCGGCGAGCCGGACCGGGTCGTAGACGCCGACCGGCGTCGTGCAGCTCGCGCACGTGGCGTACGACGCCTGGGTCACCTCGGTGAGGTCGATCCAGAAGGTCGAGAGCGTGATCGTCCGCACCGGCTCGTGGTGCTCGAGGCCCGCCTTGCCGCGGACGAACGGCCCGGCGGGGATCTCGACCATGCAGGCGTCTGCCTCGGCGCGGCCCTCGGGCGCGCAGAACCGCACCGGGCCGCAGCCGCGCTCGACGGTGCCTTCGGGGCACGCCTCGCACGCGCCCGCCGTGCACGCCGCGCCCTCCGGGCAGCGGACGTCGCAGCTGCCGCAGGCGCTCGGGTCGCGGGAGAGGTCGACGCACGCGGCGCCACAGGCGGTGAGCCCCTCGGCGCAGCAGGTGCCGCCCTGGCACGTCTGAGACGCGCCGCAGGCGAGCCCGCAGCCGCCGCAGTGCGACGGGTCGCTGCCGACGTCGACGCACGCGCCCTCGCACACCGCCGGCGCCTCGGCGGGGCAGCAGGCGCTGTGGACGCAGCCGCGGCCCTCCTCGCAGGCGAGCCCGCAGCCGCCGCAGTTCGCAGGGTCGCTCGTGGGATCCACGCAGGCCGGGCCGCAGGCGAGGAGCGGGGCACAGGCGTCGGGGTCGGTCACGCACGCGCCGTCGACGCAGGACCCGCCGGCCGCGCACTCGACGTCGTTGGTGCAGCCCTCGGGCGGCAGCGTCTCCGGCGTGCACGAGGCCAGCGCGAGGGCGAGCAGGACGAGCGGGGAGCGCATGGCCCGCATCATCGCCCGTCAGCCCAGCCCGTAGCGATCGAGCTTCTTGAGCAGCCCCTGCCGCGAGAGCCCGAGCGCCTCGGCCGCCCGGGTGCGGTTCCCGCCGCTCTTCTCGAGGGCCGCCGCGAGCTCGCGCCGCTCGAGGGCCTCCACCTTCTCCGCGAGCGTCGTCCCCGCGCCGGCGGGACGCGGCGCGGGCTCCGCGCCCGCGAACGAGAGGTCCTCCGGCTCGAGCTGCCGCCGCTCGCCGGCGAGCACCGTGGCGCGCTGCAGCTCGTGGCGCAGCTCGCGGAGGTTGCCCGGCCACGGGTGGGCGAGGAGCGCCTCCACCGCGGCGTCGCCGAGCACCTTCGGCTTGCCGTCGGCGGCGAGCGACGCCGCCTGGTTGAGGAAGTGCGCGGCGAGGAGCGGGAGATCCGCCTTGCGCTCGCGCAGCGGCGGGAGCCGCACCTCCGCGCCCTTCAGGCGCCAGTAGAGGTCCTCGCGGAACGCGCCCTTCGCCTGGAGCGCGGCGAGATCCTGGTGCGTCGCCGAGACGATCCGGACGTCGACCTTCACCGGCCGGTCCGCGCCGACCGGCAGCACCTCGCCGGCCTCGAGGGCGCGGAGCAGCTTCACCTGCAGCGGCGGCGGCATGTCGCCGAGCTCGTCGAGGAAGAGCGTCCCGCCGTCGGCCTCGCGGAAGAGGCCGTGGTGGTCCCGGAGCGCGCCGGTGAACGCGCCCTTCACGTGGCCGAAGAGGGCCGACTCGAGCAGCGCCTCGGGCAGCGCGCCGCAGTTCACCGCCACGAAGGGCCGCTCGGCGCGGCGGCTCCGCCGGTGGATCGCGCGGGCGAGGAGCTCCTTGCCGGTGCCGTTCTCGCCGGTGACGAGCACCGGCAGGTCGCTCGGCGCGATCCGCTCCGCGAGCGACACCGCGGCGCGGAACGGCGCGCTCTCGCCGACGAGGCCGTCGGCGGGCCTCGCCGCGGAGAGCGAGGCGGTGAGGCTCTCCACCCGGTCCTCGAGCGCCACCCGCGCCGCGGCGCGCTCCACCACGATGAGCAGCACGTCGGGGTCGACCGGCTTCTCGAGGTAGTCGAAGGCGCCGGCCCGCACCGCGCCGACCATGGTGGTGCCGTCGCCGGCGCCGGAGCAGACGAGCACCTTGGTCGAGGGCCGCGCCGAGAGCAGCTCGGCGAGGAGCGCGAGGCCTCCCGCGGCGGTGCCGTCGGGCGGGAGCATCAGGTCGAGCAGCACCACCGGGAACGGCCGCGCCGCGAACGCCTCGCGCGCCGCGGCGCGGTCGGCCGCCTCGATCACCTCGTAGCCCGCGCCCCGGAGCACGCCGCCGTAGACGCGGCGGAACCCCGAGTCGTCCTCCACCAGCAGGAGCGGCGGCTTCACGCGAGCTCCGGCCGGCCGGCGGGCGCGGCGGCGGCGAGGATGGGCTGCACGACGGGCACGCGTACCACGAAGCGCGCGCCCCCGAGCGCCGAGCAACCGGCCTCGATCGAGCCGCCGTGCCGGGTGGCGATGCCGCGGGCGATGGCGAGGCCGAGGCCGGTGCCGGCCCTGCCGTCGCGGCGGCGGCCGGTGACGAAGGGCTGGAAGAGCCGCGGGAGGAGCTCCGCCGGGATCCCCGGCCCGGCGTCCTCGACGGCGAGCTCGGCCTCGCCGCCGGCGAGCCGCGCCGAGACCCGCACGACGCCGCCCGCGGGCACGGCGAGGAGCGCGTTCTCCACCAGGATCACCAGGAGCTGCAGGAGCTGCCCCTGGTCGGCCTCGACCAGCCCCGTGCCGGCGGGGACGTCCTTCTCGATCCGCGCCTCGGGGGCCGCGTCCCCGAGGCCCTGCCGCGCGGTGGAGAGCGCGAGCTCGATGGTGGCGTCGAGATCCACCATCCGGAGCTCGAGCGGCCGCGGGCGGCCGTAGCGGAGCAGCTCGTCGACGAAGCGGGAGGCGCGGTCGATCTCGTGGCGCATCGCCGCCACCGTGGCCTCGTCGGCGCCCTGCTTCTCGAGGAGCTTCAGGTTGGCGGCGAGGACGCCGAGGGGGTTTCGCACCTCGTGGGCGACCGCCGACGCGAAGGTGCCGAGCTCGGCGAGGCGGCCGGCCTGGTCGGCGCGGGCCTCGGCGCCCTCGAGCGCGCGGGCGAGGTCGGCGGCGCCGGCGGCGCCCCGGGCGAGCCGCTTGCCGAGCTTCTCCTGCAGCACCTGCCGGAGCGGCTCGAACGCGAGCGCCGCGGTGAGGAGCAGGAAGAAGGTGGAGAGGCCGTTGGGGAGGAAGAGCGGCTCGGCGGCGGTGGCGCCGAGGGCGAGGGCGCCGAAGAGGAAGCCCGCCGAGAGCAGCGCGGCGAGGGCCGCGTAGAGGAGGCTCCGCTCGAGGAGCCGCCGCTCGCCGGCGGGCTCGTGGGCGCGGATGACGTGGGCGAGCACGAGCAGCGAGGCGAGGACGAGGTGCACGCCGACCGGCACCGCGATCCCGTGGGCGAGGAGCAGCGCGTTGCCCATCCCGCCCGCGTAGCAGAGGACGCCCGAGAGGATGAGCCCGCGCACGGCCTGGCGCCGCTCCGCCGGCGCGGTGCGGATCGCGGCGCGGAGCTTCAGGAGCGGCACCGTGGCGGCGGCGATCGCCAGCGCCATCGCCGGCCAGAAGAGCGGGCCGTGGGAGAGATCGCGCGGGGCGTAGAGCGCGCCCGGCCAGACCGCGCCGAGGCCGGTGATGGCGATCGCCACGGCGTAGGCGAGGGCGAGGAGGCCGCGGCTCCGCTCGCCGAGGACGTCGTAGGCGGCGTGCAGGTAGCCGGCGGCGATGAACGAGCCGACCGCCGCGAGCCGCCCGCCCGCCTCGCGCAGCGCCGGCGCGGGCAGGCCGGCGAGGAGCAGCGCGGTGCACCACGCCGCCACCGCCAGGCAGAAGGCGGCGAGCCCCCGGGCGTTCCTGCCGCGGAGCGCCGCGGTGAAGAACAGCAGCAGCGCCACCGAGAGCGCGGGCAGGAGGCTGTAGGTGAAGAGCGGTCCCACGCCCGGCCATTGTCTCACGACGCCGCTTCCGCGCCGGCGAGGAGGCCGTCGCTCACGCTCTCCACCGTCCGGGCGATCTCGCCCACGAGCCTCGCCGCCTCCTCGCCCGGCCGCGGCGCGAGCTGCACCAGGAGCAGCCGCGTCGACATCTCCTCGAGCTGGAGCAGCACCCGCTCGAGGTCCTCGGCGGCGCGGTCGCGCATGGCGCGGAGCCGGTCCACGTTGCGGAGCCGCGCCTTCACGCTCTGCACCCGCACGTCGGCGTCTCCGTGGCCGCGGGCGGCGAGGTCGTCGAGGAGCCGCCGCGCCGCCGCCGCGTCGAACTCCGGGGTCTCGAGCAGCGCCGAGAGCTCGGAGGCGCGCCGCTCCACCGCGAGCAGCGCCTTCGCCAGCCCGCGGATCCGCGCCACCTCCGGCGCGAGCGCCTCGCCGGCGAGGCCCTCGACCTTCCCGAGCGCGGCGAGGAGCTGCGCCTCGGTCGCCGCGATCCGGGCGAGGAGCGGCGAGCCGGGCGGCGGCTTCGGCGGGGCCGCGGTCCTCGCGCCGAGCAGCGTCGGCGCGAAGAGCGGCCAGAAGAGCACCGCGCCGCCGAACAGCCCGAGCCGCGCGAGCGGGCTCGCCTCGTCGCTCCGGAGCACCAGCGCCGCCGCCACCGCGAGGCCGATCACCAGCCAGAGCAGCGCCGTCGAGAGCACGTCCATGGCGTCACCTCACAGGATCGAGGGGAGGTGCTCGGCGAGCCGGTAGAGCGCCACCGGCGCCACCGCGCTGTAGACCGCGCCCCAGGCGAGCACGAGCCGCTGCAGGAACCGCCCGCGCCGCGCGTGGGTGCGAGGCAGGTGCTCGGCGAGCCAGCCGAAGCTCCGGTGGAGCGCGCGGATCCCGGCGAGGCCGACGAGGAAGGGCAGGGCGAAGCCGGCGAAGAGCACGGTGTGGGCGCTGCCGCCGAAGGTCTCGAGGCCGGTGCCGAGCGCCCACGCCGCGTAGAACGGGAGCACCCCGAGGAGCAGCACCGAGGTCGTCGCCTGGACCCGCAGCGCCTGCGCGGTCACCAGCCGGAAGCTGGCGTCGAGGCCGGAGAGCTGCGTGTAGAAGTAGAAGCTCGGCAGGCACACCGAGAGCGCGAGCAGGAAGGCGATCGGGAAGGCGACCGGCATCCACACCACCGGGAGGCCGGCCTGGTAGAAGCCGAGGAACGGCCCGTCGAGCAGCATCGCGGCGGTGCCGACCACGAGGCCGTGGAGCGCGAGGCCGAGCGCCGAGAGCGCGAGGAGCCGCGGCACCACCTTCGGCAGCGCCTCCTCGCTGCAGACGAGCTCGTCGAGGCGCCACTGGCCCCGGAGCACGAGGTCGAACATGCCGGGCAGCCGCTCCGGGTCGACCGGGGCGGTCCGCGGCGCGTCGAGGGCCTGCGGCACCGACGGCGGCGCCGCGGCGGGCGAGACGAGGCGGGCGGGGACGGGGGTCGCGGGGACGGTCTCCATGTCGGGCTCCTTCAGATCCGGAAGAGGTCGAAGAGCAGCATCAGCTCGCCGCCGATGACGCCGACGAGCGCGAGCCACACCAGCGCGAAGAAGCGCCCGCGCTCGGGCTCGAGCGCCTTCATGGTGCGGAGGAAGACGTCGACCATGCAGACGCCGACGCCGGCGAACACGGTGGCGTGGACCGCGAGCCGGATCGCCTCGTACGGCAGCGCCAGCGCGAAGAACCAGCTCACCGGCACCGAGGCGAGCATCGCCAGGGCGCCGAAGCTCACGGTGGTGAGCGCGGCGAGGAACGTCGTCGGCGCGTCGAGGCGGCTCCCGAGGGCGCTGCCGAGGATGTAGAGCGCCGGGAGCGCGAGGGTCCAGGCGAGGCCGGCGGCGATCGGCGCCTTGGCGGCGGCGGCGAGCATGCCGGACGCGCCCTCGGGGAAGCCGATGGTGAGGCCGTAGGCGGCGAGGCCGAGCACCGCGTTCCCGAGGAGCACCGGCACCAGGAAGCGGTTCGGCGGCCCCTCGAGAGCGCGGTCGCGGAAGCGGGTGGTGAAGGCCTCGGGCCTCCGCAGCGCGACGCCCACCTGCGAGACGGCGTCGCGGAGCTCTTCGAGCACGGTCATGTCGCACCTCCTCGGGCCCGGGGCCCGTGCGCACCGGGAGAGCAGGAGGCGTGCCGTCGGGGAGATCCCGTGGTTTCCTGGGATCGCGGGCGGCGCCGTGAACGGCGTTCACGGTCGACCGTCGACGGCGTGGACACCGGGCCCCGGGCTCGGGTCCGATAGGCTTCGCGCGGGACCACTTCGGGGAGGACGGATGCGGCGCGGCTTCTTCGTGCTACTGGCGACGCTCTCGCTCGCGGCGTGTGGCGGCGGGGGCGGCGGCGACGGTGGTGGCGACGGCGGCGGAGACGGCGGCGGCGGTGGCGGAGGGAACGCCGAGCCGTTCGGCATCAACGCCTCGACCTCGGTGCGGCTCGTCGACCGGCCGTTCGATCGCGAGGGGCCGGTCTCCGGCCTGGTCAAGGTCGGCCGCGGCGACGAGGGGCACCCGGGCGCCACGCTGACGGCGAACGGCATCGACCAGATCGAGCTCGAGTCGCTCCCCGGCTTCTTCGAGCTGGCGCAGACGCCCGCGGCGATCCCGGGCGCCGCGCCGGGCGGCACCATCACCCTCGCGGCGACCGGCGGCCCCGAGGACCAGGCCACCCTCGCGCTCCCGTGCCCGCCCGACGCGAGGATCGTCTCGCCCGCCGAGGGCACGGTCTTCCAGCCCGGCGACGCCGTCACCGTGGAGGTCGAGGGCGTGACCTGGAACGAGGTCGTCCCGTTCGAGCCGATGGTGGCGCTGTCGACCTACGATCCGGCGACGAACCGCGCGGGCGCGCTCGGGACCGTGCGCGAGCGCCTCCCCGAGGGGACGACCGAGGTGACGCTGACCGCGCCCGACGAGGACGGCGACGCCTGGGTGCTCGAGCTCTCGGTGCCCGAGGCGTGGGTGGACCAGCCGGGCGGCAGCTACGGCCGGTGCGAGCTCGTCCGCCGCGTGGTCCTGGGGCGCTAGTGGAGGTCCTCGTCCTCTGCGGCGGCCAGGGCACCCGGATCCGCGGCGTCGCCGACGATCTGCCGAAGCCGATGATCGAGATAGGCGAGCGGCCGATCGTCTGGCACGTGATGAAGACCTACGCGCGCCACGGCTTCGAGGACTTCGTCCTGCTCCTCGGCTACCGCGGCGAGGCGGTGAAGGACTACTTCGTGAACTACCGCACCATGAACGCCGACGTGGCGGTGCGGCTCGGCTCCGGCGGCGGCGTCGAGCACCTCGGGCCGGGCGGCGAGGAGAAGTGGCACGTGGTCCTCGCCGGCACCGGCCGCGACGCCATGACCGGCGCGCGGATCTTCCGGGGCGCGAGGTACGTGAAGGGGGGGAGCTTCCTCGCCACCTACGGCGACGGCGTCGCCGACGTCGACGTGGCGAGGCTCGTCGCCTTCCACCGCTCCCACGGCAAGCTCGCCACGGTCACCGCGGTGCGGCCCCCGGGCCGCTTCGGCGAGCTCGAGCTCGAGGGCGACCGCGTCCGCGCGTTCACCGAGAAGCCGCAGACGACCGAGGGCTTCATCAACGGCGGCTTCTTCGTCTTCGAGAAGGCCTTCGTCGACCGCTACCTCTCGGACGACGAGTCGCTCGTGCTCGAGCGCGAGCCGCTCTCCCGCGCCGCCGCCGACGGCGAGCTGATGGTCTACCGGCACGAGGGGTTCTGGCAGCCGATGGACACCTACCGCGACTGGGTCGCGCTCAACGAGCTCTGGAAGAGCGGGAAGGCGCCCTGGCGGTGAAGGGGCGCCGCGTCCTCGTCACCGGGCACACCGGGTTCAAGGGCTCGTGGCTCGCGCTCTGGCTGGCCGAGCTCGGGGCCGAGGTGCACGGGTTCTCCCTCCCCGACCTCGAAGGCCCGTCGCACTTCGAGCTCGGCGGCGTGAAGGACCGCGTCGCCGACCACCGCGGCGACGTGCGGGATCCGGCGTCGCTGCGCCGGGCGTTCGCGGCGGCGCGACCCGAGGTCGTCTTCCACCTCGCCGCGCAGGCCCTCGTCCGCGAGTCGTACGCCGACCCGAAGGGCACCTTCGACGTCAACGTCGGCGGCACGGTGAACGTGCTCGAGGAGGTGCGCGCCTGCCGCGAGGTCCGCGCCGCCGTCGTGGTCACCAGCGACAAGTGCTACGAGAACCGCGAGACCACGCGGCCCTACGTCGAGACCGACGCCATGGGCGGCCACGATCCCTACAGCGCCTCGAAGGGCGCCGCCGAGCTGGTGGCGGCGTCGTACCGCCGCTCGTTCTTCGCGCCCGAGGGCCGCGTCGCGCTCGCCACCGCGCGGGCGGGCAACGTCTTCGGCGGCGGCGACTTCGCGGCGACCCGGCTCGTGCCCGACGTCGTCCGCGCCATCGCCTCGGGGAAGCCGGTGGTGCTCCGGAACCCGACCTCGGTGCGGCCGTGGCAGCACGTGCTCGAGCCCGTCTCGGGCTACCTCGCGCTCGCCGAGGCGCTGCTCGCCTCGCCCGCGGCGCACGCGACCGCGTACAACTTCGGTCCCGCCGCGGACGATCACGTCACCGTGCTCGAGCTGGCGCGGCGGTTCGTCGCCGCCTATGGCGAGGGCGCGATCGAGGTCGGCGCCGAGCGGGGGCCGCACGAGGCGGGCCTGCTGGTCCTCTCGTGCGAGAAGGCGCAGCGGGCGCTCGGCTGGGAGCCGCGCCTCGACGTGCGCGAGGCGATCGGCTGGGCCGCGGCGTGGTACCGCGCCTGGGCGAAGGGCCCCGCGTCGGAGCTGCCGGCGCTCTCGCGCGCGCAGCTCGCCGCCTACCGCGCGCGGTAGCGCTCGAACACCACGTAGGCCCAGGGGTTGATCCCGCTCCGGAACGTCTCGGTCCGCGACCAGCCGGCGCGGAAGCGGGGATCGTCGAGGACGAGCTGCTCCGCCTCGTGGGCCACCTCGACGCCGGACGGACCGTCGATCGCGCAGAGCACGATGGCGTCGGGCTCGGAGGCGATCACCTCGGAGAGGAACGCGCGGGCGTCGCCGCGGTGCCGCAGCGTGTAGGCGTAGTCGTTGAGGCCGTAGAGGTCCTGCACCGGCCCGCGGTAGCGCACGCCGACGAGGCCGACGTCGCCGATCGCGACCACGCCGCTCGCGCCGAAGCGCGAGGAGAGGTAGCGCGCCAGCGCCTCGACCGACGGCGCCACGCCCTCCTCCTGCGAGATCGCCATGGTGCCGACGATCCGCGGGTTGGTGAGCGGGTTCCCGAGCTCCCAGCCGATCGCCGCGAGGAGCGCCGCCGCCGCGCCCGCGCGCACGAGGCGCCGTGTGGAGCCGAGGCCGCGGTCGACCGCCGCCGCGGCGAGGAGCAGGAAGCACGGCAGCACCGGGAGCAGGAAGCGGTCGTAGAACGCCATCGTCGAGGTGGCGCCGGCGACGTCGCCCTTCGCCGTGGCGTAGATCGCGAGGGAGGCGGCGGCGAGCGCCGCCGGCAGCAGCACGCGGCCGCGGAGCGCGGCGGCGCCGGCGGCGGCGAGGGCGAGCACCGGCGCCCAGGTGGCGGCGAACGGCACCAGCACCGAGCGGCCGGTGGCGCCGAGGCCGCCGCCCGCCTTGAAGTAGATCGGGTTCGGGAAGAGCACGCCGAAGTACGAGACGCGCCAGGCGAAGAACGCCGCGAACGGCAGCGCGAACGGGAGCAGGAGCGGCAAGGTCGCCTTCGCCGCGCCGAGCGGCCCGCGCCCGCGGTGCTCGTACAGCCGGAGCGCGACCAGCGGCGCGAGCAGCGCCGGCGCCTCGGTGCGGGTGAGCGCGGCGACGAAGAAGAGCGCCGCCACCAGGGGATCGCGCCCGCCGCGCACGAACAGGAGCAGCGCCGCGAGCAGCAGCGCGGTGAAGAACGGCGTCTCGAGCCCCGCCACCGACCAGAACGCGAAGCCGCTCGAGAGGCCGAGCAGGATCGAGGCGAGGGCGGAGGCGCGCGCGGAGAGGCCGAGGGCGCGGCCGAGCAGGAACGTGAGCAGCAGGCAGAGCTGGCCGAAGACGGCGCCCGCCGCCTTGAACACCGGCTGCGCCTCGACGCCTACGAGGTGGAGGAGCGCGGCGACGAGGACGTAGACGAGGTTGGTGTAGCCCTCGACCGGCGCCGCGCCCGGGTTCCAGGCGAGGCCGTGGCCCTCGGCGAGGTTCACCCCGTAGCGGACGAGGATGTACGCGTCGTCGACGTCGTAGGGCCAGGAGAGGCCCATGAAGACGATCGCCGGGAGGATCGCCGCGGCGGCCACCGCCACGCGCAGCGCGGGGCGCGGCTCGCGCGTGCGCGGCGCGGCGAGGGCGGAGGCCTCCATCGGTCGCCCGAGGGTATGCAGGCGGCGCGAAGGGCGGTCAAGCCGGCGGCGGGCGCGCGCCCTCCGCCCGGGCGCGCAGGGCGTCGACCGTCCGGTCGATCGCCTCCTCGAGCGCGATCGAGGGGCGGAAGCCCGTGGCGGCGAGGCGCGAGACGTCGGCGACGAGCCGCTCCGCCTCGCCCGGACGCCGCGGCGTGGCGCCGAACCGGAGCAGGTGCGCCGCGCCGAGGCGCGTCGCCGCGCGGGTGGCGAGCTCGCGGACGGAGACGCCGCTGCCGCGGCCGACGTTGAAGGTGCCGGCCGCGCCGCGGCGGCCGAGGTGGAGGAGCGCCGCGGCCACGTCGTCGACGTGGAGCACGTCGCGGACCTGCGCCCCGTCGGAGAGCGGGATCTCGCGGCCGGCGAGCGCGCCGGCGACGACGACCGGCAGGAGCCGGTGCGGCCGCTCGCCGGGGCCGACGACGCCGAAGAGCCGGGTGAGCACCAGCGGCCCGCGCGGCGGCAGCGCCAGCAGCGCCCGCTCCGCCGCGTGCTTGCTCGCCGCGTACGGCGTGGCCGAGGCCTGCGGCGCCTCCTCGTCGAGCGGCGCGTCGCCGCCCGCGTACTGCGCCATGCTCCCGGCCTGCACCAGGGTCGCGCCCTCGGGCATCGCCGCGAAGAGCCGCGCCGGCAGCTCCACGTTCACCGCGTGGAGCGCCGCGAGGTCGAGGTCGCCGGGCGAGACCCCGAGCGCCGCGAGGTTCACGACCAGCGACGGGTCCGCCTCCCGCACCAGCGCCTCCGCCGCCTCGAGGTCGCGGAGGTCGAGCGCCACGTACGGCGGACGTGCCGCGGCGCTCGGCGAGACCACGCCGGTGAAGGGCACGCCCTCCGCCTCGAGCCGCTCGCACAGCGCGGCGCCCAAGAACCCGCCGGCGCCGGTGACGAGCACCGTCAGGCGCGGAGCTCCTGGCTCGAGCGCGCCGCCTGCTTCGCCGTAGGCGCCGCGGCCTCCGCGCCGGGCACGGCCTGCCCGAGCATCCGCGCCTTCTCGGCGATCATCGTGGCGCGCACGTCCTCGCGGAGCCGCTCGAAGTCGCCGGCGTACGGCGCCGGGTCGATCGGGTCGAGCACGCGCACGTGGACGTTCGCGCGGTGCTTGAGCAGGAAGCCGTGCTTCGGGAGCGTGTTGGCCGTGCCGGTGAGCACGATCGGGATCACCGGGCAGCCCGCCTCCACCGCCAGGCGGAAGGCGCCGTCCTTGAAGGCCTGCACGTCGCCGTCGGGAGAGCGGGTGCCCTCGGGGAAGAGCAGCACCGGCACGCCTCGGTCGAGCCAGCCGCGGCACTCCTTCATCATCTTGAGGATGCTCTCCTTCTGGCCGCGCACGATCCCCACGTAGCGGTTGAGCTTCATGTTCCAGCCGAGGAAGGGCACCTTGAAGACGCTCGCCTTGGACACCCACTTGTACGGGCGGTAGAGGCCGAAGAGCACGAGGATGTCGCCGAGCGACTCGTGGTTCGCGACCAGCACCGCGGGCCCCTTCCACGGCAGCTTCGCGCGGCCCTCGAAGCGCTGGCGCCAGAAGGGGTTCACGTACATGTACGTCTGCGCCCAGAAGCACGAGTAGAGGTGCTGGACGCGGCCGTTGGGATCGAAGGGGCGGGTGACGAGGAACACCACGAGGCCGACGCAGAAGAACGGGATCAGCGTCACCGCGAGGAAGGTCCAGAAGGTCGTCGAGTAGATGCGCTGCAGCAGCCTCATCCGTCCTCCGGCCCGCGAGCTTGCGCACCGTACATCACGGGATTGTCACCGTCGCCGCGCCTCGGACGGGCGGGCCACCCCTCGCGTGCTACCCTCCGCGACCGAAGGAGCGACGCATGCGCGAGAAGCTCGGGCCGATGCTCTCGGAGTTCGGCCCCAAGGACCTCACCGTCGGCCTGTGCGGCGGGATCTTCTCGGTGGTGCCGTTCGCGCCGCCGTTCCCTGCGTACGGGTCGCTCGAGGACGCGGCGAAGGTGGTGCTCCCCGACGCCCGCCCCGAGGTGCTGGCGAAGGCGAGGGCGCTCGCGGAGTCCGAGGACGCCGAGCGTGCGCTCTGGGTCGCCGCCGGCCTCGACACCGGCGACAAGGGCATCGCCGTCTACACCGGGGTGAAGACCGCGTTCGACCTCTTCTTCTCCAAGGACAAGAAGAAGTCGTTCGAGGCCGATCCGCAGCAGGCGGCGGACGCGTCGCTGAAGGCGCACGGCCTGGCGATGATCGTCGACAAGCTCCTGCCCGGCCCGATCGAGGACAAGGTCGCGTTGTTCAAGAAGCTCCCGTCGGGGCAGAGCCTCACGCTCTACTTCACCGCGATCGAGGTCGCGGTGCCGTTCACCGACGACGTGCTCGCCGGGCAGGGCCACGCCCTCGCCGACCTGCTCGCCAAGGCGGGGAAGGACAACGGCTCGCGGCTGATGCAGCTCGCCGGCGCGACCGCGATGCAGCAGTCGAAGCCGGTGCTCGACGCGCTGATGCCAGCGCTCGAGGCGGTGCTCGCCAAGGTCGTGCAGTACGTGGGGCCGGTGGTGGAGAAGGCGCGGGTGTCGATCCCCGGCATGCTCGACACCACCGGCAAGGTCGGCAGCGCGGTGGCGACGGGCGCGGACATCCTCCCGGCGTGGCGGCTCCTCGGCGCGCGGCTCGCGGCGGAGGCGTGCGTGCTCCGCGCCGCGTACGAGCTCGACGGGCGCGAGAAGGTGCTG
>CAZDGH010000127.1:0-13603 GCA_964504805.1 uncultured Myxococcales bacterium | reverse complement strand
GCAGGGCGGGGCGGCAGGGGCGGGCGGCGCCGGCGGCGCGGCGGCGCCGCGGTGGGAGGGGGCGCGGTACCCGCTCGCGGTGCGGGTCGTCGACGGCGCCGGCCGGTCGCTCGAGGGCGCGACCGTGCACGCGTTCCCGGAGATCGTCGACGAGGACACGATGGAGCTCTCCGGCACCACCGACGCCGCCGGCGAGGTGCGCTTCGAGGGGCTGCCGCCGGGGCCGGTGGAGCTCGCCGCCAGCCTGCCGCGGTTCGCCACCGGCCGCGCGCTCGGGCGGCTGCCGTCGGACGCGCCGGTGGTCGTGACCCTCGCCGAGGAGGCGCAGATCGAGGTGGAGGTCCGCGGCGCCGACGGCCGCGCGCTCCCGTTCGCCGAGGTGCGCCTCGAGAGCGGCCGCCTCGATCTCCACGAGGAGGGCCGCGCCGACGATCGCGGCCGCTTCACCTTCGGCGGCCTGCCGGCGGGGGAGCTCGAGCTCCACGCCGACGCCCCGCAGCACCTCCCGGCGGTGCGCGAGCTCACGCTCGAGGCCGGCGCCGTCGCCCGGGTCGAGCTGCGCCTCGCCGCCGCCGCGGTGCTCGAGGGGCGGGTCGAGACCTTCGACGGGGCGCCGGCCGCCGGCGCCCACGTCGCCGCCTACGCCGATCCGAGCCTCGCCGAGCCGGAGCAGGGCACCCTCGCCGCCGACGACGGCTCGTTCGTGCTCGACCGGCTGCCGGCCGGCGCCTACGAGCTGCGCGCCGAGGTGGAGGGCCTGCCGCCGGGCCGGGCGACGGCCACCGCGCCCGGTCGCGGCGTGCGCCTCGTGCTCCCGCGGCCGGGCTCGGTCCGCGGCACCCTGGTCCTCGACGACGGCGCGCCGGCGGAGGGCGCGATCGCCGACGGCGCGCCGCAGGAGCGCGGCCGGCTCCTCGTCGAGGGCCTCGCCGAGGGCACCCACCGGATCCTCGTCTCGGGCCCGGGCTTCGCGCCGCGGGAGCTCGTGGTCGAGCTCGGCGCCGGCGAGCAGAAGGATCTGGGCGAGGTCCGGCTGTCGCGCGGCGCCGTCCTCGACGGCGTCGTCCGCGGCCCCGACGGCCGCGGGGTCGAGGCCCTCGTCGCGGTCCGACCGGTGCAGGGCCCGCCGCTCGCCGGCGGCGAGGGACCGACGCGGCCCGACGGCACGTTCACCGTCCCCGACCTGCCGCCGGGCGCCTACCGCGTCTCCGCCCGGGCCGAGGGGCTCGCGCCGGCGCGCCGCGAGGTGACGGTCGAGGGCGACCACGCCGACGTCGAGCTCGTCCTCGGCGGCGGCGCGAGGGTGCGCGGCAAGGTGCTCGCCGCCGAGGGCGTCGCGGCGCCCCGCGCCGAGGTGCTCGTCGCCGAGCCCGGGCAGCCCGGCGAGGCGGCCCGCGGCCTCACCGCCTCCGACGGCACCTTCGAGCTCGGGCCGCTCGCGCCCGGGCCGTACCTCGTCATCGCCGAGGTCGGGCGGCACCTCGAGACGAGGCGCGTCGAGCTGGGCTCGCGCGATCTCGAGGTGACGATGGGCCCGCCGCAGCCGGGCACGCTCGTCTTCGGCGTCCTGCGGCTCGAGGGCGGCCCGCCGCTGCGCCGCGCCGGCGTCGCGCTGGTGCCGGGCGCGATCGACGCGCCGTCGGACGCCGCCTCCCTCGTCGCGGTGATGGAGGCGCCCGGCGTGCTCCTCGGAGAGGCCGAGCCGCCCGACGGGCGCTTCCGCTTCCCCGCCGTTCCGCCGGGCCCGCGCACGCTGGTGGTGCTCTTCGACGGCCCCGGCCCGGACGAGTCGCGGGCCCACGCGGTGCCGATCGAGGTGCCGGCGGGCGGCGAGCTCGAGGTCGACGTGGCCGTGCCGCGCTCGGCGCCGTCGTTCGACGTCTCCGCCCTCCGGTGACGCCCGGGCTACCGGACCGCGCCCGCCGGCCCCACCTTGAGGGGCGGAGGTCGCCATGCGCACGCTCGCCCGCACCCTCGCCACCCTCGCCGTCGCCGGCCTCGCGTCCTGCGAGGGCAGCCGGGGCGCCGGACCCGACGAGCTCGAGCCGGACGAGGTCGCCGAGCCGTATCCCGCCGAGGAGCACGTGATCGTCCCGAGCGAGGGCGCGTCGCAGCGCACCGCGGCCGAGGAGATGCGCGTCGTCTCGCCGCCCGCGCCGGCCCCGGGCGCGCCGGCGGAGGAGGGGTCGCCCGAGCCACCGCCGGAGCTCCGGGTCCCGAGCGACGTCGAGCAACGATCGCCCGACGTGCGGGCCGCCGAGCCCGAGGAGCCCGTGCCGTCCGCCGAGCCCTCTCCCGGCGCCATGCCGGAGGCCGGCGCGCCCGGCGACTAGGGTCGCGTTCCGCGCGGCGACGGGTATCCTCCCGGCCGTGCGCAGGGAGCGTCCCCGGTTCGTGATCGTCGGCGAGGCGCCCGAGCCTTGTCCGTACCTGCCGGGGAAGATCGCGGTGCTCCCGCTCCGGTACCCGCTCGAGCGGCTCGAGCCCGAGGCCTTCGACCGGCTCCTCGACGAGGGGGACCGCCGCTCGGGGCCCGTCCTCTACCGGCCGAAGTGCCCCGCGTGCGACGCCTGCCGCGCGCTGCGCATCCCGGTGGCGCGCTTCGCCCCGACCGACTCGCAGCTCCGCGCCCGCAAGAAGAACCGCGACGTCGCGGTGCGCGTGGCCAAGCCCGAGGTCACGGCGCGGCACCTCGAGATCTTCAACCGCCACAAGCGCGAGCGCGGCCTCGCCCGGGACGAGCGGGACACCGACGCCGCCACCTACCGCCTCAACATGGTGGAGAGCTGCGTCGAGACCGTCGAGATCCGCTACGAGGTGGGCGAGGAGCTCGTCGCCTTCTCGATCCTCGACGTCGGCAGGAAGGCGGCGTCGAGCGTCTACCACTGCTTCGATCCCGCCCACGCCCGGCGCTCGCTCGGGGTCTTCTCGGTGCTGCGCGAGGTGGAGCTCTGCGAGAGCCTCGGCCTCGACTGGTACTACCTGGGCCTGTGGGTCGACGGCTGCCGCGCCCTCTCCTACAAGGCGACCTACTTCCCGCACCAGAAGCGCGTCGACGGGGCCTGGGTCGAGGTGGACGGGCAGGCGCCGTAGCCGGGCGTGGTAGAACCGGCCCATGCGCCGCGTGAACGCGCGATTCGTTGTGCTCGCCGCGGCCCTCGCCGGCTGCGCCGCGGAGGCGGCGAGCGAGGCGGCGCCCGTGGCCGACGCGGGGCCGGACCGCGCGGTGGCGATCGGCGAGGCGGCGATCCTCGAGGGCCGGGCCCACGGCGCGTCCTCGCCGACGTTCACCTGGCGGCAGGTCGGCGGCCCCGCGGCGGCGCTCACCGCGCAGGGCAACCTCGCCCGGGTCGTGCCCGCCTCGGCCGGCACCCACGTGCTCGCGCTCGTCGTCGAGGACGGCGGCGTCGCCTCGGCGCCCGACTACGTGACCGTCACCGCCCGCACCTGCGCGGACGGCTGCGGCTGCGAGGCCGGCGAGAGCCGCGCGTGCTACGGCGGCCCGCCCGGCACCGACGGCGTCGGCCTCTGCCGGTCCGGCCTCGAGCGGTGCGTGGGCGGCGGCTTCGGCGCCTGCGACGGCGAGGTCCGGCCGGTGCCCGAGGACTGCGCCTCCTCGGTCGACGCGGACTGCGACGGCTTCTCAGGCTGCGCCGACCCCGACTGCGGCGGCGCGCCCGGCTGCGGCGAGGACTGCGCGGCGCCCGGCGACGAGGACGGCGACGGCGTCGAGGGCTGCGCCGACGAGGCGTGCCAGGGCTTCGCCTGCGACGGCCTGGGGCGGCGCTGCCGGGACGGCGGCTGCCTCTGCCCCGGCGCCGCCGAGGTGTGCGGGGTCGCGGGCGACGAGGACTGCGACGGCAGCTTCGACTGCGCCGACGCCGACTGCGCGGCCGACCTCGCCTGCGCCGGCGCCGAGCGCTGCGACGACGGCGCCGACGACGACGGCGACGGCCTGACCGACTGCGCCGATCCGGGCTGCGACGGGCAGGCGTGCGGCGCGTCGGGGCTCGTCTGCGCCGCCGGCGCGTGCGCGTGCCCGGGCGGCGCCGCCGAGGCGTCGTGCGGCGACGGCCTCGACGAGGACTGCGACGGCCTCGCCGACTGCGCCGATCCCGGCTGCGATGGGCAGGCGTGCGGCGACGACGGGCGCACCTGCGCCGGCGGGCTGTGCGGCTGCGCCAATGGGAACGTCGAGGCGGTCTGCGACGACGGCGCCGACGACGACTGCGACGGCCAGGTCGACTGCGCCGACGTCGACTGCGCGTCGAGGCCGCTCTGCTGCGCGGACCTCGACCTCGGCAGCGCGCTCTCGACCGTCGTCGCGCCGGCGGTCGAGGTCGCGAACGCCAGCACGGCCGGGGCGAGCGACCTCGCGCCCTCGGGCTGCGGGGCGTCCGGCGCGCCCCACACCGCGCCGGAGGCGGCCTTCGCCTGGCGGGCGCCGGCGAACGGCCGGTACGTGTTCCACACGCTCGGCTCGGACTTCGACACGGTGGTGTACGTGCTCGACGGCTGCGGCGGGGTCGAGCTCGCCTGCGACGACGACGCGGGCGCGGCCGAACCGGACTCCGCGCTCGAGCTCGACCTCGCGTCCGGCGAGGAGGTCCTGGTCGTGGTCGACGGCTACGCGGACGACGCCGGCCGCTACGAGCTCTGGATCTTCGAGGACGGCGGCGCGAGCGAGACGGACTGCCGCGACGGCGACGACGAGGAGGGGGACGGCGTCTTCGACTGCTGGGACCCCGACTGCGTGGGCGTCCGCTGCGGCGCCTCCGGCACCGAGTGCCGGGACCGCAGCTGCATCTCGCCCTGATTCAGCTCAGGTACGCCGGCTTGAAGGCGGCCCTGTGCTCGATCTCCTGCCGGTGCTCGCAGGGCTCGTGCAGCTCGTGGAAGTGGCCGACCTCGGCCTCGCCGAGCTCCCAGCAGAGCAGCACCGTCCGGCCGGCGTAGCGGGCCGGGAGGTCGACGCGGCCCGACGGGTCCTTCACCACCATGCCGGCGGCGGCGAGGTTGCCGAGCGCCCTCGCCGCGCGCTGCACCTTCGCCTGCGCGGCGAGGTCGCGGACCTTCTCGAACGTCGCCGAGAGGTGCGGGAGCAGCTTGTTGGTCTCGTCGAGGCCGAAGTAGCGCATGGCTCTTACGTAAGAACGAGAAGGGCCGCGTCAAGGCTCGTGCTACCCTCCGCCGCCCGTGAGCGAGCCCCTGCCCGGCGTGGACGTCCCGCTTCCCCCCGCGAAGGTCCGCGACGCCGCCGCCGTCGTCCTCGTCCGCGGCGACACCCAGGCGCACCAGGAGGTGTTCTGGGTCCGCCGCGGCGAGCAGCTCCGCTTCTCCGGCGGCTTCTACGCCTTCCCCGGCGGCAAGCTCGATCGCGAGGACGCGTCGCTGCCGATCGAGGGCGCCCCGCGCGGCGAGGAGGCGATCCGCGCCTGCGCGCTCCGCGAGACGTTCGAGGAGGCGGGCGTGCTCCTCGCCCGCGGCGGCCACGGGCTGCCCCAGGAGCGGCTCGACGCCGTCCGCCGCGAGCTCCTCGGCGGGGCCTCGTTCGGCGCCCTGCTCGCGCGGGAGCGCCTCGTCCTCGACGGCGCGGCGCTCCTGCCCGCCGGCCGCTGGGTGACCCCGCCGTTCTCGCCGGTGCGCTTCGACGCCCGCTTCTTCGTGGCGCGCGTCGGCCCGGACGTCGAGGCGAGCGTCATCCCCGGCGAGCTCACCGCCGGCGGGTTCATCCGCCCCGCCGAGGCGCTCCGCCGCTGGGAGGAGGGGCAGGTGCTCCTCCACCCGCCGAACCACCACGCGCTCGCGACGCTCGCAGGCTTCGCGGCCGAGGCGGCGATCCCCCGGCTCCGCGCGCCGCCGTTCCTCGGCGACGACTTCGTGGTCCGCCGGATCGAGTTCCAGCGCGGGATCCACCTCTTGCCGCTGCGCACGCCGACGCTGCCGCCGGCGCAGCACACCAACTGCTGGATCGTCGGCACCGGCGAGCTCGCCCTGGTGGACCCGGGCTCGCCGTGGGCCGAGGAGCAGGCGGCGCTCGAGGCGCACCTCGACGAGCTCGCCGCCGAGGGCCGCACGCCGAAGGTCGTCCTGCTCACCCACCACCACGGCGATCACGTCGGCGGGGCGCTGGCGCTGGCACGGAAGCGCGGCATCCCGGTGTGGTCGAGCGCCGCCACCGCCGCGCGGGTGCCCGGCGCCGAGGGCCGGCTCAAGGACGGCTCGCTGGTGGTGCTCGACGGCCCGCGGCCGATGACGCTCCGGGCGATCCTCACCGAGGGCCACGCGCCCGGTCACCTCTGCTTCGAGGACGAGCGCTCCCGGGCGATCCTCGCCGGCGACATGGTCGCGGGCGGCTCGACCATCGTGATCGACCCGCCCGAGGGCGACATGGGCGTGTACCTCGAGTCGCTCGAGCGGCTCCTCGCGCGGGGCCCCGGCACGCTGTACCCGGCCCACGGCTACCCGATCCCCGACGGCGCCGCGAAGCTCCGCGAGTACCTCGCCCACCGCGAGGCACGCCTCGCCCAGCTGCTCGCGGCGCTCGAGGGCGGGCCGGCCGAGGTGCCGGCCCTCGTCGAGCGCGTCTACGAGGACACGCCGCCGTTCCTCCACCCCGTCGCCGAGCGCAGCGCGCTCGCCTCCCTGCTGCTCCTCGCCCGCCGCGGGCAGGTGCAGGAGGAGGGCGGACGCTGGCGCCGGCGGTGATATCGTCCGCGCCCTCCGAAGGAGCCCGACCACCATGGCGAACAAGATCGACTCGACCCCCGACCTCGTCCGCGCCGTCTACGAGCGCACCCGCCACAACCTGGCGATCGTCCGGGAGCGCCTCGGACGCCCGCTCACCCTCGCCGAGAAGGTGCTCTTCGGGCACCTCGACGATCCGAAGGGCCAGGAGCTCGCGCCCGGCAAGGCGTACCTGATGCTGCGGCCCGATCGCGTCGCCATGCAGGACGCCACCGCGCAGATGGCGCTGCTCCAGTTCATGCAGGCCGGGCGCCCCGAGGTCGCGGTGCCGGCGACGGTGCACTGCGATCACCTGATCCAGGCGCGGAAGGGCTCGCTGCTCGACAACCAGGTGGCCGGCACCGAGAACAAGGAGGTCTACGACTTCCTCCGCTCGGTCTCGGCGAAGTACGGCCTCGGCTTCTGGGGCCCGTCGAGCGGGATCATCCACCAGGTGGTGCTCGAGAACTACGCGTTCCCGGGCGGCCTGATGATCGGTACGGACTCGCACACGCCGAACGCCGGCGGCCTCGGCATGGCGGCGGTCGGCGTCGGCGGCGCGGACGCGGTCGACGTGCTCGCCGGCTTCCCGTGGGAGGTGCTGCAGCCCAACCTCGTCGGCGTGAAGCTCACCGGCGAGCTCTCCGGCTGGGCGTCGCCGAAGGACGTGATCCTGAAGCTGCTCGGGATCCTGACGGTGAAGGGCGGCACCAACCGGATCGTGGAGTACTTCGGCCCGGGCGTCCGCTCCATCTCCTGCACCGGCAAGGCGACCATCACCAACATGGGCGCGGAGCTCGGGGCGACGACCTCCATCTTCCCGTTCGACCCGGCGATGGACCGGTACCTCCGCGCCACCGAGCGCTCGGCGCTCGCGGACCTGGCGGCGAAGCACGCGGACCTGCTCGCGGCCGACGCCGAGGTCGAGGCCAGCCCGGAGAAGTTCTTCGAGCTCGTCATCGAGATCGACCTCTCCACCCTCGAGCCGCACATCGTCGGACCGCACACGCCGGACCTGGCGCGGCCGGTGTCGGCGCTCAAGGCCGAGGCGGCGAAGGAGGGCTGGCCGACGAACGTCACCGCGGCGCTCATCGGCTCGTGCACGAACTCCTCGTACGAGGACATCTCCCGGGCCGCCGACGTCGCCGCGCAGGCCGCCGCCGCCGGCGTCCCGATGAAGGCGAAGCTCCTGGTCTCGCCGGGCTCGGAGCAGATCTTCGAGACCATCCGCCGCGACGGGCAGATGAAGGTGCTCGAGGCGGCGGGCGCCACCGTGCTCGCCAACGCCTGCGGCCCGTGCATCGGCCAGTGGAAGCGCGACGACGTCCCGAAGGGCGAGAAGAACGCCATCGTCACCTCGTTCAACCGGAACTTCCGCGCGCGGAACGACGCCAACCCGGAGACGCTGGCGTTCATCGCCTCGCCGGAGATCGTGCTCGCCTTCGGCCTCGCCGGCACCCTGGCGTTCGACCCGCAGCGGGACGAGCTCGAGGTGGACGGCAAGAAGCTGAAGCTCTCGGCGCCGGCGAAGGCGAAGGACCTCCCCGACGCGGGCTTCGTCGCGGCGCGGGCGGGCTACGCGGCGCCGGCGGCGAACCCCGACGCGGTCGAGGTCGCGGTCTCCCCGGCGAGCGAGCGGCTCCAGCTCCTGGCGCCGTTCGCGGCGCCGTCGGCGTCCGACTACGTCGACCTGCCGCTGCTGCTCAAGGCGAAGGGGAAGTGCACCACCGACCACATCTCGCCGGCCGGCCCGTGGCTCCGCTTCCGCGGCCACCTCGACCGGATCAGCGACAACATGCTGCTCGGCGCGGTGAGCGCGTTCTCCGGGACCGCGGGCAAGGTGAAGAACGCCTTCACCGGCGAGGAAGCGGCGACCCCGGCGGTGGCCCGCGACTACAAGGCCCGCGGCAAGCGCTGGGTCGTCGTCGGCGACGAGAACTACGGCGAGGGCTCCTCCCGCGAGCACGCGGCGATGAGCCCGCGGTTCCTCGGCGCCGCCGCGGTGATCGTCCGCTCGTTCGCCCGCATCCACGAGACGAACCTGAAGAAGCAGGGCGTGCTGCCGCTCACCTTCGCGAGCGCCGCGGACTACGAGGCGATCCGCGAGGGCGACACGGTGACGCTCGTCGACCCGCTCTCGATCGCGCCCGGCAAGCCGGTGACGGCGAAGCTCCGGCACGCGGACGGCGCCGAGCAGGAGCTGACGCTGAAGCACACGCTGAACGCCGAGCAGGTCGAGTGGTTCAAGGCCGGCTCGGCGCTCAACATCCTGCGGAAGAAGTAGCCGTGCGGTCGTACCTCGAGCTCCTCCGCGAGGTGCGCGAGCACGGCGTGCGCCGTGGCGACCGCACCGGCACCGGGACCCTCGGCGTCTTCGGGCGGCAGCTCCGCTTCGATCTCCGCCAGGGCTTCCCGGCGGTGACCACGAAGCGGCTCGCCTGGAAGAGCATGGCCCACGAGCTCCTCTGGTTCCTCCGCGGCGAGCCGAACGTCGCGTACCTGAAGGAGCACGGCGTCACCATCTGGGACGAGTGGACCCGCGAGGGCGGCGACGTCGGCCCGATCTACGGCGTGCAGTGGCGCAAGTGGCCGGGCCGCGACGGGCAGCCGATCGACCAGCTCGCGCGGGTGGTCGAGGGGATCCGGAAGAGCCCGTACTCGCGGCGCCACGTGGTCTCGGCGTGGAACGTCGCCGAGCTCGACCGGATGGCGCTCGAGCCGTGCCACACGCTGTTCCAGTTCTGGGTCGCGAACGGCGAGCTGTCCTGCCAGCTCTACCAGCGCAGCGCCGACATGTTCCTCGGCGTGCCGTTCAACATCGCGTCCTACGCGCTGCTCACGCACATGGTCGCGCAGGTCACCGGCCTCGGCGTTGGCGAGTTCGTCCACACCTTCGGCGACGCCCACGTCTACCTGAACCACCTCGAGCAGGTGGACCTGCAGCTGTCGCGGGAGCCGCACCCGCTCCCGAAGCTGTGGCTCGATCCGTCGGTGAAGGCGCTCGACGACTTCCGCATCGAGCACATGCGGCTCGAGGGCTACGTGCACCACCCCGCCATCGCTGCGCCGGTGGCCGTTTGAAGCTCGTCGCCGTGGTCGCCGCCGACGAGGGCGGCGTCATCGGCGCCGGCGGCAAGCTGCCCTGGCACCTGCCCGCGGACCTGAAGCGCTTCAAGGCGCTCACCATGGGCAAGCCGATGATCATGGGCCGCGCCACCCACGAGTCGATCGGCCGCGCGCTGCCGGGGCGCGCCAACGTGGTGGTGACGAGCGGCGACCCCGCGCCGCTCCTCGCGAAGGGCTGCCTCGTCGCCCGCTCCCTCGACGAGGCGCTCGCGCTGCCCGAGGTCGCCGCCGCGCCCGAGGTGATGGTCATCGGCGGCGCGCGGCTCTTCGAGGCGGCGCTCCCGCGCTGCGACGAGCTCTGGCTCACGCGGGTGCACGCGCGCGTCGAGGGCGACGTCGTGCTCCGCTTCGATCCGGGCGCGTGGCGCGAGCTCTCGCGCGAGCCGGTGCCGGCCGACGAGCAGAACGCGTACCCGACGACGTTCCTGCGCTACGCGCGCGCCCGGTAGCTACCCGCCGCAGGCCTGGTCGGGGCCGCCACCGCCGCGTTCCGCCGCGAGGCGCCGACGTCGAGCGGCCGTCAGTCGACGATCACGACGGTCACCGGCGGCCCCGGTCGCGGGCCGTCGAGCCAGAACGGCAGCCCGGCGCCGAAGACGAGCGCCACGTCGCCCTCGCCCTCGAACGGCAGCGTGCCCTGGACCGCGAGCGTGAGGAGCACGTTGTGCGGTGGCTTCGTCCGGTTCGGAAAGGGGGGCGGCGGCGTTGCCACCAGCGCCGCGTGCGGCCCCTCGGCGGTGGCGTCGCTCTCGAGGTGGATCCGTCGCGCCCAGCCCACGGCCACGCCCGGGGCGGCGCCCGCCTCGAGCCCGCCGGCGAGGCGGAGCGTCTCGAAGTTCCACAAGAGCGACTCGCCGAAACCGCCGACGCGGAAGAGCTGCTGGTAGTTCCGGCGCTCGCCTCGCGTGCCGAGGTCGAGCTCGTGGAACACGGCGAGCCGCGGCCCGAGGCCGAGGGCCGGCCCGCCGACGAGCCCGATCCCGATTTGGATCGACGGGGTGAACCAGGTCGCGCCCGAGGCGCGCACGGCTCCCGGCGCCGTGAGCGCGAGGGCCGCTCCCAAGGCGGCGACGAAGCTGCGAGCGGTCGGCTGCACCTCGCGAGGATGCCCGACGGGCCCGCGCGACGGCTACCCCTCCTCGGGCACCAGCCAGATCGAGCGGTTGCCGAACGTCGCGTCCTCCTGGCCGAGGTCGTCCGGGACCTCCTCGCAGCGGAGGGGCGGGAAGCCCTCGGGCTCGACCACGTCGCCGGCCTCGAAGCTGTCGCCCTCGGCGAGGGCGGTGGCGAGGTTCTCGAGCATCTCGCCCGCGGCTTCGGCGTGCTCGCGGGCGAGGCCGCCGATGGCGAGGTCGGGGCGGCCGAACTTCGCCAGCCCGAGGGTGTGGCAGAGGTGGCCGGCGCCGGGCTCGCGCTCGGTGGCCTCGAAGACGACGCGCATGTGGTCGGCGACGTCGAACTCCCAGTCGGGGCCGAGCTCCTCGAGCGTCTCCTTCGTCCACCACAGCATCGACTCGACGTCGCAGGCGACGACCGCGCCGGCCTTGCAGAGGAGCTGGAGCACGCCGAACGAGCGCTGGAGGTAGCCGAGGTCCTTCGGGTCCTCGACCACGCCGGAGACGACCATCGCCGCCTGGCACCGGCCGAGGGCGGGGATGTCCACGCCCGGCGTGCGGAGCAGCATCGAGCCGAACGGGCTCTTCGGGTTCACCCACCCGTCGAACCACGCCGGCTCCTCGCTCTTCCACTTGGTGGAGAGCTCGAGGCCCGCGAACAGCGGGTGGTCCTTCTTCGACAGCTCGAGCCCTTCGGGCAGGAGCGCCACGTACGCGAAGCGGGCGGGGCCGGCCGGCACGTAGCGCGGCCGCGGCCAGGGAGCGGGGACGTCGGGGATCACGGGCGCACCTTAGTGGAAGGGAACGGGGGGCGGAAGCCGGAAAGGAAGGCTCTCGGAACCAGGCTCCACGCTCGCCAGGCTCCAGGCTCCAGGCTCCAGGCCGCGAGGCTCCAGGCTCCAGGCTTCAGGCTCCAGCCATCACAGGCTCCGCCGCGGGGCTGTGCCCGGTTCAAGGCGCCGCGCGCTCCGATGGCGTGCGCGAGGCGCGGAGCGCCGAGCTCCCTGCTTGCTGAAGCCTGGAGCCTGGATCCTGGAGCCTGCCGGCCGCCCGGCCGGAGCCGGCCTACCGGCAATTCCCGCGCCGGCACCGATCGCCGGCCGCGCACACGTTGCCGCAGCCGCCGCAGTTCGCCTCGTCGCGCGAGGTGTCGACGCAGGCGCCGCCGCAGTCGGTGAGGTTGCCGGCGCAGACGCAGGTGCCGCCGTCGCAGGTCTCGCCGGGGGCGCACGTCTGGCCGCAGCCGCCGCAGTTCGACGGGTCGGTGTCGGTGTTGGTGCAGCCGCCGGGGCAGGCGGTGCCGCCGCCGAAGCAGACGCAGGCGCCGGCGTCGCAGAGCTGGCCGAACTCGCAGGCGTTGCCGCAGGCGCCGCAGTTGAAGAGGTCGACCTGGGTGTCGGTGCAGAAGCCGTTGCACGCGGTGAGGCCGCCGCCGCACGGGTCCGCGGTGCAGCCGCCGCCCTGGCAGGTCTCGCCCGGCGCGCAGGCGTTGCCGCAGGCGCCGCAGTTCGCGGTGTCGGTGTTGGTGTCGACGCAGTCGGGGCCGCAGGCGGTGCCGAAGAAGCAGGCGCAGACGCCGGCGTCGCAGCGCTGGAAGCCGCCGCAGGTGTTGCCGCAGGCGCCGCAGTTCGAGAGGTCGGTGGAGGTGTCGACGCAGGCGCCGTCGCAGTCGACGGTGCCCGCGCCGCAGCCGCCGGCCTGGCAGCCGCCCTGGAAGCAGACCTCGCCCGGGGCGCAGGCCTGGTCGCAGCCGCCGCAGTGGGCGGGATCGCTCTGGGTGTCCACGCAGGAGCCGCCGCAGTCGGTCGCGCCGAAGCAGCCGAAGGTGCAGGTGCCGCGGTTGCACGCCTCGCCCTGGGCGCAGGCCTGGCCGCAGTCGCCGCAGTTCGCCGGATCGTTCGACGGGTCGACGCAGGCGCCGCCGCAGCTCACCTCGCCGGCGGGGCAGCCGACGCAGGCGCCGCCGGTGCAGCTCTCGGAGGCCACGCAGGCCTGGCCGCAGCCGCCGCAGTGGGCCGGGTCGGCGGAGGTGTTCACGCAGGCGGCGCCGCAGGCGGTGAGGCCCGGGGCGCACGCGCCCGCGCACTGGCCGGCGCTGCACACCTCGCCCGGCGCGCAGGCCGCGCCGCAGGCGCCGCAGCTGGTCGGGTCGGACTGCAAGTCCACGCACGCGCCGCCGCACGCGGTGGTGCCGCCCTCGCAGGAGAGGATGCAGGCGCCGTCGCGGCAGGTCTCGCCGGCGCCGCAGGCCTGGTCGCAGCCGCCGCAGTGGAAGAGGTCCACCGTCACGTCGACGCAGCCCCCGCCGCAGGCGGTGAGGCCGCCGAGGCAGGTGCAGGCGCCGCCGGTGCAGGCCTCGTCGGCGCCGCAGGCCTGGCCGCAGCCGCCGCAGTGCTGGGCGCTCGCGGCGGTGTCGACGCAGGCGCCGCCGCAGTCGGTGGTCCCGGCGGGGCAGGCGGCGACGCAGCCGCCCGCCGCGCAGACCTCGCCCGCGGCGCAGGCCTGGCCGCACCCGCCGCAGTGCGCGGTATCCGAGCCTGTGTCGACGCACGCGTCGCCGCACCGCGCGAGGCCGCTGCGGCACGCGCACTGGGCGTCGACGCAGGCCTCGGTGGCGCCGCAGGCGGTGCCGCAGG
>CAZDGH010000126.1:8056-13606 GCA_964504805.1 uncultured Myxococcales bacterium | reverse complement strand
CCTCTCTGCTACACTCGGCCAGTCCGGTGCCGCCTAAGCTTTCCGTTGGGCGACGCAAACCTTCGCAGGCGCAAACTCCATGATTCGACGCCTCTTGGCGCTCCAGCTCTCGACCCTCGTCCTTCTCGCCTGCAGCGGTTCGGCCTCTCCGCCTGCTCCCGATCCCCGCGCGGCTGTTTCCGCGGCGCTGGACGCTCGGAGGAACGGGACTTCGACGGTGCTGTCCGCCTGCTTCTTCCACACACGCAGGACGCAATTGCAATCGCCATCCTTGCCGAGACTCTCCATCTGATGGACCGCGCCGAGGATGCCGATGCGGCGTTCACTCGAGGCCTCGAACTTGGCCGGGGGAGAGCTGCCGTCCTGGCGACGCGTGCCTCCGCTCGAGCTCAGGATGGGCGGTTGGACGAGGCGCTCGCTGATGCCGACGCCGCCGTTCGAGCAAACCCGAAGGCGTCGATCACCTACCTTGCCCGCGCCTTAGTTCACGCGTACGCAGGCCGCGTCGATGCGGCACTTCGCGATCTCGATCAAGCGCTGCTCGTGAATCCCAAGGACGCGTTCTGCCTGTCTATTCGAGGCGGGTTGCACGGATTCCAAGATCGCCGACTACCGGCCCTCCGCGATCTACGTGCTGCCGCCGAGTACTCGCCCGACCGGGACTTCTCTGCGGTTCTCTACTTCGCCCTGACGGGTGACCGCGCGCTTGCTTCTGCAGCACAGCCGAAAGCCGGATGGTCCTCGGCCCGAACGGCGTTCGCACGAGGTGAAGTTGACGCGGCGCAGCTCCTCAAGTCTGCCGAAAGTCCGCTTCGTCGCATGCAGTTGCTCCAACTCGCTGAGGCTCAGTTGCTCCTCGCCCTGATTGACGAGCGCGAGGGTCGCGCCGACGCAGCACGGGAACACTATCAGCGCGCCGCGGACTGCCCGCTGCTCTCGTTCGATGTGGTCTGGGCTCGCAATCGTCTGGCCCGGAAGGACCCGGAGTGAGCGCACTCGCGGTGCGGTGCCAGGACATGGGGGACAACTTAGTGCCAGGACATGGGTGACAGCTTCGACTAGGCACCGGGCCTTCAGAGGAGGGTCCCGGTGCCGTGGAAGGAGCTGTGCCGCATGCGGAATCGCGAGGAGTTCGTGCTCAAGGCGGTCGTTCCGGGCGCCAACATCTCGGCCCTCTGCCGGGAGTACGGGATGAACCGGAAGGCCGCCTACAAGTGGGTCGGTCGCTACAGGGCCGAGGGGTTCGCGGGGCTCGAGGACCGCAGCCGGAGGCCTCACAGCTCGAAGCTCGCGGTCTCGGCCGAGGTCATCTGCGCCGTGGTCGCCGTGCGGAAGGCTCACCCGCGGTGGGGGTGCCGGAAGATCGCGGAGGTCGTCCGGCTCGAGAACCCCGACGAGAAGCCGCCGTCGCCGCGGACCGTCCACCGGATCCTCGTGAGGTCCGGGTTCCTGCAGCCGACGCGGCGGCGCCGCCGGCGGCCCAAGAACGCGCCCGTGAAGCCGCCCCAGCTCAACATTCGCGAGCCCAACGACGTCTGGACCGTCGACTTCAAGGGCTGGTGGCTCGCGATGGACAAGACGCGCTGCGAGCCCCTCACCATTCGCGACGCCCGCTCGCGCTTCGTCCTCGAGATCGCCGTGCTCTCGAGCAACCGGACCGAGCTCGTTCGCGAGGTTTTCGAGCAGGTTTTCCGGAAGTTCGGGCTGCCGAAGGCCATCCTGACGGACAACGGCCCGCCGTTCGTCGCGAGCGGCAGCGAGCTCGGCCTGACGCAGCTCTCGGCCTGGTGGACCAGCCTCGGCATCCAGCACCTCCGCACCAGGCCGGGGAAACCCGCGGACAACGGCGGCCACGAGCGCATGCACCGCGACATGGCGGCGGAGCTCGAAGCGTTCGCCGCGCTCGACCCGCGGACCCAGCAGGCGGCGTGCGACCGGTGGCGCCACGACTTCAACGTGCACCGGCCGCACGAGGCTCTCGGGATGAAGCGGCCTGGTGACGTGTACCGGCGGAGCGAGGTGGTCTTCGACGGCAAGCCGGTCGAGATGAGCTACCCCGACACCTTCGTCGTCCGACGCGTCAGCCCCAGGGGCCACGTCCACTTCCGACAGCGCCGCGCGTTCATCTCGAACGCGCTCGCTCGCTACGAGGTGGGGCTACAGGCGCTCTCGGACCAGCGGTTCTGCGTCTGGTTCGGGCACGTGAAGCTCGGAGAAGTTGATTTCTCGTTGCCGGTCGCGAGAGTGTCGCCGGCGAGGTGGACGAACCAGGCGCTGTCACCCATGGCCGCATAGTGAAGTGTCCCCTATGTCCTGGCCCGTGCCGGCGACGCCCAACCCAGCTTAGGCGCAGAGCCCCCGCCCCCGTGGCTTCGCCGCCGGGGGGCACCGGCCTGGCCTCTGAACGCACCTCGGCGGGACCCTACCCGCCGAGGTGCTCGACGCGAGCCCGGCGGGGCCCAGCCCGCCGGGCTCGCTAGGATCGGCCTCGCAGGGGCCCAGCCCTGCGAGGCCTTTCTGCTGAACTCGGCCAGGCCGGTGCCGCCTGAGCTCTCCGTTGGCGACCCACTATCTTGGAAAGTGAGATCATCCGGGATGGCGAGCGCGGTTTGCCGCTCGGTCGAGCACGGCCGTGATGTGTGGCGCGAGGTTCGTCGCGGTTCCCCGCTCGCTGGCTCGCTGTTGCGGTCTCCCTTCGATTTCCTACAATCCCCGCGCATGGGCCTCCTGACCTTCGTGCTCAACGTCACCCTGGACGGCTGCGTCGACCACCGCGAGGGGATCGCGGACGACGAGCTCCACGACCACTACACGCAGCTGATCGGCACGGCCGGCGCGATGCTCTTCGGGCGCAAGGTCTACGAGCTGATGGAGAGCCACTGGCCGGCGGTGGCGCGCGACGAGAAGGCGGCGCGCTCGGACCGCGCGTGGGCGGTCGCGCTGGAGGCGATGCCGAAGTACGTGGTGTCGTCGACGCGCCGGGCGTTTCCCTGGGCCAACACGATCCACGTCCAGGGCGAGCTGGTCGCGGCTGTGAGGGAGCTCAAGGAGAAGACGCCGAAGGGCGTGCTGGTGGGGAGCCCGATGCTCTCGACCGCGCTCGAGGAGGCCGGGCTGATCGACGAGTACCGCATCGCGGTGCACCCGGTGCTGGCGGGGCACGGACCCACGCTCTTCTCCGGGCTGGAGGGGTCGCGGCGGCTCGCGCTGGTGTCGTCGAGGACGCTGGGCTCCGGGGTGACGGCGCTGCACCTGCGGCGGACTGGGTAGGGCTCCTCGTGGAGGCCTTTCCCGCGGCCGTCTCTCCGCCACCGCGTTGGCTCCGTCGTCTCGCGCCAAGACCCGCCGCTCATCGAGTCTCGGCTGCATGATCGTGGGGTGCGGTGCCAGGACATGGGTGACAGCTTCGACCAGGCACCGGCCTTCAGAGGAGGGTCCCGGTGCCGTGGAAGGGGCTGTCCCGCATGCGGAGTTGCGAGGAGTTCGTGCTCGAGGCGGTCGTTCCGGGCGCCGACATCTCGGCCCTGTGCCGGGAGCACGGGATGAACGGGAAACCTCAATCTCGATCGCGCGCTCGAGCGAGGACGGCTTCGCCGGCTGGACGGGCTCTCGGTGCGGACCCGGCACCTCGGCCTTGACGTCGGAGAGACGGCGGAGGCAGGGTCGCAGCGGGTGGTCAGAGTTTCCGGAGCGGCCTCGTCAGAGTTTCCGGAACCCATACCCACCACTCTCGACCGGGCCGGTGATGCCTCGTTTCGTTGTATGCGATCCTCCATGCGGCACGGCTGGTTCGATGAGCCTGGTCATGCTCGTTTCATGAGAACCGCCGTCTCCATCCCCGACTCGATCTTCGAGGAGGCCGACGAGCTGGCGGCTCGCCTCGGCCTCTCGCGAAGCGAGCTGTACGCTCGGGCGCTCGAGCGCTACGTCGCTGACCGCCGGTGCTCCACCGTGACCGCGGCGCTCGACGCTGTGTACGGTCGGGAGAAGTCGACGGGACTCGACGGCGCGATCGTGGCGATGCAGCTCGTGGGGCTTCCGCGCGAGGAGTGGTGAGCGGGCGCGCGCCGACGTCTCACGGGCGGCAACCCGAGCCCGGCGCCGGGTCGCGTTGCCGCCGCGTGGGGAAGCCGATGGCAGAGGTCGCGACTTGGTGCGCTGCAGAGCCGGCGCTGCGCGATGGTGGCATGATCGCGGGGGTCGACTCGAGGAGACGCCGTGGAGCCGCTGCCGGACATCCTGGAGCACGTCGGGCTGGTTCCGCGGGAGTTCGGCTCGCTCCAGCTCGCGGTCGAGGCCGTCCGGCGCAGCGCGGCGGGGCGGGTCGTGGCGACGGTCTGGCTCCAGGACGCGTTCGCGGACCGGGCTCCTGCGTCGCTCGTGGTCTGGTTCGGGGCCGCGGGCCGCCAGCTGCCGCCGGCTCCGGTGCCGTCGTTCCCGCCGGGCGCCGTGCTCCGGTGGTCGCTCGCGCTGGAGGTGCCTGCGGAGGTCGACGAGCTCTGGTTCGCGCTGGACTCGGCGCAACCCGAGGGGTCGGAGCGGGTGCGCCCGGCGTGGAGGCTGCTCGACACGTACGAGATCGCCTCGGAGAGCGAGATGAAGCCGGTCTTCGACAACGGCTCCGAAGGGGCCTGGGCGATCGGGATCGGCCTCGGGGCCATCGGCTCGCCGGTGGTCGTCGCGCCCCGCACCGGTTCGGCGGGCGGCGGCCTCGTCTCGAGCGTCCGGACGAAGGTGCACAGGGCCGCGGACCTGCCACCCGGCCTCGCGTTCCGGATCTCGCCTGCCTCCGCCGAGCCGGTGCCGCTCGAGCCCGACGAGCTCGTCTGGCGTCCGGGACAGCCGCTCCCGAGCCCGCGGTTCTCCGCCCTCGGCCCGGTCGCGTCGGCACCGGCCTCGACGGCGGCGACGACGCGCCGGTGCCCCGCCTGTGGCTTCCGCGACGACGACCGCGAGCACGAGCGCGCCACGACCTGCCCTTCGTGCGACGCGTTCTGGTGAGCGGCGGCGTCAGGGCCAGGTGTTGCCCTTCTCGTCGAGGTCGCCGCGCAAGGGCTTCACGACGCAGAAGCGGTGGCCGCTCGGGGCCTCCATCACCCACCACTCCTTGACGAAGGCGACGCGCTTGGCGCCGAGCTTCTCGAGGCGGGCGACCTCGGCGTCGAGGTCGTCGGTCTCGATGTCGAGGTGGACGCGGGGCGCGTGGCCGACCTGCTGGACGAGGACGACCGGGTCGTGCGGGTGCCGTCCGAGGCTGCGGTAGGTCGGGTGCTCCGGGTTCACCGGCCGGAGCTCGCGGGCGAGCGCGGCGGACCAGAAGCGGGCGGCGGCGTCGAGGTCGGGGACGTCGGTGTCGAGGACGAGGGCGCAGAGGCGGCTCTTGTGCATGGGCGCCCGGGGTGGGCGCCGCAGGATGCCGGAGCGACTGCGTCGCGTCGAGCCGCGGGCGGCCGCGGCTCACCACTGCACGTAGAACATGCCCTTGGCGAGCGCCACGATCAGCAGCATGTGGCAGGCGACGCTGACGTGGAGCCACTTGAACTTGGTCGA
>CAZDGH010000126.1:0-8046 GCA_964504805.1 uncultured Myxococcales bacterium | reverse complement strand
GAGTTCATGCAGCCGTCGATGGCGGTGCGCAGGGCGTAGACGAAGTGCGCCAGCACGCTGAAGGCGAGGACGATCTTCAGCGCGAGCATGGTCCCGAACGCCGACGCGAGGGGCTGCGAGAGCGCGGCGGCGTGGAACCCGGCGAGGACGACGCCGCTCACGAAGAGCACGCCGACCACCCACGGCATGATCCGCTTCGCCCGGCCGATGAGCGCCAGCTCGACCTCGGCCATGCGGGCGGGCCCGAGCGGCCGGCGCATGCCCTCGAGGATCACCAGCTCGAAGAAGACGACGCCGATGAAGCCGATGCCGCAGAGGAGGTGGACGAGGTGCACGAGGCCGTAGGGAGGCATGGCGGCTCCTGGCCGGCCGGCGCCGGCGACGGTCGCACCATGCTGATTTTGAGAACCAAAGTCAAGACCAAGGGGCCCGGGCCGGAGGTTTCGCGGCGGCGCGCCCCCGGGTATGAGGGAGCCCCCGGATGTGCCGGGCCGAGGAGGACGCGGGATGCGGGAGCTCGTCGAGGGGTACCAGCGCTTCATGCAGACGCGCTGGCCGGCCGAGCGTGCCTGGTACGAGCAGCTCGTCGAGGGGCAGCGGCCGGGGTACCTCGTCATCGCGTGCTCGGACAGCCGCGTGAACGCGACGAAGATCTTCCAGGTGAAGCCGGGCGAGGCGTTCATCGTGCGGAACGTCGCCAACCTGGTGCCGCCGTTCGAGCAGGGCGAGGGGCTCCACGGCACGAGCGCGGCGATCGAGTTCGCGGTCGAGGTGCTCGGGGTCCACACGATCCTCGTCCTCGGCCACGAGAGCTGCGGCGGCGTGCGGGCGACGCTCGCCGGCGAGGCGGCGCGGCCGGGGCACTTCCTGCGCTCGTGGATCTCGCTGCTCGAGCCGGCGCGCTCGGCGGCGGCCGGGGCGGAGAACCCGCAGCTCGCGCTCGAGCAGGCTTCGATCAAGCTGTCGCTGGAGCGGCTCATGGGCTTTCCGTTCGTGGCGTCACGGGTCGCCGAGGGGAAGCTCTCGCTCGAGGGTGGCCACTTCCGGATCTCGGACGGCGGGTTCAGCCTCCTCGATCGCGGCACCGGCCGGTTCGAGCAGGTGCGGGTCGCCTGATCGCCGGGCCTGGCCGTGTCCGGGCGGGCTCGAGGGCCGACCGTTCCGTCGGGACGGAGCCTCGGTTCGCCCGTCAACGGCGGAGGCGGACGAGGCCTTCCTGCGCGGTGGAGGCGACCAGTCGGCCGGCGCGGTCGAAGATCTTGCCGCGGGCGAGGCCTCGGGCGCCGTGGGCGGACGGGCTGTCCATGACGTGCAGCAGCCAGTCGTCGACGCGGAAGGGCCGGTGGAACCACATGGCGTGGTCGAGGCTCGCGACCTGCATACCCGGCGTCAGCCACGAGACGCCGTGGGGCTTCAGCGCCGTGCCGATGAAGGCGTAATCGGAGACATAGGCGAGCAGGTAGCGGTGCAGCGCGGGGTCGTCGGGGAGCGCGCCGGCGGCGCGGAGCCACACCAGGCCCTGCGGCGGCGCGGGGGCGGGCCGCACCGGGTCGGACGGGATTCCGGCGATGCGGAGCTCGAACGGGCGCTCGCCGACGAGCCGCTCGCGGAGCGGGCTCGGGGCGCGCTCGGCGAGGCGCGCGAGCCGCTCCTGCTCGGTCGGGAGGGACTCCGGCGGCGGCGCCTCGGGCATCGGGTCCTGGTGGTCGAAGCCCTCCTCGGCGCGCTGGAACGAGGCGTCGAGGTTGAAGATCGCGGCGCCGCCCTGGATGGCGACGACCCGCCGCGTGGTGAAGGAGCTGCCGTCGCGGATGCGGTCGACGTCGTAGACGATCGGGCGGGCCGGGTCGCCGGGGCGCAGGAAGTAGGCGTGGAGCGAGTGGGCGTGGCGCTCCGCCGGCACGGTGTGCGCGGCGGCGGCGAGCGCCTGGCCGAGGACCTGGCCGCCGAAGACGGTGCCCCAGCCGAGGTCCTGGCTCTGGCCGCGGAAGAGGTCCTCCTCGAGGCGCTCGAGGGAGAGCAGCGAGACGAGGTGGTCGAGGACGGCGGACATGGGCGCTCCCGGGAGCGATGGTGGTAGCCGGCCGAAGGGGCGCGTGCAACGATCGTCGGGTGGGAGAGCTCGAGGCTGCGATCGGGGCGTTCCTGGAGCGGCCGCCGCCGGAGCTCGCGTGGGTGGCGCCGTACGTCGCGCCGCATCGCTTCTTGCCGTTGTACCTGGGGCGCGTCGCGGCGATCGGCGTGACGCCGGCCGGGCGCTTCGTGGAGGTGGGTCGTGACGCGCTGGCGCGGGTGGATCCGCTCGAGGACCCCGTCGTCGCGCGGGTTGCGCTGGCGGCCGGGGCTCGGCGGTACCCGCACCTCGCGGCCCGGCTCGCGGCGGTGCCGCCGCCCGCCGGGCCGGCGGCGTCCCTCGAGGGGCGGGCGGAAGCGCTCGCGGCGGCGCTCGGCTGGTCACGCGAGGACGCGGAGGCGAACCGGAGAGGGAAGCTCTCGCGGCGGCAGCGGAGGCAACGCTGGCTCCCCGCCGTCTGCGCGATCCCCCTCGCGCTCGCGGCGACGGCGCTCGTGCACGGGCTCACCGGACCGGTGCCGGCGTCGGGAGCGGCGTGGCTCGACTGGGCGATCGGGCGGACGGGGCTCGTCGCCGTGCTGGTCGCGAGCCCGCTGTTCGCGACGTTCAGCCGCGTCGAGACCCACGTCTCGGAGGTGCGTCGCGACGTCGCGCGCGACGGGAGCGAGCGCTGGATCTTCGCGGACACGCGACAGCTCGACGTGCCGCCCGCGCTCGTCCCCGCGCTCCGCGACGGCGAGCGGCTGCGGCTCTACACCCTCCGCTACGGCGGCCAGGTCTTCGGGGCCGAGCCGATCCGCGCGCCCCGCTGGTGACGCACGGCGCTACCCGGCTGCGAGGATCGTCACGAGGCGCACGAGGGCGGCGCACGAGGAGCGGAGCGGTACCCGCAGGGTCCCTCGAGCACCGCAGCGACGGGGTCCGCCGCCCGCGGGCAGGCGTCGTGCGGCGCAGCAGGACGGCGCGACCGGGTCGCGCCGTCACCCCGTGACGTCCCACCACCGCCGCGCCTCGGGCCGCGTCATGCCGATGAGCAGCGCGAGCGCCGCGGGCCAGCAGCACGCGAGCGTCGACACGCCGAGCACGACCATGTGCAGCGTGTAGCCCGTCTTGGTGCGCGGGAAGAAGAGGCCGCCGACGTGGCCGGCGAGCATGGCGAGGCCGGCGAGCACGATGAAGATGCCCACCATCACGTCGTCGGGCTTCGGGCCGCCGTCGACGAAGGCGCCGAGGCCGCCGGCGATGCCGAAGAAGATCGCGCCGAGGTCGAGCGCCCCCATCGCCAGGTAGTAGGTCTTGAGCCACGGCAGGAGGCCCGGCTCCACCGGCGGCCCGAGCGGCGCCGCGCCCGGCATCATCCCGGGCGCGCCGACGTAGGCGGGCGAGGCCGCGGGCGGCGCGTCGCCGGCGCCCGGCAGCCAGACCTCCTGCCCGCAGTTCGGACAGCGCTGGCGCCCCGGTCCCGGCGCGGTGAACGTGCGCTGGCAGCGGCCGCAGATGGCGTACACGTCGGACCTCCGGGAAGGACGCTCGATCGTACCCGCTTCAGGGCCGCGGCAGCGCGTCGAGCGGCGTCCGCGGGTCGAGCCAGCGGCCGAGGTGCTTGCCGAGGAAGGCGCGGACCTTGTCGCGCCAGAGGAGCCCGGGGTCGTCGCCCTCGAGGATCAACCGTCCCGGCTCGAGCGTCGCGCTGGCGTGGAAGGTCTGCACCAGGACGCGGCCGGTGACGTGGGCGGTGTCGCCCTCCCAGCGCACGGTGCAGCCGTACTTGCGGACCAGCACCTCGCCGAGGAGCTCGAGGCGGGTCCGGGCGTCGGTCTTGGGGAGATCGTGAACGTGCTCGATCCGCATCGCCGGCGAGTCTATCCTCGAACGCGCGCGGGACCGGAGGCACCATGCGGCAGCTCCACAGAGCCCTCCTCTTCCTGGCGCTGCTCGCGCCGGCGCCGGCCCACGCCGCGCTCCGCCTCGGCCTCGGTGCCGACTACTGGCTCACCGAGCAGGCGGGGTTCCAGGCGACGCTGCAGCCGGAGACGCGCCTCGCGAAGAAGCTCGCCCTCGGCGGCCGCTTCGGCCTCTTCGTCACCGGCGGGCCGACCGAGCTCGCGGTGCCCGTCGATCTCGCGCTGCGGGTGACGCCCGGGCGGTTCTACGTGGAGGGCCTCGTCGGGCCGTGGCTCTTCCTCTCCGGCGGCGACGTCCTCCACCCGCACGCGGGCCTCGGCTTCGGGATCGTCGCCGGGGACCTCTCGTTCGGCCTCGAGGCCGCGTACCTGCGGCCGGAGGGCATGGTCGGGCTCCGGGTCGGCTTCGCGCTCTGACCGCGGGCGAGGCGGGATCCACGAGGATCCGCGCTAGGATGGCCCGTGGCCTCCGGCTCGCTCTCGGACCGTGACTTCGAGCTCCTCGCGGCCGCGCGCAGCTACCTGCCGCGGTGGTTGTTCGAGCGCGCGCTCTTCGGCGAGCCGGTCGACGAGCCGCGGACGGTGGAGGCGGCGGTCCTGCTCGCGGACATGGCGGGATTCACCGCGCTGACGCGTCGCCTCGCGCTGCAGGGCAACGTCGGCTCGGAGCAGACGACCGAGCACCTCAACGCGTGGTTCACGGACGTGCTCGAGCCGGTGCAGGCGAGGGGCGGCGACGTGACGAGCTTCGCCGGCGACTCGTTCGCGGCGGTGTTCCCCGACGCCTCGCCCGAGGCGCGGCTGGCGCGGGCGGCCGCGGCGGCCCGAGAGATCGCCGCGCTCGGCCGGTCGGCGCGCCTCGCCATCGCCGACGGGACGATTCACGAGCTCGCGGTGGGCGACGAGCGCGCCCGGCAGCCGGTGACGCTCGGCCCCGCGCTGCGCCAGGCGGCGGCGGCGCTCGGCCGCGCCGGGATCGACGAGGTGTGGGCGCCCGCCGGGCTCCCGGGCCTCGAGCTCGAGCCGCCGTCCGGCGGGTTTGCGAGGCTCGCGGCGGTCGAGCCGCCGCCGCGCCGGGTGCACACGGGCCGCGGCTTCACCTCGCCGGCCTCGCCGGCGGTGACGCCGCGGGCGCTCGCGGCGCTGCGGCCGTTCCTCCCGGAGACGATCTGGCAGCAGCCCCTCCTGCCGCCGCAGCTCGGCGAGCACCGGCCGGTGACGACGCTGTTCGTGCGGGTGGGTGACGTCGAGGACGGCGCCGGCGTCGAGCCCTCGGAGGTGGCCGCGGACCTCGCGGGTGCGACGACCGCGGCGGTGCGCTCCGGCGGGTACGTCCAGAAGATCGAGGCCGGCGACAAGGGCCTCGTGCTGCTGGCGCTCTTCGGCGCGCCGGCGGCCCTCGAGGACGCGCCGGGGCGCGCGCTCGCCGCCGCCGCGGCCTGCACCGCGACGGGCCGGATGGCGGCGGCGGTGACCACCGGCCGCGTCTTCGCCGGAGACCTGGGCGGCCCGCGCCGGCGCGAGTTCACCGCCATCGGCGAGGCCGTGAACAAGGCCTCGCGGCTCCTGCAGGCGGCGCCGCTCGGGCAGGTCTGGTGCGATCCGGAGACGGCCTGGGCGGCGCCGGGCTTCACCTTCAGCGCCGGCCTCGCGCTCCAGGCGAAGGGGTTCGAGCGGCCGCTCGAGGTGCGCGTGGTCTCGGGCGCGGCCGCGGCGCCGGCGCGCGGCGACGACGATCCGCTCCCGCTCGTCGGCCGCGCCGAGGTCCTGGAGCGGATCCGCCGGCGGATGTCGTTCGAGGAGGTCGGGACGCTCACCCTGGTCGGCGAGGGCGGCATCGGGAAGAGCCGCCTGCTCCGCGAGGCGGCGGCGCTCTGCCGCGAGCGCTCGACGGTGGTGTGCACCGGACACTTCGGCGGACCGCGGCCGTTCGCGGCGTTCGCCGAGATCGCGCAGGCGCTCGGGGAGCCGGCCGGCTCCGATCGCGCCGCGCTCGTCGACGCGATCCGGACGGGCCTGCGCCGGCGGAGCGCGCCGGTCGCGCTCCTGTTCGAGGACCTGCACCTCGCCGAGCCCGACGACGTGGCGCTCTGGGGCGACGTCCTCGCGGTGGCGACGGCCGCCGGCGCGGTGGTCCTGGCGAGCACGAGGCCGGGCGGGCCGATCCCGGTGGCCTCGACCGGCGAGCGCGTCGAGCTCGCGCCGCTCGACGAGCACGAGTCGGTGCGGCTGCTCGAGCTGCACGCGCCGGGGCTGAACGCGCTGCGGCTCCTCGCGCTCGCGCGACGCGGCCGCGGCAACCCGCTCTTCCTCGAGGCGCTCGCGCAGCACGGCGAGGGCGACGAGCTCCCGCGGTCGATCGAGGAGGCGATCCGCGTTCGCCTCGACCGGCTCGAGCCGATCGAGCGGCGGGTGCTGCAGCTCGCGGCGGTGTGCGGCGAGGCCTTCGACCGCGCGGTGCTCGAGCGCGTCGGTGCCGGGCTCGGCGCCGAGGCGGTCCAGGCGGCGCTGCGCTCGCTGACCGAGGCTCGGCTCCTCCGGGCCGACGGCGCGCAGCGGCTCCGGTTCGCCCACGCGCTCGAGCGCAAGGTCGCGTACGACGCCCTGCCCTTCGCGCAGCGCAAGGAGCTGCACGCGCTCGCGCTCCGGGCGCTCGAGGAGGGCGGCGACGCGGACGCCGCGGAGCTCTTCCTCCACCTCGACGCGCTCGGCGACGCGCCCCGGGCCGCCGCCGCGGCGTGCCGCGCGGCCGCGGAGGCCGCCGACGTGCACGCGGGCCACCGGACGGTGCGCTACGCCCGCCTCGCCCTCGAGCGCCTCGACGATCCCGCCGAGCGCTGCAGGGCCGAGGCGCTGCTCGCGATCGGCCTCAACGTCTCCGCGGACCGCGTCGCCGCCGCCAAGCTCGCGCTCGAGGCGCAAGAGAGGGCTGCGGCGCTCGGGCTGCCCGAGCTGTCGGTGCAGCTGTTCCGGTGCGCGGCGGAGGCGCTGAGCTACCTCGCGGACTACGACGCCTCCGACGACGCGGTCCGCCGCGGGCTGGAGGTGGTCGCGGCCCACGGCCTCGGCGCCCAGCGCGGCGGCCTGGTGAAGGTGCTCGGCTGGAACGAGTGGGGCCGCGGCAACTACCCGGAGGCGCGCCGGCTCCTCGAAGAGGCCAGGGCGGCCACCGAGCGCGACACGTACCAGGGGCGCCGCATCGCCTCGGCGCTCGGGTCGGTGCTCAACCAGCTCGGCCTCTACGCGGAGACCGAGGAGGTGATCCCGTCGCTCGACGCCATCCAGGCGGCGGTCGACGCCATCTTCCTCCTCGACCACGCGTCGATCGCGGTGCGCCGCGCCGACACCGAGCGCCTCCGGGTGGCGATCCGGCGCTTCGAGGAGCTGGTGGATCTCGGCGAGGGCACGCGCCTCGCGTTCGAGAACCTGGCGCGGGCGGCGATGCTGCAGCTGCTCGAGGGCGACCGCGCGCGCGGCGAAGCGAACCTGGAGCGGGCGCGGCAGGGCCACCTCGCCCTCGGCGCGCGGTACGAGGCGGTGGTCTACGGGCTCGACATCCGGGTCGAGCAGCTCCTCGCCGGCGAGCTCGCGACCGCGCTCGAGGGCCTCCGGGCCGCGGCCGCGGACGCGGCGGCGATCGAGGCGCGCGACGAGGAGGCGCGGGCCGAGGTGCTCGGCGCGATCGCGGCGCACCTCGCCGGCGAGGCGCCCGCCCCGGCGGTGGTGGAGCGCGCGCACCCGATGGCGCAGCGGACGCAGCGGTTCCTGCTCGTGCTCGCGCTCGACGCGCTGCAGGCGCTGCTCGCGCCGTCGGGCGAGCTCGAGGAGCTCTTCGACCGGTACGTCGCGCTCGCGGAGCGGCGCGGCGACCGCGCGGGCGTGCGGTTCCTCCGGGCGGTGCAGGCCCAGGAGCTGTCCCGGCGCGGCCTCGCTGCGGCCGCGGCGGCGTGCCGCGCCGAGCTGGCCCGGGCGACCCGGGACTGGGGCTGCCCGGGCTACGCCCCGGCCGGCTAGCTAGGAGCCTGTCGCGGTAAGGGGGATCGACAGCGCCCCACGCGCTGTGATCCC
>CAZDGH010000125.1:0-13616 GCA_964504805.1 uncultured Myxococcales bacterium | reverse complement strand
GCACGAGACGGGAGGCGAGGCGGGCAACCGCAGGTCCGACCGAGGGAGGCGTGGCAGAGCCACGCCGCACCGAGGGAGGGCCGAGGACCCCCGCCGCAGCCCCCGGATCGTGCGCCGCAGCAGGCGGATTGCCGCGACAGGCTCCTAGGCCGCCGCTCGGCGGCAGCCGGGCCAAGTAGCCGAGCAGGTCGGGCTTTTCATCGAGGGGCCGTGCGTGCGAATCTCCGCGCGCACGGCCCTTCTCCTTTTCCTCTCCTGCGCGCGGCTCGACGCCGCCGCCGCGGTCCCCGAGCGACGACCATGACCCGCCGCCTCACCGCCCTCCTCGCCGCCGTCCTCCTCCCCGCGCTGGCCCACGCCGGCGGCGGCGGCGGACCGGCGAAGCCGCTCGTGGCCATCCCGGCCGACTTCAAGCTCGAGGAGGCGAAGTTCAAGGACGTCGGCGACCCGAAGGCGCTCTTCCGCGTCGGCGACGCCTACCTGGCCGCCGGCGACAAGGCGCTCGCGCAGAAGGCCTACTCCGCCGCCTACGCCGCCGAGGAGGTCAACGCCTATGCCTCGTTCGCCAACAAGGACGAGCAGAAGGCCCTCCTCGAGGGCCGGCTCGGCAACGCCGAGGGCGCCGAGAAGCTCTGGGACAAGGCCATCGCCCAGAACCCGATGCGCGCCACGATCTTCATCTCGCTCTACGCGCCGCCCGACGTGAAGGAGAAGCTCCTCGCCAAGTCGCGGGCCCGCCTCGAGGCGATCGCCAAGGACGCCGAGGCGAACGGCAAGGCGACGGCGTACCTGACCTCGAAGGGCGAGCCGCGCTACGTCGAGAAGTGGGACGACAAGCGCCTCGCCGCCGCGATCGAGAAGGGCGAGCCGGTGAACCTCGCCTACGTCCCGGTGCTCGACCTGCGGCAGAAGGCGATCGACAAGCCGCTCAAGTTCACCCGCTCCATCATCGGCAAGATCCACGGCTGGGAGTCGAAGCTCGCCGACCTCGACCTCTCCGACTCGGTCGTCCTCGGCGAGGCGCACTTCGGCAAGCGCTGGGAGGGCGAGGTCAACAAGTCGAAGCAGCTCCCGCCCGCGCGCTTCACCGGCAAGGTCCAGGCGTTCAACTCGGTGTGGCTCGGTCCGGCGAACTTCGAGGGCGTGAAGTTCGGCAAGCTCGCGAGCTTCCCGTTCGGCACCTTCACCGCCGGCGCCGACTTCCGCGCCGCCGAGTTCGGCGAGACCGCCGAGTTCCGCTTCTCCAACTACGGCGGCCCGGCGAACTTCAAGGGCGCGAGCTTCCTCGGCTCGACCTACCTCGGCCACACCCGCTTCGACGGCGGTCTCACCTTCACCAAGGTGCGCCTGCCCAAGAACCGCCTCTACTTCAACTCGACCACCGTCCGCGGCGACTCGGCGTTCGACGAGGGCGAGTGGATGCTCGGCGCCACGTTCGAGGGCGCGACCTTCGAGGGCAAGACGACCTTCGCGCACAACCTCGTCCGCGGCCCGTTCAACTTCTCGCGGGCGAAATTCCAGGGCGTCTTCGACATGGTCGAGAGCGTCGCCGACGGCGTCGACTTCTTCGGCGCCGAGATGAACGGCCCGATGAAGCTGCAGTCGAACCAGTTCTTCGCCAACGTGCGCTTCTCGATCGACTCGGTGACGCGGAAGCGGTTCGCGAACGACCTCGCCGGCCTCGACGCGTACTACAAGCTGTACCACGGCGACGAGGACGTCGAGACCGAGATCAACCCCGGGCCGCAGTACGGCGTGGTCACCATCGACGACCTGACCGCGAAGATCCACGGCGACATCTCGCTGGCGAACTCGATCTTCAAGACCTTCCTGGTGATGGAGCGGGTGGAGTTCGGCACCGCCGAGAAGCCGATCGTCGCCGACTTCTTCAACACCCAGTTCGGCACCGAGAGCCACTTCGAGCGCACCTCGTTCCACGGCCGCTCGGACTTCCAGACGATCTTCGGCCAGGAGCTCGCGTTCAACGACGCGGTCTTCCACGGCCCGGTGATCTTCGACGACGCCAACGTCCCCGGCCGCCTCACCTTCACCGGCGCCTCGTTCGAGGGCGACGGCAACTTCTCCGCCTACGGCGCGGTGATCGGCAACCTCGGCCTCGAGAAGGACCAGATCGTCAAGGAGGACCTCTCGGCCCTGGACCGCTGGTTCTCGGGCAACCAGTCGAAGCTGTTCTACGAGCGCTGCGCCAAGGACGCGTCGTACCGCGCGACGCTCGCCGAGGACCGCCGCCTCGAGGGCGTCGAGGCCAAGGATCTCGAGGGCGAGTGCATGGCCCGCACCGCCGACGAGTACTCGTCGCTGCGCGCCGCGTTCGAGGACAGCCCGGAGGACTCGGACTGGGCGTACTGGTGGATGAGCCACCACAAGAACTGGTGGAGCATCGTCGGCGACGACATGAGCGTCGGCACCCGGATGTTCGCCTCGCTCCGCTACCTGGTGTTCGAGAAGGCGTTCGGCTGGGGCGTGCACCTCGGGAACATCCTCTTCACGGCGATGATCCTCGCGGTGCTCTTCGTCTTCCTGTTCCGCGCTTTCGCCTCGGACTCGATCATCCAGTACGACGGCGACGACCTGCCGGTCCGGGAGATCCCGTTCCACGGCCTGCTCACCATCTCGGTGCACTGCCTGCTGAACACCAACATCGGCTGGGACGGCGGGTCGACCGACCGGTCGTGGAAGATCCTCTCCACGACCGAGGCCATCATCGGGATCATCCTGCTGACGTTCTTCGTCGGTGCCTACACCCGCATGGTGCTCGCCTAGCGCCCGCTAGCGCCCCGCCCGGAAGCTTTGCGCTCCCGGGCGGTTTGGGGCAGAGTGGACGGCGAGGTGCGGCCCGCCAGGCCGGCTGCGCCAACGGTTCGTTCCACGGCCGGCCCCCGGGGCCAGCCCTTCAACCAACCCCTGGCCCCCGCCGAAGTGCGGGCGCCACAACGGTTTTTTCGAGGATCTCAGCTGCGATGGGCGGGGCGCCCGTCGCTCGATCTCGCGGGACGTCGCGGGCCACGGGCCCGGCCGGACCGCACCCACCCTCCGGTTCCGCCGGAGGTGACACGGAGGAACGGCGAGGCGCGAGGCAGGGCAACCCTTTCCGCCCGATCGCGCGCCGCATCGACGCCACGTGGGGCCAGCGCCCCCGCTCCCCGTCGCGTCGCTGTCCGCTCCACCTGCGCTCCGCAGGTGGGGGTCGCCGTGAGCCGTGAGCTTCCGCCGGGACCGAACGGGCGTGCCGATCGCGGCACGCCGCGAAGGTCTCTCCATGTCCACCAAGCTCGTGATCAACGCCTCCGGGTCCGAGACCCGCGTGGCGCTCATCGAGAACGGTCACATCTCCGAGTACTACCTCGAGCGCAAGAAGGAGCGCGGGATCGTCGGCAACATCTACAAGGGCCGCGTGGTCCGGGTGCTCCCCGGCATGCAGGCGGCCTTCGTGGACATCGGGCTCGACAAGGCCGCCTTCCTCTACGTCTCGGACGTCTACTACGACCCCGACTTCTCCGAGTCGCACTTCGAGCTCACCGAGGGCGAGCACCCGGAGCACGACGGCGTCTCCGAGGAGCTGCTCGACGCGGTGAAGGCGCCGGGCGAGGGCGGCGAGGACGAGGGCGCGGACGAGGACGAGGGCGACGAGGAGGCCGAGGCCGCCGCGCCCGAGGCCGCCGCGCCCGAGGCCGCCGAGAACGGCGGCGCCGCCGAGGTCGCGGCCACGCAGGACGCGGTGGCGCGGGGCACGGTCGAGCCGGAAGGCCCGAGCGCCACCCTCGCGAACCCCGACGCCGAGCCGGGCCCGGAGAAGGACGTCGCCCAGGCCGAGGCCCAGAAGAAGCCCGAGGCGAAGGCGAAGGCGAAGCCGGAGCGCGGCGAGCGCCGCCGCGGCGACGACCGCTCGAGCAAGAACGGCAAGCAGGGCCGCGACAAGCCGCGGAAGGAAGTGAACATCCAGGACCTCCTCAAGGAGGGCCAGGAGGTCGTCGTCCAGGTCGCGAAGGATCCGATCGGGACGAAGGGCGCTCGCATCACCTCGCACATCTCGATCCCGGGCCGGCACCTGGTGTTCATGCCGACCGTCGACCACGTCGGCATCTCGCGGCGGATCGAGAACGAGAAGGAGCGGCGCCGGCTCCGCGAGATCGTCGACTCGCTCCGGCCGCCCGGGACCGGCTTCATCGTCCGCACCGTCGCCGAGGGCGTAGACGGCGAGAAGCTCAAGGCCGACATCCGCTTCCTCATCCACATCTGGAACGAGGTGGTGCGGAAGAAGGACAAGATCGGCGCGCCCGCCCTGCTCCACCCCGATCTCGACATCGTGCTCCGCTCCGCCCGCGACCTGTTCTCGCAGGACGTCGAGGAGCTCATCATCGACGACCGCGCCGAGTACGAGCGCATCATGCGCTTCACCCAGGCGACCGACGCCTCGCTGGCCTCGCACCTCAAGCTCTACGAGGGCCAGGACCCGATCTTCGACGCCTACGGGATCGAGCACGAGCTGCAGCGCGCGCAGCAGCGGAAGGTGTGGCTCAAGTCCGGCGGCTACCTGATCATCGACCAGGCCGAGGCGCTCACCGCGGTCGACGTGAACTCGGGCCGCTACGTCGGCAAGAAGTCGCTCGAGGAGACGATCACCAAGATCAACGTCGAGGCCGCGAAGGAGATCGTCTACCAGCTGCGGCTGCGCAACATCGGCGGCATCGTCATCCTCGACTTCATCGACATGGACAAGGCCCAGAACCGCGACAAGGTCTTCAAGGCCTTGCAGGAGGCGCTGGGCAAGGACAAGGCGAAGACCAACGTCCTCAAGATCTCCGAGCTCGGCCTGGTGGAGATGACGCGCAAGCGCGTCCGCGAGTCGATCACCCGGATGACCACCCAGGCGTGCCCGTACTGCGAGGGCCGCGGCCTGGTGAAGTCGAACCAGACGGTGGCGTTCGAGATCTTCCGGGAGATCCGCCGCGAGGCGACGGCTTACCGCGAGCCGGCGATCGTCGTGAACTGCCACCCGGAGGTGGCGCGCATCCTCACCGGCGAGGAGCGCGACGAGCTCCGGCACCTGATGGACAAGTTCAACAAGACCATCCAGGTGAAGGCGCAGCAGCACTACCACATCGAGCAGTTCGACATGTACGGCAAGGCCGAGAAGCGCGAGTCGCAGGGAGGCCAGCAGCAGCGCCGCGAGAACCGCGAGGAGCGCCGCGAGCGCCGCGAGGAGCAGCGCGCCGCCGCCGCGAGCCCGCCGCCGCCCCAGCCGGAGTCGCCCGCCTCGCCGTCGAGCGAGGAGCCGAAGGCCGGCTGACCGAGCCGGCGACCGGAGCCCGGTCGCCGGACCCCGGTGTATGCTGCCGCCCATGGAGAGCCGCCGCCGCGAGCAGCGCACCCTGGTGAACCGCGAGTTCGCCTCGGTGGAGGAGTTCATCGCCGAGTACGTGGCGAACCTCTCGCGCACCGGCGCCTTCATCCGCTCCGAGGAGCCGCTGCCCGTCGGCACCCGGGTCGCGCTCCGCTTCACCGTCATCGACGAGGAGCTCGAGACGATCGAGGGCGAGGGCGAGGTGGTGCGCGTCGTCGCCCCGGGCGGCAGCGACCCCGCCGGCATGGGCGTGGTCTTCACCCAGCTCTCCTCCGTCTCGCGCGACCTGATCGAGAAGATCATCACCCGCCGTGTCGTCGCCCGCTGAGACCGCCGGGCGGCGCCTCACCGGGCTCGCCCGCAGGCTGGTCCTCCGCTTCGGCGAGCCCGTCCGCTTCGGCGTCGAGATCGCCGTCACCGCGGTGCAGGCCGCCCGCGGCTTCGGCGCCTCCCGGGTCTTCCTCCGCGGCGCCGCGCTCACCTACCTGTCGGTGGTGTCGCTGGTGCCGTTCCTGGCGGTGGTGCTCTACGGCCTGCAGGCGTTCGACTTCTTCCACCTCCACCACGCGGTGCGCGACTTCGTCTTCGAGAACCTCGCGGTCGGCGCCCGCGAGACGGTGGCGGCGCAGCTCGACGAGCTGGTGGCGAACGCCGGGCAGTCGGGCGTGGTCTCGGTGGGCTTCCTCCTCCTCGTCGCCTCGTCGGTGCTGCTGCTGCGCAACATCGAGCACGCCTTCGACGACCTCTGGGGCGTGCACAAGACGCGGCCGTGGTACCGGCAGGTGCCGCTCTACGTCGGCCTGCTGTTCGCCGGGCCGATCGCCCTCGGCGTCTCCCTGGCGCTCACCGCCGCGCTGCGCACCTTCGCGGAGCTGCACCACGTCCCGGCCGAGGACCTGTGGATCGGCGCGCTGCCGCTCGGGGTCTCCGCCGCGGCGTTCACGGTGCTCTACAAGATCGCGCCGGCCGCGAAGGTGCGGTGGCGGCCGGCCATCGGCGGCGGCCTGCTCGCCGCGGTGGTGTGGGAGCTCGCCAAGCACCTCTACGCCACCTACGCGGCGACGGCGCTCCGGGCCGACGCCATCTACGGGCCGCTCGGCGCGCTGCCGCTCTTCCTGATCTGGATCTACGTCTCCTGGATCGTCGCGCTGTTCGGCGCCCGGGTCGCCTACGCCATCCAGCACCCCGAGGGCGTGCTCCTCGCCGGCAACGACCAGGAGGCGGCGCGGGCGGAGGAGCTGTGCGCGATGCGCCTCGCGGTCGCCTGCGCGGCGCACCAGGCCCGCGGCGGCGAGGCGCTCGGCACCCACGAGCTGGCCATCACCCTCCGGTATCCGGAGGGGATGATCCGCCGGATCCTCTCGGTGCTCGAGGACGACGAGCTGGTGCGGATGGTCGGCGCCCGGCGGGTCGAGCTGGCGCGGGACGCCCGGGCGATCACCCTCGGCGACGTCCTCCGGGCGGTGCGAGGCCGGATCCGGCCTCCGGAGACGGAGGACGACCCGGTCGGCGCCGAGCTCGCGGCCCTGCTCTCCGAGGCGGACGAGTCCGGCGTGAAGGCGCTGGCGGGGCGGGACCTGGCCACCCTGGCCCGGCTGGACGAGCCGCTGGCGGGCGAGCTCGCGGCCCTGGGAATCGGGCCGCCCCCCTTGTAAATGTGTCGTGATCCGGTATGGTTATGAGACTTCCAACGTCTGCCCCGTCAAGGCTCGCGCCCGGAGTCGTCATGCTCAAGAGCGATCTGGTCAGCATCCTCGTGCAGAAGCGGGGGATCACCCAGAAGCAGGCCGAGCTCACCGTCGAGACCATCTTCGAGACCATGAAGAACGCGCTCTGCAGGGGCGAGAACATCGAGATCCGCGGCCTGGGCGCCTTCCACGTCAAGCACTACGACGGCTACCAGGGCAGGAACCCGAAGACCGGCGAGGTCATCCCGGTGAAGCCGAAGCGGGGCATCCTCTTCCGCACCGGCAAGGAGCTGCGGGACCGGGTGAACCGCGGCGTCGGCACCCCGCTCCCGCCCGACACCGACGACGATCGCGACGACTGATCGAGCCGTGGCATCCGCTCGGCAGGCCCCCTGCCGAAGCGTCGCTCCAGCCGGGTCGAATGCGTGATCCGCGGGGCCTCCTCCGTTACCCTCTCCGGCATGTCGAGCCTCGCCGGATCCCTCGCGCTCGCCGTCGCCCTCGCGGCCGCGGCCGAAACGACGCCGGCGGTCCCCGCGGCGCCCGAGGGCGTCGCGCTGGCCGCCACGCCCACGGGCCTCCCCGAGACGCCTCCCGCCCCGGCGGTGCTCTCGGTCGAGGAGGGCGATCCGTTCGCGGTCGGCGTCTGGCCGGCGCGGCCGTTCCAGGGCTCGCTCCTGGTCGTCGACGTCGCCGGCACCGCGGCGGTGAAGAAGGTCCGCGGCACGTTCGGCGGGAAGCCGCTGCGCTGGCACAAGCTCGGCAAGACGACCTGGCGCGGCCTGGCGCCGGTGAAGGACGGCGCGAAGCCGGGCGAGACGCCGCTCGAGCTCGCCGTCGACGTCGAGGGCGCGCCCGCGCCGGGCAAGAAGAAGGGGAAGGTCGCGAAGCAGGCGCGCCGCTGGGCGCTGGCCGTCGAGGAGGTCGCCTTCGACAGGGACGAGCTCCGCGTCGACCCGAAGTTCACGAAGCTCCCCGCCGACGCCCTCGCCAAGATCGCCGCCGACAAGGAGCTGCTCAAGGCGATGTGGGCGAAGGGATCGGCCGCGGCGCCGCGCTTCCGGAAGAACTTCGTCAAGCCGCGCGACGATCGCACCACCGCGCCGTACGGCACCCGCCGCACCTTCAACGGCAAGCAGAAGAGCGTGCACTACGGCTGGGACATCGACGGGAACGTCGGCGACCCGGTGGTCTGCGACAACGACGGCGTGGTGATGATGGCCGCCGACCTCTACTACTCGGGCGGCACGCTGTTCCTCGACCACGGCGCCGGGATCTACACCGCCTACTTCCACCTCTCCGACTTCGCGGTGAAGGAAGGCGACACGGTGAAGCGCGGCCAGCCGTGCGGGAAGGTCGGCAAGAGCGGCCGCGTCACCGGGCCGCACCTGCACTGGGCGGCGAAGCTGTCGGGGAGCTACCTGCACCCCGAGACGCTGCTCCTGTTCGACTTCGAGAAGCCGCTCGTCACCGCGCCGGTGGCGGCGCCGCTCGAGGCCGCGGCCCCTTGAGCAGCGCCCGGAGGCTCGCGCTCGTCGCGCTCGCGGCCCTGGCCTCGTGCGCCGACCGCGTGCACGAGAGCTACGTCGAGGCGCGCACCGCCTGGGCGGCGGTGACGGCGCGAACCCAGACCGAGGCGTGCACCGAGGAGCCGGCCTGCGGCGAGCTCGTCCGCGCGCTCGCCGCGATCCCCGAGGGGCACGCCGATCGCGCCGAGGCCGAGGCGGTGCTGGAGCGGATCGCCGCCGCCCGGCGGCGGCTCGCGGCCGAGGAGGCCCGGCGTGCGGCGATCCGGCGCGAGACCGCGGCGGGGCTCGCGCGGGGCCCCACCGCTCCGGCGGTAGCGGAGGACGCGCCGCTCCCCGGCGCCGACGAGGTGCCGGCGTTCCTGAAGGAGCGCGCGGCGGTGCCGACCTCGGACCTCGGCGGGGCCGCGGGCGAGGTCGAGGACGGCCCTCCGCGGCGCGAGGAGGACGACGGAGGCGGCTCGATGCTGATCGAGCTCGAGGGCGACGCCGCGCCGGAGCCCGAGCCGGAGGAGCTCGGCCCGGTCGAGGAGGGCGCGGTGGCGCCGCCCCCCGGCGAGGCCGCGCTCGCCGCCGCGGCGCCGGCCGCGCCCGAGCTCGCGGCGGCGGCGGATCCGTGCGAGCCGCTCCAGGCGAAGCTCGCGAAGCACCGCGACTTCCTCGCCCGCGCCGCCGCCGATCGGGACACGCTCGGCTACATCGAGGACGAGGAGGACTTCCACGCGATGTGGCTCCTGCGGAAGCTCCGACGCTGCGGGGAGCACCCCGACGATCCGGACTGCGCCGCGCCCCCGGCCGAGGCGCCGGTGAACGCCTTCGTGGCGGATCCGCGGGCGACCTTCCGCGAGCCGTCGGCGCTCGAGGCCGAGAAGCGGTCGCCGGACGAGGTGGCGCACGATCCGATCGAGGTGGCGCTCCGCACCGAGCTCTCCCGCTGCGAGGCGAGGCGCGACGACCGGATGGGGCGCTGAGGTGATCGCCGCCCGGCTCTACGACCTCGCCATCGCGCCGATCGAGGCGGCCTGGGTGCACGAGCTCCGGGCGCCGGTGGTGGGCGCGCTCACGGGGCTGGTGCTCGACGTGGGCGCCGGCACCGGGGTGAACGCCGGCCTGTTCGGCCCGGACGCGCGCCCGATCGTCCTCGACCGCGACGACGGGATGCTGCGGCGGGCGAGGGCGAAGGGGCGGGGCGCGCGCCCGCTCGTCCGCGGCGACGGGATGTCGCTGCCTTTCCGCCACGGCACCTTCGACGCGGTGCTCTTCACCCTGGTGCTCTGCTCGATCCCGCGGCCCGAGGACGCGGTCCGGGAGGCGCTCCGGGTGCTCAAGCCCGGCGGCCGGATCGCCGTGGTCGAGCACGTGCGCGCGCCGAGCCGCGCGGTGGCGCGGGCACAGGGGCTGCTGACGCCGGCCTGGAAGCACGTCGCCGGCGGCTGCCGGCTCGACCGGGACACCGAGGGCCTCCTCGGGAGCCTGGGGCTCGCCTGCGAGCGACGGGAGAGCCGGGCCGGCGGGATCTTCGTCGCCGGCACCTGGCGCCCCGCGGCCTGATCCGGCACGGAACCGCCGCGGCCGGGTGTTATGGTCGGCGAACGTGCACGGCTCCGAGTACCTGAAGAGGATCAGCGACGAGATCGTCCAGGCGCAGCGGCCGATCCGCATCCTCAAGGCGATCAACTGGGACACCAGGGTCCACGAGCGGTTCTTCGCGGACCGCGCCGTGCTGCTCCCGCGCCCCGAGTACCGGCCGCTCGAGTTCGATCCCGCCGACAAGGTGAAGGAGCTACAGGCGCTCCGCCGCAGGATCCGTGGCAGGTCCGAGGTCGAGCAGCTCCTCCGGCGGAAGTGCGACGAGTTCGCGCGGGTCGTGGAGATGCTCGCCGCCCGCGGCACGCCGCGGTTCCACGAGCTGTCGATCGAGATCTACGGCGGCCCGCGGGATCGCTACGCCTCCGACCGGCGGGTGGACAACCTCGAGATCGCGCGGCTCTGGGCGGCGCGCCCCCGCGCCCACCACGAGGAAGCGACCGTCGGCTCGGCCGAGGCCCGCAGCCTGATCGAGGAGATCGTCCACGCGGCCGTCGGCCCGACGGTGAAGGTGAAGGAGTCGACGCGGCTCACCGCCAACGCCGCCGCCGGCGCCACCTCGATCGCCGTGAAGAAGGGGGCGTTCTTCACCCCGAAGCAGGTCCGCGCCCTCGCCCACCACGAGGGGCTCTGGCACGTGCTCACCTCGCTGAACGGCTACGCCCAGCCGGTGCTCAACGTGCTCGGCGTCGGGCTGCCGCGGTTCACCGAGAGCCAGGAGGGCGGCGGGATCCTCGCCGAGTTCCTCACCGGCAACCTCACCGACGACCGCTTCCGCGAGCTCGGCGAGCGGACCATCGCCGTGGACATGGCGGCGCAGGGCGCCGACTACCTGCAGGTGTTCGACTACCTCTGCGAGCGGTTCCCCGAGCGGAAGGCGGCGCAGATGGCCGAGCGCGTCTTCCGCGGCGGCGTGCTCGAGGGCGGCGCGCCGTTCACGAAGGACGCCGTGTACCAGAAGGGCTACTGCCGGGTCTGGAACTTCCTCCGCGCCGCGTTCGACCACGGCGACACCGCGCTCGTGACCGCGTTCTTCGTGGGCAAGCTCAGCGTCGACGAGGCGCCGCTCGTCCGCGACCTCGTCGCCGAGGGGCTGCTCGTCCCGCCGGTGCACCTGCCGGCGTGGTTCCGCGACCGCGACACCGCGAGCGCGGCGTTCACCCACTCGGTCACCATCGACCTCTTCGACCACAAGCGGATCCTGGCGTTCTGGGGGAAGCAGGCGCGGTTCGAGCCCAGGACGGACCCGTCGGGCGCGGTGCCGCTCACCCGGCGCTTCACCGAGGACGACGAGGAGACCTAGAGGTTCCGCTCGGTGCGCAGCCCGAAGAAGACGGCGACGCCGAGCAGCGCGCCGCCGCCGAGCTGCAGCCCGGTCACCTGCGCGTCGAAGAGCAGCGCGCCGAGGGCGATGCCGATCGGCGGCTCGAGGACGATCACCACGTTGAGGGTGAAGAGCTTCACGTGCCGCGCGGCGACGTTCATCAGGCCGTGGCCGCCGACGGTGGTGAGCAGGACCAGCGCGGCGAGCCAGCCCCAGGACGCGGGCGGGTAGCCGGAGAGCCGGTCGCCGGCGAGGAGCGCGACCGGCAGCGCGGCCACGGCGCCCAGCGCGAAGATCGCGCCGAGGAACGTCGGCAGCGGCAGCGCGGCGCGGGCGCGCCTCGTCACCACCACGAAGAGCGTGATCGCCACCGAGGCGAGGACGCAGAGCGCGTCGCCGAGGAGCGCCCGGGGCCCGAGCGCGAGGTCGCCCCTGGCGATGAGCCCGAGGCCGGCGAGCGAGAGCCCGAGGGCGACGAAGGTGTCGCGGGTCGGGCGCTCGCCGAGGAAGGCGCCGAGCGCCGCGGCGACCACCGGCTGCGAGACGAGGAGCAGGAGGTTCGAGGCGTAGTCGGTGAGGTCGAACGCCTTCACCCACAGGACGAGGTGGGCGGCGAAGAGGAGCGCGCCGAGGACGAGCTGCGGCCACAGCTCCCGCGGCGCCGCCAGCTGCCCGCGGGCGGCGGCAAAGCCGAGGAGCAGCGCCGCGCCGAGGGCCATGCGGAGCACGGCCACGGCGTAGGCGTCGATGTCGGCGAGGTGCAGGAACGGGCCGGCCGTCGAGACGAGCACGAGGCCGGCGAAGAGCGCGGCGCTGCCCGCCGCCCGCCCCGCGGGCGCGGCGTGGGGCATGGCTCAGCCTACGACCCGGCCGCCTCCCGCCTGGATCGCCTCCTGGAGGTTGTGGTTCGCCACCCGGATGAGCTCGGAGAACGACTCGCTGCGGAGCGACGGCGTCGCCGCGAGCCCGAGCGACAGGCGCGGGCGCAGCTCGTGGGCGCCGAGGCGGAGCGTCGAGCCGGCGATGCGCTCCAGGATCCGGCCGGCGACGACCCGGGCGCCCTCGAGCGGCGTGTGCGGCATCATCACCAGCACGTCGGTGCGCGTGTACGCGACCGGGATGTCGATGTCGCGGAGCGAGCGGCGCACGGCGATCGAGAGGCCGCCGTAGAGCTCGGTGGCGAGCTGCTCCTCGGTGACGCCCGGCGGCGGCTCGGCGCGGTCGTAGGCGATCATCGCCACCGAGAGCGGCAGCTTGTGACGCTTGGCGCGCTTCACCTCGAGGAAGAGCAGCTGCTTGAAGTGCTCGAAGGTGTAGAAGCCGGTGAGCGGGTCGAAGATCCCGTCGCCTGGGCGGTGCGGGGCGGCGCCGTTCGGCGCGGCGGCGCCGGACCGCTCGCGGGCCATGCGCCGCATCGCCGCCATCGCGCGGAGGCAGGTCAGCAGCTCGGCGTCGCCGGGCCGCACCAGCCAGTTCTCCGCGCCGGACTCCGACGCCGCGGCGCGCGCGTCGTCCGGCGGATCGCCGAAGACGAGGACGCACGGGATGGTCTCGTCCTGCCTCTTCACCCACCGGACCAGGTCGGCGCCGAGGGTCGCGTCCGCGAGGACGACGTCGGGGTCGCCGGAGCCGAAGCGGGCGCGCGCCTCGTCGGCGTCGCCGGCCTCGACGATCCGGTAGCCGGCCTCCGCGAGGAGCGCCGCGGTCGCCGCGCGCTCGCGGTCGTCGCCGCCGGCGACCAGCACCTTCTCGAGCCTGCCGGGCGCCGCCGCCTTCTTCTTCGGCCGCGCCGCGGCCTTCGCGGCGGCCTTCGGCTTCGCGGCGGCCTTCGGCTTCGCCTTCGGCTTCGCGGCGGCCTTCGCCTCCGGCCTCGCCGCAGCCTTCGCCACGCCGCTCCGCTGCGCGGTCTTCCCCGCGCCCTTCGGCCTCGACGCCACCTTCGCCCTCGGGGCCTTCGCCCGACCCGCCGCCTTCGTGGACACCCGCACCTTCCGCATCGCCTGCCTCACCTCGCCGCGGTCGCGAGCGCGGCTCGCGCCGCCGCCCGCACCGCTTCGTCCGAGTCTCCGCGGGCCGCGCGATCGAGCAGCGCGAGGGCCTGCGGTCCACCGATGCCGCCGAGCGCC
>CAZDGH010000124.1:0-13646 GCA_964504805.1 uncultured Myxococcales bacterium | reverse complement strand
CTCCGGCGGTTCCGGCGGCGGGGGCGGCGGCTCCGGCGGCTCCGGCGGCGGGGGCGGCGGCTCCGGCGGCTCCGGTGGCGAGGGCGGCTCGGGCGGCGCCGGCGGCGGCAGCGGCCCGCGCTGTGGCGACGGCAACTTCGATCCCGGCGAGGCGTGCGACGACGGCAACAACCGCCCCGACGACGGCTGCAGCGCGACCTGCGAGCTCGAGACCGTGTGCGGCGACGGCGTCCGGGAGGGCGTCGAGCAGTGCGACGACGGCGCCGGGAACAGCGACGTCGATCCCGACGCCTGCCGCACCAACTGCCGCGACGCGAGCTGCGGCGACGGCGTCCGCGACACCGGCGAGCCGTGCGACGACGGCGCCGCGAACAGCGACACCACGCCCGACGCCTGCCGCACCCGCTGCACGCGCGCGTTCTGCGGCGACGGCGTGACCGACACCGGCGAGGGCTGCGACGACGGCGCCCGCAACAGCGACACCGCCGCCGACGCCTGCCGCACCAGCTGCGCGCCGCCGAGCTGCGGCGACGGCGTGGTCGACGCCGGCGAGGCGTGCGACGACGGCGCGGCGAACAGCGACGTCGAGCCGGGCGCCTGCCGCACCAACTGCCAGACCTCGATCTGCGGCGACGGCGTCGTCGACCCCGGCGAGGACTGCGACCTCGGCGCCGGGAACAGCGACACCGCGGCCGACACCTGCCGGACGAGCTGCGCCGCGCCCTCCTGCGGCGACGGCGTCGCCGACACCGGCGAGGGCTGCGACGACGGCGCCGCCAACAGCGACGTGACCGCGGACGCCTGCCGCACCCGCTGCACGCCGGCCTTCTGCGGCGACGGCGTCTCCGACGCCGGCGAGGCCTGCGACGACGGCGCGCAGAACAGCGACTCGACGCCGGACGCCTGCCGGACGAGCTGCGCCGCCCCGCGCTGCGGCGACGGCGTCTCCGACGCCGGCGAGGCCTGCGACGACGGCAACCGGAGCGACCTCGACGCCTGCACCAACGCCTGCCGCCCGTACGCCTGCGGCGACGGCCTGGTCGCGGTGGGCCTCGAGCAGTGCGACGACGGCAACGTCGCCGCCGGCGACGGCTGCTCGCCCGCCTGCCAGTTCGAGCAGGTGTGCGGCAACCGCCGCGTCGAGGGCAGCGAGGAGTGCGACGACGGCAACGTCGCCAACGGCGACGGCTGCAGCTTCCAGTGCACCGTCGAGGTGCCCGCGATGTGCGGCAACACCCTCGACCCGGTGGTCGACCTCCGCACCGCCGGCGCGCCGGACGGCTCGGGCCTCGGCTACACCTACACGGGCTCGAATGCCGCCGGCCACCGCAACACCACCACCGACTGCGGCGGCGCCGGTCCGGCCTCGTACCACGCCTTCAACGTCACCCGCTCCGGCGACCTGCACGTCACCCTCACCGGGATGACGACGCTGAACGCCACGGTGGCGATCGAGACCAGCTGCGGCGTGCAGGCCACCGAGCTCGTCTGCGGCCCGCCGAACTTCGACGGCCTCGCCGGCGAGGACCGCTCGATCGTCCTCCGCGACGTCACCCCCGCGACGCCGCTCGTCTTCGTGCACGTCGACGGCTTCCAGGACACCACCGGCTCCTACGACCTGCACGTCTGGCTCGCGCCGTACCTCTCCGCGGGCGCGACCTGCCTCGCCGACGGCAGCACCGGCCGCTGCGACCCGGCGGTCGCGGGCCTCGTCTGCTCCGACGCCGACGGCGACGGCCAGGGCAGCTGCGCGCCCACGGTCTTCCTCGGCCAGCCGTGCGACCCGGCGGGCGTGAACAACGCCTGCGTCCAGGGGAGCTGGTGCGGCCCGTCCAACACCTGCGAGCTCGCCTGCGGCAACGGCCGGCTCGACGCCGGCGAGGTCTGCGACGACGGCGGCCAGGCGGACGGCGACGGCTGCAACGCGAGCTGCACCGCGGTCGAGCCGAACTACAGCTGCCCGACGCCGGGCGCGCCGTGCGAGCCGTTCGCCTGCGGCAACGGGATCACCGAGGGCGCCGAGGAGTGCGACGACGGCAACCTCGTCGGCGGCGACGGCTGCGATCCGACCTGCCGCCTCGACGGCTGGTCGTGCGCGGCGCCGTTCGAGCTCGCGCTCGGCCACGATCCGGCCGCCGGCACCTGGACGTGGCTGGGCGACACCGCCGGCAGCGGCGCGAACGGCGCCGGGAGCTGCGGCGTCGGCACCGGCGCGGGCACGGACCAGCTCGGCCACTTCGTCGCGCCCAGCGCCGGCACGTACGCGTTCGAGGTGACGCCGTCGAACTGGGACGTGGTGCTCTACGCCTGGGACGGCGCCTGCCCGGGCCCGGAGCTCGCCTGCTCCGAGCGCGGCGGCTTCGGCGTCCGGGAGACGATCTCGCTGACCCTCGCGGCGGGCGCGAGCGTCTACCTCGTCGTCGACGGCGACGGAGGGTTCGAGGACGGCCCCTTCACGCTGGTCGCCCGCGAGCAGATCTGCGGCAACCTCGTGCGCGAGGGCACCGAGGGCTGCGACGACGGCAACGTGCTCGCCGGCGACGGCTGCGACGCGAGCTGCCAGGTCGAGGTCCTCACCGAGTCGGAGCCGAACGGCACCGCGGCGACCGCGAACCCGATCTCGCGCGGCCAGACGTTCACCGGCGCGCTCCGGCCCGCAGGCGACCACGACTACTACTCGTTCGTCGCCACGGCGGGCCAGAGCTACACGTTCGAGACCTTCGCCGGCTCGATCGGCGCCTGCGTCACCGGCGCCGGCAACTCGGCCGACACCCGGATCCGCCTCTACGACGTCGACGGCCTGACCGAGCTCGCCACCGACGACGACGCCGGCGTCAACCTGTGCTCGATGCTCACCTGGACGGCGCCCGCGAACGGCACCTACTACGTGCGCGTGCAGTTCTACCTGGACGCCGATCCCACCCGGATCATCGACCCGTACTTCCTGCAGCTGCGCTGACGACCGGCCATCTTCCTCCGATGGGCTCGAACCTCGAGACCGGCTTCGAGCTCGATCGTCGCTTCCACTGGCTGCGAGGCGAGATGGAGCAGAGCAAGAAGCCGGCCCTCGTGCTCCTCGGCCGCCTCCTGGCCGAGGAGCGGGTCGAGCACGCGATCATCGGCGGTATCGCGCTCCAGGTCCGCCAGCAGGAGCCGCGGACGACGCTCGACATCGGCCTGGCCGTCGCCGACGCGGACGCGATCCCGCGCGAGCGCCTGCGGGCCGAGGGGTTCTCGCTCGAAGGCACGCACCCGTGGTCCGAGAACTGGCGCGGGCCCGGGAGCGTCCCGGTGCAGTTCACCGCCGACCCGGCCTTCGCCGAGGCGGTGCGGCGCGCAGAGGTGATCCGGCTCGACGATGTCGAGCTGCGCGTGCTGCGGGCCGACGATCTGGTACGCGCGAAGCTCCGCGCCGCCGCCGATCCCGCGAGTCGACGCTCGAAGCGCCTCCAGGATCTGGCCGACGTCCAGGCGCTGCTCGAGGCCGACGCGTCGCTCGCGTCCGCGCTGACCGAGGAGGAGCGAGCGCGGCTGCGGGCGCTCCTGCCCTGACGGCCGGCTACGGCGCCTCGGCGTACTCGTGGGGCACCGCCATCTCGGCGAAGTGGCGGCAGTCCGCCTGGTCGCCGAGCAGGAAGAAGTCGCTCGTCGCGTCGTCCTCGTAGACGAAGGCGAGGTGGTCCGCGGTGAAGAAGCCCGCGAACTCGTCCCAGGTGATCCGCTCGAAGTCGCGGCCGTGGCCGGGGAGGGCGAGGGCGAGCTCGCCGCCGGGGGTCAGCGCGGGCCGCGCGTCGTGCGCCTCCGCCCAGCGGCGGACCTCGGAGGGGCTCGTGGTGAAGCGGCGCATGACGAACTCCGGCGGTGCGGGAAGGGCGCACCACCGAGAAGGTCGTCATGCCGTGCACGAACGGCACGCCGCCCGGCCGGACGGCGGGTCACCCGGAGGGCGCCCGGGGCCCGGCCGGGGTGGCGTGCCCATGCAGGCCGGCGCCTAGCGGCACCAGCCGCGGCCGGCGTCACCCCAGGGGAAGCACGCGCCGTCGTCGAGGTCGTCGCAGGAGACGTCGAGGGCGCAGATCGCGGACTCCTCGAAGCCGACCTCGTCGTTGTCGAGCGCCTGCTCGCAGAACTCGACGCACTGCCCCGAGTCGCAGTCGCCGTCCTCGCAGTCGTCCATCTTCGCGCAGTACTCCTCGCAGTCGAGGCCGCAGGCCGCGAGCGGCAGCACCGACGCCGCGAGTACCGCCATGAGAAGCCGCTTCACGAGAATCCTCCCGTCGGGCGAGCCCGACCCGCTCTTCACGTGCACCACTCCACCGCCGGCTGGCCGATGCCGCCGCAGGCGCCCGCCGCGAGGTCGTCGCACGACGCCTCCTCGGCGCACTCGATCCAGCCCTCGGTGCCCATCGCGTCGATGTCCGCCGCCTGCTCGCAGAACTCCTCGCACTGCCCGGTGTCGCAGTCGACGTTGACGAAATGGCCCAGGCACTCGTCGGCCTTGGCGCAGAACGCCTCGCAGTCCGCGCCGCCGCACGCCGGCAGCGTCGCCGCGATCGCCACGGCGATCGCCCCGACGATCCCTGCCCAGCACCTCTCCGGCTGCCGCATGCCGTCCCTCCCGGCCGTGAACCGCGTGATCTCTACCGTACGAAACCCGCGGCCGCACGGGAGAAAAGCAGGGGTGCGTCGCGGCGGGTCCGGACCTATGATGCGCGCCCGTCGCAGCTCCCGGAGGCGCACCCTTGTTCGACAAGATCCTGGTCGCGAACCGCGGCGAGATCGCGGTCCGCGTCATGCGCACCGCCCGCGAGATGGGCGTCCGCACCGTCGCCGTCTACTCGGACGCCGACCGCGGCGCGCTCCACGTCCGCACCGCCGACGAGGCGGTCCGCATCGGTCCGCCGCCGAGCCGCGAGAGCTACCTCAAGGTCGACGCCATCCTCGACGCCGCCAGGCGCACCGGCGCCCAGGCGATCCACCCCGGCTACGGCTTCCTCTCCGAGAAGACCGAGCTCGTGCAGGCGTGCGAGGCCGCGGGGATCGTCTTCATCGGACCGCCCGCCTCGGCGATGGACGCCATGGGCGAGAAGACCGTGGCCCGCCGCAACATGATCAAGGCCGGCGTCCCGGTCGTCCCAGGCATGCAGCAGCCGGAGGAGAGCCTGGAGAAGGCGCGCGCCTTCGCCGGCGAGATCGGCTACCCGGTGATGCTCAAGGCCGCGGCCGGCGGCGGCGGCAAGGGCATGCGCCGGGTGGAGAGCGCCGCGGAGTTCCAGGCGGCGTTCGAGTCGTGCCAGCGCGAGGCGAAGAACGCCTTCGGCGACGACCGGGTCTACGTGGAGAAGTACCTGGAGAAGCCGCGGCACGTGGAGATCCAGGTCTTCGCCGACCGCCACGGCAACTGCATCCACCTCTTCGAGCGCGAGTGCTCGGTGCAGCGGCGCCACCAGAAGGTGATCGAGGAGACGCCGTCGCCGATCGTCGACGAGAAGATGCGCGCTGCGATGGGCGAGGTGGCGGTGCGGGCGGCGAAGGCGGTCGGGTACGTCGGCGCCGGCACCTGCGAGTTCCTCGTCGACGCCCACCGGAACTTCTACTTCCTGGAGATGAACACGCGGCTCCAGGTGGAGCACCCGGTCACCGAGCTGCGCACCGGCCTCGACCTCGTGCGCTGGCAGCTCGAGGTCGCCGCCGGCAAGGAGCTGCCGCTCCGGCAGGAGCAGATCCCGTCGCGCGGCCACGCCATCGAGGCGCGCATCAACGCCGAGGATCCGGCCCGCGACTTCATGCCGAGCCCGGGCCTCATCCAGTACCTCCGGCTCCCCGGCGGCCCCGGCACCCGCGTCGACACCGGCGTCTTCCAGGGCTTCACCGTGCCGATGGCCTACGACTCGATGATCGCCAAGCTGATCGTCTGGGCCGAGACCCGCGAGCAGGCGATCGCGCGGCTCCGGCGGGCGCTCTCCGACTTCGTGGTGAAGGGCATCCAGACCAACATCGGCTACCTGCGCGCGCTGGCGTCGCACCCGGAGTTCACCAGCGGCGACTACGACACCGGCTTCATCGCGCGCCGCGCCGAGGAGCTGAAGGCGAAGCAGAGCCCGGAGCTCGCCAAGGTCGCGCTGGTGGCGGCGGCGATCCACCAGCACGAGCTCGACCTGCAGAAGGCGAAGAAGCTCCAGGCGGTCTCGCCGGCGGGCGGCGAGCGCTCGCGGTGGAAGGACGCGGGCCGCGCCCGGGCGCTGAACCGCGGCGGAGGTGTCCGGTGAAGTACGAGGCGATCCTCGGCAAGCAGCCGCACGAGCTCGACGTGCACCCGCTCGGCGACGGGCGCTACGAGGTGACGCTCGACGGCGAGACCCACGTCGTCGACGCGCTCACCATGGTCCACGGCGCCGTCTCGCTCATCGTGAACACCGCCTCGTACTCGGTGGAGTTCGAGGACGTCGGCGACGCCCGGATGAACGTGCTGGTGAAGGACCAGGTCTTCTCCCTCGAGGTGCTCGACGAGCGGCGGCGCCGCATGCGCGCCGCGGGCGGGCGCTTCGCCGTCGAGGGCCCGCAGACGGTGGTGGCGCCGATGCCCGGCAAGGTGGTGAAGGTGCTGGTGAAGGCCGGCGACGCGGTCAAGGAGGGGCAGGGGCTCGTGGTCGTCGAGGCCATGAAGATGGAGAACGAGCTCCGGAGCCCGAAGGACGGCACCGTGAAGGAGGTGCCGGCGAAGGAAGGCACCGCGGTCGAAGGCGGCGCGAAGCTCGTGGTGGTGGAGTAGCCATGGCGGACGATCCCCGGTCGAGGCTCGAGGCGGCGGCGAAGCGCTGGCGCGAGCAGGTCCACGGCAAGGCGGTCGCGAAGGCGCCGGAGCGCAAGGCCCGCTTCGAGACCTCGAGCGGCGTCGAGCTGCCGCCGGTGGCGACGCCGCTCGACGCGCCCGAGGAGCGGTACCTCGAGAAGCTCGGGTTCCCGGGCGAGTACCCGTTCACCCGCGGCGTGCAGCCGACGATGTACCGCGGGCGCCACTGGACGATGCGGCAGTACGCCGGCTTCGCCACCGCCGCCGAGTCGAACGCCCGCTACAAGTACCTGCTCGGCTCCGGGCAGACCGGCCTCTCGGTGGCGTTCGACCTGCCCACGCAGATGGGTCGGGACGCGGACCACCCGCGGGCCCGCGGCGAGGTCGGCCGCGTCGGCGTCTCGATCTGCTCCCTCGAGGACATGGCCGTGCTGATGGACGGCCTGCCGATGGAGGAGCTGACGACGTCGATGACGATCAACTCGACGGCGTCGATCCTGCTCGCGTTCTACGCGGGCCACGCCGAGGAGCGCGGCTTCTCGCGGGCGAAGCTCGGCGGCACGGTGCAGAACGACCTGCTCAAGGAGTACATCGCCCGCGGCACCTACGTGTACCCGCCCGAGCCCAGCTTGCGGATCATCACCGACCTGTTTGCGTTCACCGCGAAGGAGATGCCGCGCTGGAACCCGATCTCGATCTCCGGCTACCACATCCGCGAGGCGGGCTCGACGGCGGCGCAGGAGATCGGCTTCACCCTCGCCGACGGCGTCACCTACGTGCAGGCGGCGGTGGACGCGGGCCTCGACGTCGACGCCTTCGCCGGCCGGCTCTCGTTCTTCTTCAACGTGCACAACGACTTCCTCGAGGAGGTCGCGAAGTTCCGGGCGGCGCGGCGGCTCTGGGCGCGGATCATGAAGGAGCGCTTCAAGGCGAAGGATCCGCGCTCGATGATGCTGCGCTTCCACTCGCAGACCGCGGGCTCGACGCTCACCGCGCAGCAGCCCGACGTCAACGTGGTGCGGGTGGCGCTGCAGGCGATGGCGAGCGTGCTCGGCGGCACGCAGTCGCTCCACACCAACTCGAAGGACGAGGCGCTGGCGCTGCCGAGCGAGGCGTCGGCGCGGCTCGCGCTCCGCACCCAGCAGGTGATCGCCTACGAGTCGGGCGTCGCCGACGTCGTCGACCCGCTCGCCGGGAGCTTCCACGTGGAGCGGCTCACCGACGAGCTCGAGGCGAAGGCGGAGGCGTACATCCGCAAGATCGACGACCTCGGCGGCATGGTGCAGGCGATCCTCCAGGGCTACCCGCAGCAGCAGATCCAGGACGCCGCCTTCCGCGCCCAGCGCGAGGTGGAGACGAAGGAGCGGATCGTCGTCGGCGTGAACGAGTTCGTCGAGGCGGAGAAGCCGCCCGAGGGGCTCCTCCGGATCGACCCCGCCATCGAGGCGGCGCAGGCCGAGCGGCTCGCCGCGCTGCGCAAGCGCCGCAGCCAGGACGACGTGGCCCGGGCCCTCGACGCGGTGCGCGCGGCGGCGAAGGGCAAGGACAACGTGACCCCGCCGATCTTCGCGGCGGCCCGGGCGCGGTGCACCCTGGGTGAGATCTCCGACGCCCTGCGGGACGTGTTCGGGGAGCACCGCGAGAACGTGGTGCTCTGACGGGCGCGGCCTCCGTTCGCGGTCACGCCGGGGCGGCACCGCCAGCCGCTAGTCGGGCTGGGTCTTCAGCCAGGCCGCGAGGACGACGTCGGCGACCTTGTCGCCGGCCTTCTTCGCCGCCTGGGTCCGTACCGAGTCGGCGCTGAAGCCGCCCGTCCTGGCGCCGATGTCGAGCCCGCCCAGCACCAGCGAGCCGCCCGAGGTCCACCGCGCCACGGCCTCGAGGTTCCCCGACACCAGCGGCTCGCCGGCGAAGGCCGTATCGGTGGCGGTGGGGCTCTTCAGGGTGAGCGCGAAGACGTCGGCGCCCTCGGCGGTGTCGGCCTGCACGCCGAGCGCACGGAGCGAGTGCACCGCGCCGTCCACCACGAACTGCACGTGGGTCGGGTCGAGCCCGGCGGCGCCCTGCGCCTCGACCCGGACCTTCCTCCCGAAGAACGTCTCGGCGGCGGGGTCGACCTTCCGCAGCTCGGCGAGGAGCGCGCCGATCCGGCGATCGGCGGCGCGGGCGACGTCGAGATCCCAGTCGCCGGGCGCGAGCAAGGCGCGGAGCATCCGCCGGATCGCCGCCGGGTCGCCCTTCGCCTTCGCGGCGAGCGCCGCGCGCTCGCGGTAGCGCGCCGCGTGCCTCTCCGCACGGTCGATCGCGTCGCCGCGGTCGAGCACGGTGCGGGCGGTGGCGAGCTTCTCCTCGAGGTGCGCCGCGGCGCCCGCGTAGTCGCCGGCCTTCGACTTCTCGGCGGCGGTCCGGACCGCGTCGGCGAGGAGCGCCGACGCCGCGCCCGACGGGTTCGAGAGCCTCGGCGGCGGCCCGCGCTTCACCACCGTCCCGGGCTTCGGGGGCGGGGCGGGCGGCTCGGCGGGCAGCGCGTCGGGCGACGCTGCGAGGAGGCCGGCGAGGAGAGCGGCTCTCATGGCGGCAGCGTACCACCGCGGCTCGGGCCCGCGGATGGTCCCGGGCGCCGGGCTGCGCGCCGTCAGGTCCGCGGGCTTTCGGTGTGTGGAAGCGACCCTATCGCTCGACCACCTCGCCCCGGGCGCCGTCCCGGAAGGAGCCGAACATGCGCAAGTTCGTCGCCGCCGCCGTTCTCGTCCTCGCCGGCACCGCCGGTGCGGCCGACGTGCCGTACCAGGACGCCACGCCGAAGGACGTGGTCGACGTCGCGGTGGGCTCGAAGGACCACGGCACCCTGGTCGCCGCGCTGAAGGCCGCCGACTACGTCAGCTCGCTGAAGAACCCCGGGCCGTTCACGGTGTTCGCGCCGACGAACGCCGCGTTCGAGAAGCTGCCGAAGGGCACCGTCGAGGGGCTCCTCGCGCCGGCCAAGAAGTTCGAGCTCGAGAAGGTCCTGCAGTACCACGTCACCGTCTCCACCTACCGGGCGCACGAGCTCCCGGCCGGCAAGCTGGGGATGGCGAACGGCAAGAACACCGAGATCGTGGTGAAGGACGGCGTCACCACCGTCAACGGCGCGAACATCCTCGCCTCGATCAAGGTGTCGAACGGCATCGTGCACGTGATCGACCAGGTGCTGCTGCCGCCGGCGCCGTAGCGCCGGGCCGCCAGGAACGACCGACGTCGGCTCGCGGTATCCTCGGCGCTCATCCTCGACAGGTAGGCTCGCGTGCCAAGCTTCGGTGTCCGGGTTCTGGCGGTGTCGCTGTTCGTGACGTCCTCGTGGGCCCTGGCTTGTGGGCCCGGCTCCTCCCCGGGAGGCGCGGACGGCGGAGGCGGCGGCGAGGGCGGCGCCGGCGGAGGCGGCGGCGGCGAGGGCGGCTCCGGCGGAGGTGGCGGAGGAGCTCCGGCAGGCGCCGTCGAGATCCTCGCGAGCTTCGGCGACGTGGTGGTGGGCGGGAAGACGCCGCTGCGGGCGCTCGTCCGCGATCGCGAGGGCCGGGTGCTCGGCGGCCAGGCGCTCGCCTGGACGAGCGAGACCCCCGCCGTCGCCACCGTCGACGCGGCGACCGGCGTCGTCACCGGCGTGAGCGAAGGCAGCGCCACGATCTCCGTCACCAGCGGCGGCGCGCGGGCGAGCGTGGAGGTCGCGGTGGAGAGCGCCGTCGCGGAGCCCACGTTCGTCGCGATGAGCGTGGGCTTCGACTGTCTCCTCACCCGCGCGGGCCGGCTGTACTGCCGTGACTTCACCGGCGTCTACACGGGCATCGCCCCGGATCCCGCGGACCCCGGCGCCTGGCACGCGATCTCCCCCGAGCTCCGCTTCCGGGCCCTCACCAACGCCCGCGAGGCGGTGCTCGCCCTCGGTCTCGACGGAACGCTCCACTCGTTCGGGAGGGGCGCCTCGGTGATGGGGCAGGGCTTCACGGACCTCCGGACCGTGGAGCGGCCGACGCCCGCGACGGCCGCGGTACGGTTCCGGGCCATCGGCGCGGGCGAGGTCCACGCCGCCGCGCTCGCGGAGGACGGGACCCTCTACCGGTGGGGCGGTCCCGCCGGGTCCCCGGAGGACGTGCCGGTCCCGACCGCGAGCCCCGTCGGCGTGCGGTTCGCGTCGCTCTCCATGAGCGTCTCGCACGCGCTCGGGCGCACCGCGGACGGCCGCGTCTTCAGCTGGACCTGGTCTCCCTGTTCCACCGCGCCCGATCACCTCGGCGTCCCCACGTCCGGCGGCGATCACGGGTGCTACGAGCCCACCGAGATCGCGACCGGCGTCCCGTTCGGCTCCGTCGTCGCGGGGGACCAGGTCTCCTTCGGCCTCGCGGCCGACGGCGTCGCGTACAGCTGGGGCAGCTGGCACGGCGCCTACGGAGACAACGACCCTCGCGGCATGCTCGCCCACGGTCGCGGGCCGAACGCCAGCCCGTCGCGCACGCCGCTGCCGCTCGAGACGACGGAGCGCTTCTCGACCCTCCTCGCCGGGACCATGCAGGTGGCGGCGCTGCGCGCCGACGGCGTGCCGTACTTCTGGGGCCAGAACCTCGTCTGGGACGTGCGCGAGGACGGCCGCTACACGCCGACCGACCTCTTCGTCCCGACGCAGCTCGAGGACGTCCGCGCGTCGACGATGTCGGTCTCGACGCAGGCCTCGTCGCTGAGCGGCATCTACACCTCCTGGGCGCTCTTCGACGCGGACGGGCACGTCGTCGCGATGAACAACGCCGGCGGCGGGCGCTTCGGCTTCGTGCAGCCGCCGCAGTACCTCGGCCGGGACGTGTCGGTGCTCTCCCTCACCCTCGAGCGAGGCACCTCCACCGAGCTCGCGCTGCAGCCGTTCGCCGAGGCGCGGAGCATGACCGCGAACGGCCTGGCGTTCCCCTCCGCGGCGCTCGCGCCGGAGCTCTTCCGCGCCGAAGGTGAGCCCGGCGCGGACGGCACGCTCGAGGTCGAAGGCGTCACCTTCGAGCTCGACCCGCCGACGATCGCGCAGGGGCAGGCCGCGACGGTGCTCCGGATCGCGGCCGGGGCCTCGGCGCCGGAAGGCGACCGCGTGGTCTACGTGGGGAGCCAGCGGATCACGGTCACCGTGGCGCCGTAGGCTCCGGCCGCCGCACCGCCCGGAAGGCCGGGCACACGCCGGTCGGCCGCACCGGTTCGCGAGGCGAGATCGACTCGCTCGCCATCGAGGCGGCGAAGACGGAGCCGCACCGCGCGGTCTTCTTCGACGACGTCGAGGCCCACGTGGAGGGGGCGCGCCGCGCCGGGCCGCGCGCGCACCTGCTCCGCGACGCGGCCGAGGCCGAGGCCGAGGCGCAGCTCGCGGCGCTGGGCGTGCCGGGCGCCCGCCAGCGAGCCCGCCTCCGCGCGGTTCTCCAGGCAGCAGCCGACCGTCGACGGTGGGGTCGCGAGGCTGGCATCATCGGCCCATGCGCGCGTGCCTCGCCGCCCCGCTCCTCGCTGCCTTGCTGTGCCTCGCCGCGTGCAAGAAGGAGCAGGCGCTCCCTCCGGCCGCTCCGCCGCCGGTGACGGCCAGCCCGAAGGCGCCGGCGGTGGTGACCGTCGGCGACGTGCTGGGGCTGTTGCCCGTGCTCGAGCCGCCGGTCGTCTTCGCCGAGGTCCCGGCGGGCGAGCCGCTGAGCGAGGCGCAGGTCGCGGCGCTGCCGTGCGGCGCCGAGCCGGGCAAGACCTGGCGCCCGGTGGGCCGCATCGACGAGGGCAACCCGATGGCGGGCGGGACGCCGGTCGCGTTCGTCGAGCAGGCGGGCGGGGTGAAGGTCACCCACCTGATGATGCTCGCGGCCGAAGACTCGAAGTGCCTCTGGTCGACCGAGGTGATGCGCGACGGTCCCGACGGGCGGCAGACCCGCGGCGAGTACACCGCGCGCGGCAACGTCCGCGTCGTCAGCAAGAGCGCCGACAGCGAGCTCACGCAGGTGCACAACTGGAGGGCGAGCCAGGCTCCGCTCGTCGACGGGCTGGAGCTGTTCGAGGCGGAGGCCTTCGAGAAGAAGGACAAGCCGTTCATGCGGACGCTCCTGGCGCGCCTGTTCGGATCGAAGGCCGGGCAGATCGAGCTGAAGCACGTGTCGCAGGAGGGTGGCCGCTGGGTGCGCGGCGGCTGCGACTGGCCCGGGGCGGTGACGCTGTACCTCTCGGCGGATCCGCAGAACGAGCTCCACAAGGGCGTGGGCGACCGCTTCCCCGCGCTCGAGCGCTCGGCGCAGGACACGTACGACTTCGAGCTCGTCTCGATCGAGGTCGAGAACCACGGCCGCGAGCTCACCCTCTCGTTCGAGCCGTTCCCCGGGCCGATCGCGCAGCAGCCGCAGACCCTCGTGGCGAAGCGCGACCCGAAGCTGCAGCTGTGGGTCCTGAGCAACGGCGACGAGCACCTGATGCCCGAGAACGCCGCGGGGCTGCTGCCCCGGTCGACCCGGCCCTGCGACGACGAAGAAGAGGGCTGACCCGGGCTCGCGAGCGCCGGCCCGCGAGGTGGATCGGGCCTGGTTCGCTGACGGGCGCCGCGGCGCCCGTGGTACGGTCGAGGCACCGCGATGGCCGACGATCTCGTCCCGACGCAGTACTGGGTGCGCACCGAGCAAGGGAAGGTGATGGGTCCCCTCACCTTCGCGACGATCGAGCTGCTCGCCGAGCAGGGCGTGTTCGGGACGCGCTGCCAGGCGTCGCTGGACGGGCTGAACTTCGCGTTCCCGGGGCGGTTCCCCGACCTCCGCGAGGCGTTCCCGCAGGAGCTGTGGGGCTCGACCGAGGGGCCGGCGATCAGCGCCGCGGCGCCGCC
>CAZDGH010000123.1:0-13658 GCA_964504805.1 uncultured Myxococcales bacterium | reverse complement strand
GGGCCCCGTGGAGGTTGTGGGCGCCGTCGAGCACGATCCTCGGCGCGGGGGGCAGCACCTCGCCGCGCCCGGGCCAGCGCGCGGCGGCGAGGCCCTCGCGGACGGCGTCCTCCGGCACCGGCAGCGCGGCGAGCGACGCGTCGACGCCGCCGAGGGCGACGCAGGCGTTCTCCGACTGGTGGCCGCCGCGGAGCCCGGGGCGCAGGCGCTCGACGTGGAGCGTCCGGCCCTCGAACGCGAGCCCGCCGTCGCCCGGGACGAGGGTGACGTCGCGGCCGGCCTCGACGAGCGGCGCGCCCACCTCGAGCGCGACCTCCTCGAGGACCCGCCGCGCGGCGGGCGCGAGCGGCGCCGAGACCAGCGGCAGGTCCGGCCGGGCGATGCGCGCCTTCTCGGCGGCGACGTGGGCGAGCGTCGGACCGAGGTGCTCCACGTGGTCGAGGCCGAGGCGCGTCACCGCGGTGCCGACGAGGCGGGTGCCGCGCACGTTGGTGGCGTCGAGGCGGCCGCCGAGGCCGACCTCGAGCACCGCGAGCTCGACGCCCGCCCGGGCGAAGTGGTCGAAGGCGAGCGCGGTGGCGAGCTCGAAGTAGGTGAGCGCGTCGGCGTGCGCCGGGTCGCCGGCGGGCGGGTACGCGGCGACGATCCGGGCCACGCCCTCCTCCAGCGAGGCCTCGTCGATCGGCGCCCCGCCGACGCGGATCCGCTCCCGGAACGAGACCAGGTGCGGGCTGGTGTAGAGGCCGACCTTCCGCCCGGCGCGCCGGTGGATCGCCTCGAGCATCGCGCAGACCGAGCCCTTGCCGTTGGTCCCGGCGACGAGGAGCGACGGGTACCGGCCCTCGGGCGACCCGAGCGCCGCGAGCGCGGCCTCGATGCGCTCGTGGCCGAGCCGCAAGGTGTGCTGCGGCAGGGACGCGAGCAGCTCCGCGGCCTTCACCGTCACTCCACGATCTCGAGCCGCCGCGCCTCGCGCATCGAGGAGAGGCCGCGCGCGCGGTTCCTCGCGGCCACCGCCTCGAGCCCGAAGGCGGCGAGGTAGCGGCGGACGCGCTCCTCGAGCGTCGGCGCGGCGATCTCCTCGCAGAGCGCGTCGGCGGCGTAGTCGCGGCAGATCCGGGGCCGCGCCTCGTACACCGCGCAGAGGTTGTCCGCGGTCAGGTGGGGGCAGCGCACGCCCACCGGCTTGTCGAGGGCCGCGATGTCCGGCGCGACGCAGCAGGCGCCGCAGAGCGTGCAGCCCGCCATGGCGCTACGAGAGCAGCCCCAGGAGCTGCGCCAGGCTCTGGCGCAGGTCCTTGCGCGGCACGATGGCGTCGATCATCCCGTGCTCGAGCAGGAACTCCGAGCGCTGGAAGCCCTCCGGCAGCTTCTGGCGGATCGTCTGCTCGATCACCCGCGGGCCGGCGAAGCCGATGAGCGCCTTCGGCTCGGCGACGATGACGTCGCCGAGCCAGGCGAACGAGGCCGCCACGCCGCCGGTGGTCGGGTGGAGCATCACGCTCACGTACGGCTTCTTCACCTCGCGGAAGCGCGCGATCGCCGCCGAGGTCTTCGCCATCTGCATCAGCGAGTAGATGCCCTCCTGCATCCGGGCGCCGCCCGACGAGGAGAAGACGATCGCCGGGCAGCGGCGGTCGATGGCGCGCTCGAACACCCGCGTCACCTTCTCGCCGACCACCGAGCCCATCGACCCGCCCATGAAGTCGAAGTTGAAGAGGCCGATCGAGACCAGCTGCTCCTCGATCTTCCCGAGCCCGCACACGAACGCGTCGCGCTCGCCGGTGGCCTTGAGCGTCGACCGGATCCGGTCCCGGTACTTCTTCGAGTCCGAGAAGCCGAGCGGGTCCTGCGGCGCCAGGCCCTGGTCGAGCTCCTCGAACGACCCCGGGTCGAGCAACAGCTCGAGCCGGCGCCGCGCCGGCAGCACGTCGTGGTGGCCGCAGATCGGGCAGACGTTCCAGTTCTTCTCGAGGTCCGCCCGGTAGACGATCTCCGAGCACCCGTCGCACTTCGACCAGAGCCCTTCCATCCGGCTCTTGCGGTCCTCGGGCGCGGGCGCGACCTTGGGCGCGTCGATCTTCTTGCGGAACCAAGCCATGGCGCCGGGGTGTAGCGCAGGGGCCCCGCCGGATCAATCGCGGGCAGAGGCTCCGGGCTCCAGGCTCCGGGCTCCAGCAACCACCGGGCCTGCTGGAGCCTGCAGCCTGGAGGCTGGAGCCTGCTTCTTACAGCTCGAACCGCTCGTCCAGCCGCAGGATCCGCACCGGCTCGCGCTCGGCGACGTCGGCGAGCTCCTTGCCGAGCTGCCGCAGGAACGCGGGCTTCAGGTGGTAGAGGAAGACCGGCACGTTCTTGCGCTTCTTGAACTTCTGCAGGTCCTTCTCGAGGGTGCGCGGCGTGTAGTGGCCGGAGACGTCGGCGAGCCACTGCAGCTCGTTCGGGAAGCTGGTCTCGAGCAGGAGCGCCTTCAGGTGCTTCGCGGAGGCGAGCGCCCGCCACAGCTCCTCGGTCGGGCCGGTGTCGCCGCTCATGGCGATCGCGGCCTTCTCCTTCTTGTTCGTCACCACGAAGGCGCAGGACTCGACCGGGTGCGTGACCGGGACCGCGAGGACCTCGTAGGGGCCGACCTTGAACGGCTTGAAGACCTCGAAGACCTCGATGCGGAGCACCGGCCGGTCGCGCGAGGGGATGCGCGTGAAGTCGGGCCAGAGCAGGTTGTTGAACATGTTCTCCTGGAGCGTCTTGGCGCACTCCGGAGAGGCGTGGATCACCACCGGCTTGTCGCGGCGCCCGATGAGCAGGTCCGCGATCAGCGGCAGGTCCTTCACGTGGTCGAAGTGGCTGTGGCCGACCAGCACGTGATCGAGCCGCGAGAGCTCGTCGAGCGAGAGCGTGCTGGTGAGCGCGCCCGCGTCCAGCGCGACGTTGCCGTCGAGCAGGAAGCAGGTGGTCCTGCACTTCGGCAGCTCGCCGCCGTGGCAGCCGAGGACGCGGAGGTTCACGCGCGGGCCCTCAACCCAGGTCCCCGAACTTCTCCTTCATCTCGAGGAACTCGAGGAACTCGCGCAGCTTCCTCACCTCGGGGACGAGGAGGCCGTCGGCGACCTCGGAGCAGATGCGCGCCTTCACCAGCTTCTGGACGACGTCCTTCACCTGCTCGGCCTTGATGCCGAGCACGCCGGGCAGGTCCTCGAGCGCGATCGAGACGTGGATGCCCTGCGGCGTCTGCTTGCCGCGGCTCTCGGCGGCGTGGGCGAGGTAGTGCACCACGCGGCTCGAGGCGTCGCGGAGCAGCAGGTTCTCGATCTGCGCGTCCGCCTCGCCGATGCGGTCGGCGAGCTTCTTGATCATCCGGATGGCGATCTCGGCGTTGCCGCGGATCATCGCCTCGAAGGTCTTCGGGTCGATCACCAGCAGCTTCGCGTCCTCGGCGACGACGGCGGAGGCGGAGCGCGGCTTGTTGGAGATGATCGCCATCTCGCCGAAGAACTCGCCGGCGCCGAGGGTGACGAGCACCTTCTCCACGTCGCGGACGCGCTTCGAGATGTTCACCTTGCCGGCCTGGATCACGAACATCTCGCGGCCGGGCTCGCCCTCCCGGAAGAGGACCGTGCCCTTGGCGAACTCGCGGCCGAACCGCTGGAACAGCTGTTCTTCTGCGCCCATGGAAGGTGCCGTGATCGCTACCAGACGGTCCCGGGGGGGTCAAACGTAGCGTTCGGTAGCGCGGGTGCGCCCCGTCACTTCGTCTTCATCTCGTAGACGCCGTCCCAGGCGTCCGGCGGCGCCTCGTGGGCGAGCTTCTCGCACTCCTCGAGGTAGCGCTCCGAGGTGAGATCGCCCGGACGGAGGGCGAGCGCCTCGTGGAACTTCGCGGCGGCCTCGGCGAAGCGCCGGCCCGGGTAGCGCAGCGCGAGGCCCTCGGTGAACGCCTGCACGAACGGGGCGTGCTCGGCCGGCATCGCGCCCACCGCCAGGAGCTCGTAGATCTTCACCGGGAGCCGCTTGCCCTTCACCCGCACCGCGCCGAGCTCGCGCACCGCCACCTGGCCCTGCACCTTCGCGAAGGTGAACTCGCTGACGATGACGTTGGTGCCGTACTCCTTGTTGGTGCCCTCGAGCCGGCTCGCCAGGTTCACGTTGTCGCCCATGACCGTGTAGGCGCCGCGCTGCGCCGAGCCGAAGTTGCCCACGACCATGTTGCCGGTGTTCACGCCGATGCCGATGTCGATGTCGGGCAGGCCCTCGGCGCGCCACTTCTCGCGGAGGGTGGCGAGGCCGGCCATCATGTCGAGCGCGGTCCTGCAGGCGCGGAGCGCGTGGTCAGGCTGCTCGATCGGCGCGCCGAAGAAGCACATCACCGCGTCGCCCATGTACTTGTCGAGCGTGCCCCCGTTCTGGAAGACGAGGTTCGTCATCGGGGTGAGGTACTGGTTCAGCATCTCCGACAGCTTCTCCGGCGGCAGCCGCTCCGAGATGGTGGTGAAGCCGCGGATGTCGCTGAAGAGGACCGACAGCTCCTTCTTGTCGCCGCCGAGCGTCAGCTTGTCCGGCTGCTTCAGCATCTGCTCCATCACCGCGGCGTCCAGGTAGAACTTGAAGGTGTTGCGGACGCGCTCCTTCTCCTTCGTCTCGGTGAAGTACCGGTACGAGGTGGTGCCGATGAAGGTGAGCAGGAGCTGCAGCTGCGGGATCGCCGAGGTGAGGACGAACCCGCCGCGGAAGAGCGCGTAGTCGAAGGCGAAGTAGCCGGCGGCGGCGAGCACGTAGGCGGCGATCGAGATCCGCGCGTCGACCCGCGAGAACATCGAGCCGAGGCCGTAGGCGATGCCGAGCAGCAGCGCGAACTCGATGATCGTCGCCCACCACGGCCGGAAGAGCAGCTTGCCGGAGAGCACGTTCTCGATGGCGGCGGCGTGGATCTCGACGCCCGGCGTGAAGTCGTCGAACGGCGTCACCCGGTGGTCGTGGGTGGCGATGGCGGTGACGCCGGCGAGCACCACCCGGTCCTTGAAGGTGCCGGGCGGGAACGTCTTCTCGAACAGGTCGACGAGGGAGACGTACTGGAACGCGCCGTCGGGACCGTGGAAGTCGACGAGCATGGTGCCGTCGGGCTGCACCGGGATCGAGACGACGTCGCCCTTCCCGCCCTGGGTGTTGAGCAGGATCTTCTCGAGCTGCGGCTCCGACTCGAGGAAGCTCACCGGGACGATGTCGTTCGAGCGGGTGCCGGTCGCGGCGGCGATCGCCGCGAGGTCGAGGGACGGCACCACCTGCCCGTCGAGCCACCACGCCAGCGGCACGCGGCGGATGACGCCGTCGGTGTCGGGCTCGACGTTGAAGAAGCCGAGGCGCTCGGCCTTGGCGCCGATCACCTGCACCGGCGGGTCGGGGACGATCGGCCGGAGCGCGCCGGGCCCCGCGGCGGGATCGACCTTCGGGCCGCGCAGCATCCGCCCGCTCTCGAGCTTCGTCTCGATGATCTCGTAGGCCGGCGGGCTGAGGGCGTCCTTCTTGAGGAGCTCGTAGCCGGCCTTGACCAGCTCCTCCTTCGGCTTCTCGGCGTCGGTGGTGCGGTAGGCGATGTAGCCGAGCACCGCCCTCGGGCCCGCGCGCTCGAAGGCGCCGGCGAGGACCTGGTCCGGGCTCTCGGCGTCGGCGGCCAGCGAGAGGAACATCGCGAACTCCGCCGCGGGGCCGCCGAGCCGGTCGACGCCCATCTCCCGGTAGCGATCGCGGAGGGTGGCGAGCTCCTGGAGCGAGCGGTCGGCGTCGGCGAAGCCCATATCGAAGGCCACCGCGACGGCGCCGTCGGCGAGGGCGTGGTCGATGAGCTTCGCGTAGATGCGCCGGTCCCACGGCCAGCGGCCGAAGACGTCCATCGTCCGCTCGTCGCCGGCGGCGATGACCACCTTCTTCTGCCGCTTCGACGCCTCGTCGAGGCCGACGGGCCCCCGCAGCGCGAACTTGGCGTCGTAGAGGATGTGGTCGAGGCGCGTCAGCAGCGGGAACTCGCGGCCCGAGCCGGCGAAGAGGTGGGCGGCGGCGGTGGCGGCGCCGATCCAGAGGGCGACCCGGAAGGCCGAGATCTCGGTCAGCCAGCGGAGGAAGCGCATGGGGAGGCCCGAGCATCCCCCGCGCGGTTCCTGGCCGTCAACGCACGGCGTGGCGGGGCGGCGGCTTGAACCACCCGGTGCCCTCTGCTACCCCGTCACGCGCCATGGCGATCACCTACAGGGACAGCGGCGTCGACATCGACGAGGGCGACCGGCTCGTCGACCTCATCGTGCCCCACGCGAAGCGCACCTCGCGGCCCGAGGTGCTCGCCGGGATCGGCGGCTTCGCGTCGCTGGTGGCGCTGCCGGCCGGCTACCGCGAGCCGGTGCTCGTCTCCGGCACCGACGGCGTCGGCACCAAGCTCAAGGTCGCGTTCCTGGCGAAGCGGCACGGCACCATCGGCCAGGACCTCGTCGCCATGTGCGCGAACGACGTCGCGGTCACCGGCGCCGAGCCGCTCTTCTTCCTCGACTACTACGGCACCGGGAAGCTCGAGGCCGACGTCGCCGCCGAGGTGATCGCCGGCATCGCCGAGGGCTGCCGCCTCGCGGGCTGCGCGCTCGTCGGCGGCGAGACCGCGGAGCTGCCGGGCATGTACCACGCGGGCGAGTACGACCTCGCCGGCTTCTGCGTCGGCGTGGTGGAGAAGAGCGAGCAGGTGGACGGCCGGCGCGTCGCGGTCGGCGACGCGGTGCTCGGGCTCGCCTCGAGCGGCCTGCACTCGAACGGCTACTCGCTGGCGCGGAAGGTGCTGCTCGAGGCGATGGCGCTGCCGCTCGACGCGAGGCCGCCGGAGCTCGGCGGCGCCACCCTCGCCGAGGCGCTCCTCGTCCCGACGAGGATCTACGCGAAGGACGTGCTCGAGCTGCGGCGGAGCGGCGTCGACGTCCGCGCCATGAGCCACGTCACCGGCGGCGGCCTCCCGGGCAACGTGCCGCGCACGCTCCCGGCCGGCACGAAGGCGGTGCTCGACGCGCGCACCTGGAAGGTGCCGCCGCTCGTGGAGCTCATCCGGAAGGGCGGCGGCGGGATCCCGGCGGACGAGCTGCTCCGCACCTTCAACGCCGGCATCGGGTTCACGGTGGTGGTGCCGCCCGCCGACGAGGCGAAGGCGCTGGCCTTCCTCGCCGGCCGGGGCCTCGGCGCGGCGCGCATCGGCACCGTAGAGCGCGGCGAGGGCGAGCCCACCTGCGAGGTGGTGAGCTTCCCGTGAAGCCCCTCGCCGTCGGCGTGCTCGCCTCCGGGAGCGGCACCAACCTGCAGGCGCTCCTCGACGCCGTGGCCGCGGGCGCGATCCGGGCGCGGATCGCGGTGGTGATCTCCGACGTGCCCGGGGCGCGGGCGCTCGAGCGGGCGGAGCAGGCCGGCGTGCCGGCGGTGGCGGTGCCGCGGAAGGGCTTCCCCGACAAGGCCGCGTTCGAGGCGGCGATCGCGGCGGCGCTCGACCAGGCCGGCTGCGAGCTGGTGGTCCTCGCCGGCTTCATGCGCCTCCTCTCCTGCGACTTCGTCAAGCGCTGGGAGGGGAAGCTCGTGAACGTGCACCCCGCCCTCCTCCCGTCGTTCCCGGGGCTCCACGCCGCGAAGCAGGCGCTCGACCACGGCGCGAAGCTCGCGGGCTGCACCGTGCACCTCGTCGACGAGGGCACCGACACCGGACCGGTGATCGCCCAGGCGGCGGTGCCGGTCCTCGACGGCGACGACGAGGCGAGCCTGCACGCGCGCATCCAGCTCGAGGAGCGCCGGCTCCTGCCGTGGGTCGTCGGGCTGTTCGCCGACGGTCGCGTCTCGGTCGAGGGCCGCCGGGTGGTGGTGGCGCCGCCCCCGGGCGGCTTCCGCGTGCCGGGGACCCTCGCCTGGCCGGAGCCGCGGTGAAGGCGCAGGCGAAGACGAAGGTGCCGGCCGCGGCGGCGGCGCGCCCCGCGGGCCTCGCGCCGAAGCAGGTCTACGACGTGGTCGTGCTCGGCTCGCAGCTCGGCGGCCTCGTGGCCGGCGCGCTGCTCGCGAAGCGCGGCTACCGCGTGCTCCACGTCGACCACGACGGCACCTTCGACGGGTACGCCGACGGCGGCTTCGTGCTCCCGTTCGGGCCGACGCTGCTGCCGCCGCCGAAGGCGCTGCCCTCGCTCCACGCGGTGCTCGACGAGCTCGGCCTCGCCACCGACGTCTCCCGCGCGCTCGAGCCCTACCCCGAGCTGCAGGTGCTGCTCCCGAAGGCGCGGCTCGGGCTCCCGCGCGACGGCGCGGCGCGCGCCCGCGAGCTCCGCCGCGCCTTCGGGGACGACGCCGACCCGCTCGCCGCCTCGATCGACCGCAGCGCCGCGCAGGAGGAGGCGGCGGCGAAGGTGATCGCCGAGCGCCCGCTCCCGGCGGAGGGCTTCTGGGAGCGCTGGCAGCTCGGGCGCCTCGCCGGCCGCGAGCGCGCGCTGGTCTCGGGCGACGCGCCGCTCGGCGAGGACCACGAGCTCTCGCGGGCGCTCCGTGCGCTGGCGCCGTTCGCGACCCACCTCGACGAGCCGCCGACGGCGCTCACCTTCGCGCGCACGTTGGCGCCGCTGCTCCGCGCGCCGCACCGCTACCCGGGCGGCCTCCCCGGCCTGGCCTGGGCGATCCGCAAGACGCTGCCCGGCCGCGGCGGCGACCTGCTCGGCGAGCGCGGCCACCCGGCGATCGGCGAGGAGCTCGTGCTCGAGCGCGGCGCGTTCGCCGGCGTGAAGCTCCTCGGTGCGCCGGCCCCGCACCGTGCCCGGGTGTGCATCGCCGCCACCGACGCGGCGGCGCTGCGGCGGCTCGTCCCGCCGTCGCGGCGGCAGCGGAAGCTCTCCGACCTCGCCGACGCGGTGCGCGCGCGGCGCTTCCTGTTCACGGTGAACCTCGTGCTACCGCGGGAGGCGCTGCCGCCCGGCCTCGGCGAGGTCGCGGTGGTGGCGCCGCCGCCGGACGGCGACGGCATCGAGCTCTCGCACCTGCTCCTGCAGGTGACGCCCGCGGAGAAGGAGAGGGGCGACGCCAGCGGGCTCTGCACCGTCTCCGCCGGCGCCTTCCTCGACGCGTCGGTCCGCGAGCGCGGCGAGGAGGGGCTGAAGGCGGCGGAGCGCCGGGTGCGCGAGGTGCTCTCGGACGTCCTGCCGTTCCACGAGCAGCACGTGCTCGTCGCCTCGGCGCCGTACCTCGCCTCCGTCGGCTCCCGCGGGAGCCGCTTGCTGCCTCACCCGCTGCTCGAGGTCTCGCTCCCGCGGAAGCTCGGCGTCGAGGGGCTCCCCGCGATCGCTCCGATCGCCCGGGTGATCTTCGCGGGCCGCGAGGTGCTCCCGGGGCTCGGCCTCGAGGGCGAGATCCTGGCCGGGCAGCGGGCGGCGGAGCTCGCGGCCGAGCTGTGCCGGAAGGTCGATCCGCTCGTGTAGGTGTCGCGGCGCCATGGGCAGGCAACCTGCCGTGGTTCCAGGCCAAAAGGCCTCGCTCGATCGGTCGGCTTGATCCCCACGATTTTTCTGCTAGGTTCCCGCGTTCATCGGGTCCGCCGCCAGGAAAGGACCCCCGGAAGGGCCGGTTTTCTCGCCCTTCTTGCGGGTCTGGGCGGCGCCGCAATAGCGTCTGGAACGCAGGAGCTGGGTCATGGCTTGGAAGTGCGATGTGTGCGGGAAGGGCCCGCTCGTCGGGAACAACGTCTCTCACGCGAACAACAAGTCGAAGCGCCGCACCCTCCCGAACCTCCAGCGGGTGAAGGCGGCGGTCGGCGGCTCCGCGCGGCGGATCAAGGCGTGCACCCGCTGCATCAAGGCGGGCAAGGTCACCAAGGCGGCCTAGGCCGCCGGCGCACCGCGCAGCCCCACGGGGCGCGCGGGCGCGAGGCTTGGGCGGGTGGGAAGGCCGGTTCGGGGCCAGAGACCACGGGACGACGGGTGTCGTCCCGCGCCGCGGCCCGGCCCCCACCCGTCCTCTTTTTTTCTCTCCGTCGCCACCGCGATCCTGCTCGTCGCCTGCGGCGGCGAGGACGGGTCGGTGCGGACGCCGGACGAGACGCCGGTCCGGCCGAGCTGCGACCTCGCCGCGCGGGCACCGCTCCTGGTGGGCCCCGGTCGCCCTTGCCCACCGGCGCGCTGCACGGTCGACCTCGGCGAGGAGCTGCTCCGCTGCGACGGCGAGGCCGCGTCCGAGGACGGCGTCGCCTGCACGGTCTTCGAGCGGCTGCCGCTCGACGCGCCGGGCTGTCCCGCGCTCTGCGCGCCCGACCGTTGCGAGCCCGGACCCGGCGGGGCGATGTCGTGCACGTCCGGGTGCGGGCTCACGCCCGAGGGCGATCCGCGCACCTGCTTCCTCGTCGGCGAGGCCTGCGAGGCCGCGGCGCCGTAGCTTCTGCAGGAGGGATCCCGAGTGGACGAGCGCCGTGCCATCGACCGCGAGACCCGCGCCGCGCTCGCGGGGGCGAGCGGGCAGAAGAAGCTCGACCTGGTGCTCTCGCACCCGGAGCCGCAGCGGCTGGTGCGCAGCCTCCCGGCCGAGGACCTCTTCCTCGCCATCTCCGAGATCGGGCTCGCCGACGCCGAGGCGCTCGTGCAGCTCGCGTCGCCGGAGCAGTTCCGCACCTTCGTCGACCTCGACGCCTTCCGCGGCCTCGACGCCGAGACCGGCGCGCCGCTCGTGGACGCGCCGCGGCTGCTCACCTGGCTCGCGGCGGCCCGCGGCGACGACGACGCCGGCTACAAGGCGAAGCTCGACGGCCTCGACCTCGAGGTCGTCGAGCTGCTCCTCCGCTCGCTGGTGAAGATCGTGGACCTCGAGGAGGACCCCGAGCCGGCCGAGGACGAGGGCACGGTGGAGAAGTCGCCGGAGGGGCGGTTCCTCCTCGTCTACGCGGACGCCGCCGACTACGCGGCGGCGCGGCGGCTCGTCGCCGACCTCTACGCGGACGATCCGTTCCGCGCGGGCCGCATGCTCTACGCCGTGCGCCACGAGCTCGAGTCGGAGCTCGCCGAGACCGCCTACCGGTGGCGCAACGCCCGGCTCGCCGACCTCGGCTTCCCCTCGCCGGAGGAGGCGGCGTCGCTCTTCGCCCGGGTGCCGCTCGACGCCACGAGGGCGGCGCCCGCGACCGCGGAGCCGCCGGCCGAGCCGCCCGGCTTCTTCCTCGCGGCGGTGACGCGCCCGGGCTCGCTGTTCGACCGCGCCCTGGCGGCGGTGCCCGAGGAGGGCCGCGAGCGGCTGGAGCGGCAGCTGGTGGCGGTGCTCAACATGGCGCTCGTCGGCGACCGGGTCGACGTCGCCGACGTCGAGGCGGTGCGCGAGGAGGCGCTCTGGGTCCGCGACACCCTCTCGCTCGGCCTGCAGCGCCTCGCCGGCGACGACCCTGCGGCCGCCGCGACGAAGCTGCCGGAGCTGCCGCTGAAGCGGCTCTTCCAGCTCGGCTTCACCCTCGCGCTCGAGCTGAAGCACGCCGCCGAGGCGCTCGCCCGGGAGCTGCCGCTGCGGCTCGCCGGCGCCACCGCCTGGCTGCCCGACACGCCCGACGGCGAGGTGCTCGCGGCGCTGCTCGGCAAGCGCCCGAAGCTGTTCGTCGGCCTGCTCGAGCCGGGCTCGCTCCTCGTCCGCGGCTTCGCGAACGCCGCGGAGCTCGAGGCGGCGTCGGCCGCGCTCGAGCGGCTCCGCCTCCTCGGCGAGGTGTTCGCCGAGGCCGGCCTCTCGCCGAAGAGCGCCGCCGAGGCGGTCACCGGCGCCGAGGGCCCCGCGGGCCTCGCCCGGGTGCGCTGGTCCGATCTGTTCCTCACCGCCGCCGCGCGCGAGGCCGCCGGCGCCGGCTTCGCCTTCGCCGCGCTCGACCCGCAGCTGCTCCCGGAGGCGGTGCGCCGCGCCTTCGTCCCCGAGGGCGGCAAGCTCCGCGACGTCTTCCGGGAGCTCGCCTCCGACGCGCTCCTCCGCTGGGCCGAGCAGCTCACCCCGCGGCACGAGGCCGCCGCCCGCACCCTCGCCGCCTCCGCCCTCGCGCGCCTCGAGGAGGACCTCGGCCCCGCCGTCGCCGCCGGCGGCGTCGATCCGCGCCATGCGGCGCCGTGGATCGTGGCGCGCTGAAGCGCGTTCGCCGCTGGGCGGCTCAGGCTCCAGGCTCCAGGCTCCAGACTCCAGCAGGCACCGGCTCCGCCGGGCGGCCGTGCCAGCTACGGAACCCTGCTGCTCCGCGGGTTGCTGAAGCCTGGAGCCTGGAGCCTGGAGCCTGCTTCTCCGCGGGTTGCTGAAGCCTGGGGCCTGGAGCCTGGAGCCTTCCTCTCTACGTCTTGCCCAGCCGCGCCAGCGCCGCGTCGATCGGCTTCTGCAGCTTGCAGTCGAGCAGCGACTCCTTCGCGGGGCGCGCCGCCTCGAGCAGCGGCACCGCGGCCGGATCGCCGAGCTCGCCGAGGCGACGGGCGGCGCGCTGCCGCACGTCGCAGTCGTTGTCGGCGCCGAGGTCCTGGGAGAAGGCGGCGAGGCGATCCCGGTTCTCGAGCTCGCCGAGCTCCTCGAGCGTGCGGAGCGCGTTCCACCGCTCGTGCGCGCGCTCCGACCCGGCGGCGGCGTGCAGCGCGACCTCCAACGCGGTGGAGGCGTGCGAGAGGAGGAGCGCGCGGGCCGCGGACGCGTCGCGGCGGGCGAGGCAGCGCACCAGCCCGCGCGCGACCTCCTCGCTGCGGGCGAGCGAGCCGTCCTCCTCGAGCGCGCGGCGGAACGCGGCAGTGGCGTCGGCGAGCTGCCCCTGCTCGGCGAGCACCCGTCCGAGGAGCGCCTGCGGCAGCCCCTCGTCGGGCTCCTCCTTGGCGAACGCCTCGGCGAGCTTCCGCGCCTCGTCGAGCTTCCCGGCGGCGAGCGCGGCCTCGATCGTCTCGCGCGGGCCTCCGCCGACCGCGAGCTCGACCAAGAGCCCGACGAGGAGGAGCGCCGCCAGGGCGGCGCCGGCGCCGACGCCGGGGCTCCGGCGCGCCAGCCGGAAGAGCGAGCTCGCGAGCTCCCGCGAGAGCGCCAGGACGCCGCGGGCGCCGCCCTCGGCGACGCGGCCGGCGGCGCGGGCGAGGCGCTGCGCCTTGTTGCGATCGGCGCGGGTGAGCGTCGCGCCGCCGAACGGCAGCTCGGGTCGCGGCGTCTGCCGCGGCGGGCGCAGCCGGTACACCTTCTGGCCCGCGCCGGGATCGGTGCCGCCCGCGTCCTCGAAGGTGATCTCGCTCCGGGTCATCGCGAGGTAGACGGAGTGCGTGAACAGCACCTCGCCGGGCGACGCCGCCTGCGCGAGCAGCTCGGCCTGCACCACCGCCTCGCCGAACAGCTGCCGGCCCGAGCGGATCACCTCGCCGGCGGCGACGGCGGCGCGGATCGCCACCTTCGCGCCGCGCGCCCGCGACTCGTCGGCGAGGCGGTCGTGCACCGCCGCGGCGGCGTGCAGGGTGTCGGTCGGCGAGGCGAGCTCCGCGAGGAGGCCGCCGTCGGCGATCCAGGAGACGCGGCCGCCGAAGCCCTCCCCCCCCTCGCGGGCGAGCTCGGCGAAGGTGGCCGGGCGGCTGAAGCGGAGCGCGAGGCTCGCGCCGGCCGGGCGCGGCGCGGTGGGCGCGGGGGCGAGCGCGAGGGTCCCGCCGGCGGTC
>CAZDGH010000122.1:0-13805 GCA_964504805.1 uncultured Myxococcales bacterium | reverse complement strand
GCTCGACGCCGGCGGCGTGGAACGGCAGCACGACCCAGCCGTCGCTGTCCGCGGCCACCGCCGGCAGCGGCGCCGCGGGCGGCCCGGGAGGCCCGGGCGGCGAGGGAGGCGCGGGCACAGGCGCGGCGTCCTGCGCGGCCGCCGCGAGCGGCGAGGCCAGGAGCAGCGCGACGAGGAGGGCTCGGGCAGTCATCCGCCCGAGGCTACCGCGGATCCCCCGTTCGGGCACCGTCGGGTCGCTGGCTCGTATAAGCCGAGGCTGGTATAAGCCCCATCTTATATCGAGGGAGGAGCCGATGAAGCTCGACGTCACCGCCGCCCTCGGGGCCGTCACCCGCGTCGTCGAGACCCGCGACCGCGAGGGGAAGCCGGCCCGCGTCCTCACCGCGAGCCGCACCTACGACACCGACCGCGCCGATCTCTGGGACGCGCTCACCAACCCCGAGCGGATCCCGCGCTGGTTCCTGCCGGTCGAGGGCGACCTCCGCGCCGGCGGCCGCTACCAGACCAAGGGCAACGCCGGCGGCACGATCCTGCGCTGCACGCCGCCCGAGCGCTTCGACCTCACCTGGGAGATGCACGGCGACGTCTCCTGGGTGGTGGTCACCCTGGCGGAGCTCGCGCCGGACCGGACCCGGCTCGCGCTCGAGCACAGCGCGCACCCGCCCGAGGAGCTCTGGGACAAGTACGGGCCCGGCGCCCTCGGCGTGGGCTGGGAGCTCGGCCTCGCCGCCCTCTCGGTCCACCTGGCGACGGGCGCGACCCTCGACGCGGCCGCCGAGGAGGCGTGGACGACCGGGACCGAGGAGGGCCGCGCGCTGGTCCGCGGCGCCAGCGAAGGCTGGGGCGAGGCCGCGATCCGCGGCGGCGCCGATCGCGCCGCGGCCGAGGCCTCCGCCCGCCGCACCACCGCCTTCTACGCGGGGCAGCCCGAGCCCACCTGATGCACGCCTTCGACGTCCTCGGCGATCCGGTGCGGCGGCGCATCCTCGAGCTGCTCGCCGAGGGCGAGCAGCCCTCCGGCTCGATCGCCGAGGTCGTGCAGCGCGAGTTCGGCATCTCGCAGCCGGCGGTGTCGCAGCACCTCAAGGTGCTGCGCGAGAGCGGCCTCGCCACCGTGCGCGCCGAGGGCCCGCGGCGCCTCTACGCGGTGGACCCCGCTCCGCTGCGCGAGGTCGACGCGTGGCTGGACGCGTTCCGCGGCTTCTGGGCGCACAAGCTCGACGCCCTCGCCACCGAGGTCGCCCGCGGGAAGCGGAAGCGAAAGGGACGGTGACCGGGGCCGCTCAGCGCCCCGGCCAGTCCTGCAGCTCCTTCCCGTCCCGCACCGCCGGCGACGGCGCCTCGCCGGCGCGCTCCCACGCCTCGAGGCCGGAGAACGCCGCCACCCCGAGCGCGACCGTCGCCGCGACGAAGGCCGCCACCGCGCGGCTCCCGAGGGTCGAAGCGACCGCCGCCTCGGCGCCCTCGCCGCCATCGGCGACGATGAAGTCGGGATCGCCGCTCTCGACGACGAGGGCCACGCCCTCGTCCGCCTCGGCGGGCCTCGCGGTGCCGAGGACGAGCGCCTCGTCGCCGGGCGCGAGGAACCGCTCGGTGAGCCGGTAGCGGCGATCGAGCCCGAGGAAGCTCTCCGTGGGGAGCCCGCACGCGCGCACGTACGCCGCGAGCTCCGGCGCGTCGGCGGTGAGCGAGGAGCTCCGGAGGTGCACGTCCCGCCGGATGAGCAGCTCGGCGTCGTCGGCGCGGATCCGCGCGACGCCGGTGCCGTCGTCGAGGAGGAACGGCTCGAAGTGCCGCTCGTCGTGCACGGTGTCCCAGGAGGCGCTCTTGCCCTTCCGCACGTGCTCCTCGAGGCAGTGCTCGTAGAGCACGCACGGAGCGCCGGCGAACGGCGAGGTGAGGGTCTGGAGCGGGACCACGCGGCCGGTGAGCGCGACGAAGCCGCCCTCGCACGAGCCGATCGGGGAGGGGCGCGTCCGGAGCAGCCGGCCGCGCCGCCGCAGCTCGTCGAGGCCGGCCCAGCCGCACAGGAGCGCGACGAGGCCGAAGCCGACCGCGACGATCAGGAAGGTCTCCACCGGGCCGACTCTACGTCGGCCGGAGCCCCGGGGTTCGAGCCGGCACCACGAACCGCACGCACGTGCCCTCGCCGACCGCGCTCTCGGCGCCGATGCGCCCGCCGTGCGCCTCGACGATCCGCCGCGCCAGCGTCAGCCCGAGGCCGAAGCCGCCGGTGCCGCGCGCGCGGCTGCGGTCGGTGCGGAAGAACGGCGTGAACAGCCGAGGCAGGTCCTCGGGGTCGATCCCGATCCCCCGGTCGTGCACCTCGACGACGAGGCCCTCCGGCGAGGCGCGGCCGACGAGCCGCAGCGGGCCGTCGGAGTACTTGCGGGCGTTGTCGAGCAGGTTGTCGATCACCCGGCGGAGCAGCGCCGGGTCGGCGTCCACCGCCGGCAGCCCCTGCGGGAGCTCCACCGCGAGCTCGCGCGACGGGAACGCGCTCCGGAACCGCTCCGCCGCGCGCTCGACCAGCTCGCCGCCCGGCACCAGCTCCTTGCGCAGCGGCGGCGAGCCGCCGGGGAGGCCCGCGTCGAGCCGCGCCGCGGTGAGCACGTCCTCGACCAGCCGGTCGAGCTCGGCGAGGTCGGCGCCGATCTCGCCGAGGTACGCCCGCGCCTTCGCCAGGTCGCCCTCGCCCGCGAGCTCGAGGGCGACGCGGATCCGCGCGAGCGGCGTGCGCAGCTCGTGCGAGACGTTCGCGAGCAGCTCCTTCTCCGAGCGCACCAGTGCCTCGAGCCGCTCCGCCATCTCGTCGAACGCCTGCGACAGCTCGCCGACCTCGTCGCCGCGCCGCAGCTTCGTGCGCACGGAGAGGTCGCCCTGCCCGAGGCGCCGGGCGGCCTCGGTGAGCCGCTCGAGCGGCCGGGTCACCTGGCGGGCGAGCGGGTACGAGGCGAGCGCGAGCGCCACCAGCACCGCGAGGGCGATGGCGATCCCGCGGCCGGCCGCGGGCCCGGTGCCGGGCAGCGTCCCCACCGCGTAGCCGACGACCTCGCCGTCCTTGCGGAGCGGCACCGCCACCGAGCTCCAGCGGAGCCGCACCGGGCCGCGCCGCACCTCCGCGAGCTCCTCCCCGCGGAGCTGCCGCTGCGACCGCCCGGCGGCGGCGAGCAGCGACCCGTCGAGCCCGTAGCAGGTGACGTGGACGCCGAGCTGCTTGCGCGCCCGCGCCACCTCGGCGGCGAGCCGCGCCGGATCGTCCACCGCCCGCTCGAGATCCGCGGCGAGGTAGGTGGCGAGGCGCTCCGGGAAGTCCTTCCAGGCCGGCGCGCGGCCGACGATCGCGCCGGCGCCCGCGGCGGCGCCCGCCACCAGGAGCAGCAGCAGCACGCCGTGCTTGTAGACGCGCCAGAAGAAGCGCTTGCCGTGCCGGTGGCCGTGGGCGTGGCCGTGCCACGGCTCGCACCCCTTCCCCGGGCGGCGCCGCCTCACGTGCCGCCCGACGCGAGCACGTAGCCCGCGCCCCGCACCGTCTTCAGCAGCCGCGGCCGCTTCGGGTCGTCGCCGAGCTTCTGCCGGAGCCGCGAGACGTGCACGTCGATGGAGCGGTCGAACGACTCCTCCGCGCTGCCCTTGGCGAGGTCGAGGAGCTGCTCGCGCGACAGCACCCGGCCGGCGCGCTCGGCGAGCACCCGCAGGAGCGTGAACTCGTAGGCGGTGAGCGCCAGCTCGCGGCCGTCGAGCGTCGCCTTCATCGCGCCGGGGTCGACCGACAGCCCGCCGACCACGATCGTCCGCGTCGCCGGCCCCGCCTTCCCGCGCACGCGGCGGATGAGCGCGTGGATCCGCGCCAGGAGCTCGCGCGGCGAGAACGGCTTCGCCAGGTAGTCGTCGGCGCCGAGCTCGAGGCCCATCACCCGGTCGGCCTCCTCGCCGCGGGCGGTGAGGACGATCACCGGCACGTCCGAGCGCGCCCGCAGCTCCCGGCACACCGAGAGCCCGTCCAGCCCCGGCAGCATCAGGTCGAGCAGCACCACGTCGTAGCGGTGGCGCAGCGCCTCGGCGAGCCCCTTCGCGCCGTCGGGCACCGCCGTCACCACCACGCCGTGGCCGGCGAGGTAGTCCGCGGTCAGCCGCGCGAGCCGCTCGTCGTCCTCGACGAGCAGCGCCTGGATCGTGCCGGGCTCCATGCGCTCCGCATCCTAGCCGGGACCGGCGGCACCCACCGCCGGCCCGGCGAGGCCGCTACCGCTCGTCGATCCGGTCGTGGATCCGCTCCGAGATCGCCCCGCGCTGCTTCGCGTCGAGGATCCCGTGGAGCTTCAGCCCCGCGTCCACCACGTGGTGCGCGAACGCGGTGATCGCCGCGGCGCGCTGGTCGACGAGGGCGTGGACCTTCGCACCGTCCGGCTTCGGCGCGTCCCACTGGGCGAGCAGCTCGCCCCGGATGGCGCGGTTGTCGGCGTGGACCTTCAGGCCGTGGTCGAGGAGCTGGTCCTTCACCGCGTGGACCTGCGCCCGCTGGGCGTCGGTCGCCTCGAGGTCGTCGAGGAAGTCGTCCACGCGCCAGTCGGCGAACTTCCGCGCCTTCTCCGGGTCGAAGCCGTGGTGCCGGCCGAAGCCGAACCCGGCGAGCAGGACGAACGCGGACACCCCGAGCACCACCACGAGCAGCCTCTTCTTCATGACGAGCTCCTTCGGCCGCTTCCGTGCGGCACGCGAAGGAGGATGCGCCCCGGGGCCGAACCGCGCCTTTCGCCCGGATGAAGAAGTGTGAACGGCTACCCGGCCTCGGCCACGCGCACCCGCCTCTCCACCGCCCACAGCAGCAGCGGGACGAGCGCGGTGAGCCCGAGCGAGAGCCACGCCACCCGCTCCATCCCGTCGAGCCGCTGCCCGGGGAGCTCGGTGAGCAGCCGCGTCGACACGAACGCGCCCGCCGCCGACGCCAGGTGCTGCACCGCCGACTGGATGGAGAGGAAGCGCGCCCGCTCGTCGCCCCTCGGCACCCGCGAGGCGAGGGTGTTGTACGAGACGTTGCGCATGCCCATCGCGAGCATGAACCACATGAACAGCGCGACCACCGGCAGCGGCGAGGCCACGAAGAAGAACGGCACGTAGCAGCCGATCACCAGGGCGACGCCGATCGTCCCGGTGCGGAACGAGCCGAAGCGGTCGACGAGCCGGCCCGTCGCCTGGGTGGAGACGAGGCTCATCACCCCGCCGGCGAGGTACACCGGCGAGAGCAGCTCCCGCGGCAGGCCGAGGTTGCCCTGCACCCAGCTCGACAGGTTCGGGATCACCAGGAAGCCCGCGCCCATCACCGCGGCGGTCGTCGACCACGAGAGCAGCACCACCGGCCGCGAGACGAGCCGCGCGAGCGACGCCGGCGCCTTGCCCGCCTCGAGGTGCCCGGCCATCGGCGGGAGCAGCGCCGCCGCGGCGGCCGCCGCGAGCACCGCCAGCCCGGCGACGACCCAGAGCGGCGTCGACCAGGTGCCGCGGCGCGCGAGCTCGAGCCCGGCGGGGATGCCGAGGATCGACGCCAGCGAGAACGCGCCCATGACGAGGCCGATCGCCTTCCCGCGGCGAGCGGGCGGGATCACGTCGGCGACGATCGAGAACGACAGCGACGTCGCCGGCCCGCCGAAGAGCCCGGCGACGGCGCGGCCCACGAGCAGCCACGGCAGCGAGGTCGCCGACGCCGCCAGGGCCGTGCCCGCGGCGAGGCCGAGCACGGCCACCAGCAGCGCCCGCTTCCGGTCGAACCGGTCGAGGAAGAACGAGCCGAGGAGCCCCGCCGCCGCCGCCGCGAAGGTGTAGGCGGAGCCCAGCAGGCCGACCTCGGAGACGGGCACGTCGAGCGCCGCCGCCACGTCGGGGCCGAGCGGCATCACGATCGCGAAGTCGAGGACGTTGATCAGGTTGACGGCGGCGACGGTCCAGACGATCGCGCGCTCGCGGCGGCGCTGCATGCGCGGCTTCCATCGCACGCCGCCTCACCGCCCACAAGCGGCCCCGTCGGACCTGCGTGCTAGCCTCGCTCGCATGTCGGGGTTTTCGCAGCGAAGGAAGCTCGAGAACGAGTTCTCGTGGTCGAAGAGCCGCCACGGCAAGCTCGCCGAGTGCCCGCGGCAGTACTACCTGCACTACTACGGGAGCTGGGGAGGCTGGGAGCGGGACGCGCCGGCCGAGGTCCGCGAGCTCTACCAGCTCAAGAAGCTCACCACCCGCCAGGCCTGGGCCGGCTCCACCGTCCACGACGCGGTGAAGCGCGCCCTCTCCGCGATCCGCGACGGCGCGCCGGTCGACCCCGCCCGTCTCGTCGACGGCGTGCGCGCCTCGATGCGCGCCCAGTTCCGCGAGTCCCGCGACAGGGCCTACCGCACCCGCAAGGCCTTCGGCCTGGTCGAGCACGAGTACGAGGAGCCGGTCGGCGACGAGGAGTGGAAGGCGAACTGGGAGCTGGTCGAGCGCTGCCTCGCCGCGTTCTTCGAGTCGCGCTGGGTCGAGGAGGCGCGGCGGCTCCCGCGGGAGCGCTGGCTCCCGATCGACGAGCTCGGCTCGTTCCTCTTCGAGGGCACGAAGATCTTCGCCGCCCCGGACTTCGCCTTCCGCACCGACGCCGGCGGCGTGGTGGTCGTCGACTGGAAGACCGGCCAGAAGCGCGAGAGCGACAAGGAGCAGCTCCTCGGCTACGCGATGTACGCCCGCGACACCTGGGGCGCGCCGCTCGAGCGGATCGAGTGCCGGGTGGTCTACCTGCCCTCGAAGGACGAGGAGCGGGTGCCGATCTCCGACGCGGAGGTCGAGGCGTTCTCGGCGCGGATGCGCGGCTCGATCGCCGAGATGCGCGGGCTGCTCGACGACCCGACCGCGAACGTGGCGGTGATCGCCCGCTTCCCGCAGGTCGACGACCCGCGGATCTGCGGCCGCTGCCCGTTCCGCCGGCCGTGTAAGGGGCTCTAGATACGCCGCGCCCCGCGCCGGCGGGTGCCGGGCGGGGCGCGGGCGCTACCGCAGCGACGTACCGCCTACGGCGCGGTCGTCACCGTGAGCTCGTAGGTGCCGCCGGCGGCGCCGTACGAGTCGACGACGATCAGGTAGTCGCCGGCGGGCACGTTCTGCAGCTCCACGATCGAGGCCAGGGCCGAGATCGAGCCGGCGTCGTCGTTGCACGCCAGCGTGGCGCCGTTGCAGCCCTCGACCACGTAGACGATGGTGTCGAAGTCCGTGTTGGCGGAGTCGACGCTCACCGTCAGGGTGGGGACGTCGGCCGCCAGCGTGAGGCGCACGACGCCCTCGGGCTGGCCCGGGTCGGCGGTCGGCGAGCAGTCCGCCGGCGGCTCCCAGAGGCTGACGCCGTCGGCCGTGCCCATGAGCGGCGTGGCGATCACCACGTCCGGCGCCGCGGCGCACTCGGCGAGCTGGAGGGTGGCGACGTCCTGGCAGAGGAGCGGGTCGCCGCCGCAGATGGTGCCCGCGGCGCACTCGGTCCACTCCGCCTCGCAGGGATCGCCCGCCACGACGACCGGGCGGTCGGCGAGGGTGGCGGTCATCCGCGTGCCAGAGAGACCGGAGAAGTCGGTCGGGGTGATCGCGAGCTGCACGACCGCCGCGTCGATCCCGGTGGCGTCGAAGATCAGGAAGAAGGTGCCGTCCGGATCCTCGAAGCCGGCGGCGTCGAGGGTGACCTCGGCGGCGTCGGCCGCGCCGTCGCCGTCGAGGTCGATCATCACCGGCGCGCCGCCGGCGTCCATGAACTCGAGGAGGACGGTGGCGAGGTCGCGGTCCGGGTCCACGCCGTCGACGAGGATCGCCTGGCCGCCGTCCGAGGTGCGGAGGAAGCCGAACCGGGTGATCTCCGGCGCGGAGCCGACGCCGCAGGTGAGGTCGACCGGGTCGCAGACCAGGCCGGCGTCGCAGCGGGTGAGGAACTCGAGGTCGCAAGGCTCGCCGTCGGCGGCGACGACCTGCTCGGCGATCTCCGCCGACTGCGGCCCGGACTCGAGGTTGCCCTCGTCGACGATCGTCACCCGGAGCCCGGCGATCGCCGGATCGAGGCCGCGGACGCCGTTGAGCGACGAGGTCGCCACGAAGTCGGCCTGGCCGCCGACCGGCGCGTCGAAGTCGACGTCGAAGGTGGTGCCGTCCGGCAGGCCGTCGCCGTCCACGTCGAGATCGATGTCCGCGCCCGCCGCGTCGGTGAAGGTGATCCGGTAGAAGAGCGCGTTCGACTCGGTGTCGCCGCCGGTCATGGTGATCCGGAGGTCCTCACCGGCGCGGCCGAACCACTGCGCGGTCGCCGCGGTGAGGGTCGGCGCGTTGTTCACCACGCAGACCGGGGGGAGCGCCGCGGCGTCGCAGACGTCGCCGGGCCGGCAGGCGTTCGCCTCGCCGTTGGGATCGCACTCCTCGCCGCGCTCGACGAACGGGACGACGAACGTGAAGAGGGTGACGTCGACGTTGGCCGCGGCCGGGTCGTCGATGTCGACGAAGAAGAAGAGCTCCTGGCCCGCCGTCACCGCGCCGCCGTCGGCGAAGAAGCCGGGGAACGGCATGCAGGCGAGCTCGCCGGTGGCGTCGCAGGTCGTCGAGACCCAGACGACCACGTCCTCCGCCGAGTCCACGCCGAAGTTGAGCAGGCCGTCGACCTCGGGGCGGTAGCTGAAGATCACCTCGGGGCCGGTGCCGCCGCAGTCGGCGCTCTCGGCGCGCGAGGCGCCGCCGGCGATCGTCCCGTCGGCGATGTGCGTGCCGTCGGGCTCGACGGAGGCGATCGCGTTGAAGTCGAGCGCGTCGCACGCGGGCGCGCCGCCGGCGCCACCCTGGCCACCCGCGCCGCCCTGGCCGCCCGCGCCACCCTGGCCACCCGCGCCACCCTCGCCGCCGGTGCCACCCTCGCCGCCGGTGCCGCCCGCGCCGCCCTCGCCGCCGGTGCCGCCCGCGCCGTCGCCACCCGTGCCACCCTGGCCACCACCGTCGCCGCCGCCGTCGCCGCCGTCACCGTCGTCGCACGCCCAGAGGCCCGCGCAGAGCACGAGCACGAGCGCCGCCATCGAACGCTTCATGAAACCCCTCCCAGGGTGTTCGCCGCCCGGTCCTCCGGGCGGGGTCGCGCACTGTGCGTGACGCGGCGCGCGCGTGTCAACGCGCGGCCGCGCTACGTCCGGAGGGCGACGCTCCGGTCGTTCACCAGCAAGCAGGCTCGGCGGTCCGGAATCCATCGAGCGGCCCCGCATAGGGGATCGGCGTGCCGAGCTCGCCCACCAGGTCGTCGACGTAGCCGTTCTGGTTCCACACGCCGCGGGTGTGCACCCAGTTCCGCTGCGAGTTGCCGAGGGCCTTCACGCCGCCCGCGGTCCCGAACATCGGCTCGTTGGAGATCACCACCAGGTTGGCGTGGCCGTCGCGGTCCACGTCGGCGATCGCCGTGGTCTCGAACAGCGTCACGCTCTGGTGCGTCTCGCGGTAGACCTCGCCGCCCGCGGCGTCGTGCACGAACACGTGGCCCTCGTCGGAGTAGACCGAGGCCACCGTGCCGTCGCCCTCGAAGTCGAAGCCGCTCGGGCCCGAGGCGCCGGTCTGATCGGAGATCTCCACCCGCCAGATCTCGTCGAGGGTGTGGTGGTAGGCGAGCAGCACGTCGCGGTTCGAGAGCACGATCTCGCGATCGCCGTTCCCGTCGAGGTCGAGCAGCGCCGGGTTCGAGGGGATCGGATAGCAGTCCGTCTGCTCGCCGCCCGGCGTGACGCCGGTCGGGTCGCACTCGCGGCCCTGTGCGGGATCGACGGGCGGGAGCAGCGGGCCCGCGATCGTCGCGCCGGTCGCGCCGTTCAGCACCACCAGGTCCATCCCGCGCACCACGACCTCGTTGTCGCCGTCGCCGTCCATGTCCGCCACCGCCGGGTTGCCGTCGCTCAGGTCCGGACGATCCCAGAGCACGCTGCCGTCGTTGCGGTAGACGGTCCGGCCGGTGACCAGCTCGAGGCCGGGCTGCCCGTCGACGTCGGCGAGCACCGACATCGGGCCGTGGCCGGTGGAGCCGGTGCCGCGGCCGCCGCGCCAGCGCAGCGCGCCGCCGTGGTCGAAGAGGTGGTCGCCGACGGCGATCTCGCCGAAGCCGTCGCCGTCGACGTCGCCGATCGCGATCGCGCCCATGTCCTCGATGTCCTCGGTCCCGCGCGTCCACTCCGCCGAGCGCCACTTGAACCGGCCGCGGTGGTCGAAGGCGATCAGGTAGCCGCGCACGAACTTGCCGTTGAGCGCGGGGCCGCCCGGGATCGACGAGGTGCCGGGGATGTTCACGTACGCCTGGGCGACGATCTCCGGCCAGCCGTCGGCGTCGAGGTCCGCGACCGCCGGGGTGACGCCGGAGTTGAGCCGCAGCGCCGGATCCGAGGCGGTGAAGATCTCGGCGCCGGTGGCGCCGTCGAGCGCGCGGAGGATGCCCTGCACCGGGCCCGCGGGCGAGCCCTGCTGGTCCCAGTCGCGGTGGTTGAAGGTGATGACGACGACGCGCGGGGTGTCGTCGATGGTGAGCACGCCGTCGCCGTCGGTGTCCTCGAGCCGCGAGACGATCGGGCTCGCCCAGATCTGCTTCGACTCCGGCACCGCGGTGCCGCGCTCCCAGTTCCAGAGCACCTGCGGGCTGAACTGCTCCGGCTGGAGGCACTCGGGCACGAGCTGCTGCACGCCCTCGCCGGAGACGTCGACGGTGAGCGCGCCGCCCTCGCAGGCGTTGGCGCCGAGGGTGACCACCGCCGTGGCGGGGCCGATCGCGGCCGGGGTGTAGCGCACCACGATCGCGCCGGCCTGGCCGGCGCGGATCACCGACGGGGCGGCGGCGATCTCGAACGGCGCGGGCACGCTCGGCGCGATCGGCACGTCGAGGCCGCCCGGGTTCTGGCAGGTGAAGGCGCGCACGAGGCTGGTGCCGAGGTCGACGCGGCCGAAGGTGACCGGGTCCGGCCGGCAGGTGAGCGCGCGCTCGCAGCCCGACGAGTTGGCGCGGAGCGGCACCGGCAGCCGCGGCTGGTCGGCGTCGTCGCTCATCACCTCGAGGGTGCCGAACATCGCGCCGGCGGGCGTGGCGGTGGCGTCGACGTCGACGCGCACCGAGGCGCCGGCCGCCAGCGTCGAGGGCAGCGCCGGGCCGCGGAAGACGAAGCCCGGGTGGCCGCCGCCGCGAAGCGAGAGGCCGCGGAGCTGCAGGTCGACGCCGCCGCAGTTGAGGAGGTCGACCGAGCGGGTGGCGGTGCTGCCGGGCGGCAGGTTGCCGAAGTCGACGCTGGGCGGGTTCACGCAGAGCTGCGCCGCGCGACCCTCGCCGCCGAGCGGCACGTTGGCGGCGAGCGCCGCGCCGCCGAAGCCCTCCGAGTAGTCGACCCGCAGGTTGCCGGCGTACGGCTGCTCCGCCGGCGGGCGGAAGCTCACCTTCACCTCGAAGCGCGCGCCCGGTGGCACCGGGGAGCCGAAGATCGGCAGCGCGCCCGAGGCGGCGCGGAACGCGCCCTGGCCCGCGGTGATCGTCGCCTGGGTCACCATGCAGTCCTCGGTGCCGACGTTGGTCAGCACCACGGTCTCCTCGAGCTCGTGGCCGAGGGTGGCGAGGCCGAACTGCACCGACGCCGGCACCGCGGTGAGCAGGCAGGGGAAGTCGTCGGGATCGAGCGGCGTGCCCGCGAGCGCCACCGACGCGGTGGCGGCGCCGTCGGGCCGCACCTCGAGGGTGGCGGTGTCGGGCGCGGTCGCGTCCGCCGGCACGTACTCGACGCCGACGCGGAAGACCGCGGTCGCCGAGCCGAGCGGGCCGACGTCGAGCGGCATCGGCGGCAGGGTCACCAGCCGGAAGAGGCCGCCGCTGCCGTTCACCACCGCGATGCCTCCGGGCGCCACGCGGCAGGAGTCGGCGCCGAGGTTCTGGAAGACGACGTCGGCGCGGCGCGACTGGCCGGCGAGGGTCTGGCCGAAGTCGAGGCCGGCGCCGATCGGCTGCAGGTCGCAGATCCGCGGCGGCACGCCGGTGCCGGTGAGGGTGACGAAGAGCGTCTCCGAGCCGGTGGCGCGGCTCTCGATCTTGAGCCGGCCCGGGTACGGGCTCGAGGCGGCGGCGGGCGGGGTGAAGGCGATCTCCACGTCGAGCGAGGCGCCGGGGTCGAGCGTCGTCGGCGTCGCCGGGTCGCCGCCGGGGAGCGCGTACTCGCCGTTGGTGAGCAGCGCCACGTCGGTGAGCTCGAGCGGGAGGCTGCCGCAGCTGGTGATCCGCACCGGCAGCGTCTTCGTCGTCTGCTCCACCACCTCGCCGAAGTCGAGGGTCGGGAACGGCTCGACGCAGATCGCCGGCGCGTCGCCGCGGCCGACGAGGCGCACGGTCACCGCCGCCTCGGCGCCGCCCTCGCCGGAGATCGTCAGGGTCGCGGTGCGCTCGCCGCCGACCTGCGGCGCGAAGGTGGCGACGAGGTCGAGCTCGCCGTGGCCCTCGAGCTCCATCGCCTCGGGCGCGGGCGCGACGCCGAACTCCGGCGACCCGTCGAGCTGGTACGGGAGGAGGTCGAGCGGGAGGCTTCCGAGGTTCCGCACCGCGACGTCGCGGCTCGCCTCGGAGCCGAGGGCGAGGCTGCCGAAGTCGACCACCAGCTCCTCGCCGGGGCCGGCGCAGGCGTCCTGGTGGCAGACCACCAGCGCGCTGGCGGCGCCCTCGGCCTGGAGCGGGACGCGCAGCTCGCCCGAGGCGTCGTTGGAGCGGATGACGAGCTCGTCCGAGGCGGCGCCGGCCTGGGTCGGCACGAAGGCGACGAGCAGCGAGGTGCAGGCGCCGGGCGGCACCGTGGCGCCGGAGGCGTCGCCGCCCGCGCACGGCCGCGTGAGCACCTCGCGCAGCTCGAACGGCGCGCCGCCGGCGAGGGACGGCGTCTCGAGCACGAGGTCGGCGTCGCCGGCGTTGGCGAGCTCCACCTGCGCCAGCGACTCGTCGCCCACCGGCGTGAGCGGGAAGACGATCGGCTGCGGCCCGGGGAGGACCGCGAAGGCCTCGCCGCCGGCCATGCGGACGGTGACCGCGAGCGAGGGCGTGCGGCCCTGCAGCCCGGGCTCCTCGTCGCACGAGCAGGCGTTCACGACGCCGAGCGCGAGTGCCAGGTAGACGTAGCGACGCATGGTTCCCTCCGACCGATCCGAAACGCCGGGGCCTACCGCCCCGGCACGCCGAGCTTTCCCGCGAAGGCCTCGGCCACCTCGACGGCGCACGCCTCGACGAAGCGCCGCTGCTCGCGGTCGCTGCGCCGGAAGTCGCCGTGGAACACGAGCACGATCCCGTTCAGGGATCCCCAGAGCTGCGCCGCCGCCCGCCGCGGCCGCGCCCTGGCGTCGAAGACGCCCTTCGCCTGGCCGTCGCGGATCGCCGCCTCGAACGGCGTGATCGCCTCGAGCACCGCGGCGTGCAGCTCCTCGCGGGCGGAGGCGGGGAGGATCCCCTCGTCGAGCGTGAAGCGCAGGCGCACCGTCTGCTGGAAGATCTCGATCCGCTCGAGGATGACGCGCACGTAGGTCCGCGCCGCCTCGACCAGCGCCGCCTTCGGATCGCGCGCCTTGCCGAGCCGGCGGCTCATCGCCAGCAGCACCTGCTTCTGGCCGTCGGCGACGAGCGCCGCGTGCAGCTCCTCGATGGAGCGGAAGTAGACGTAGACGCCGCCGATGGAGAGGCCGGCGCGGCGGCCGACCTCGCGGATGGTCAGCGCGCCCTGCCCGCCCGCGGCGACGACCTCGCGCGCCGCCGCCACCAGCTCGGCGCGGCGCGCGGC
>CAZDGH010000121.1:219-13846 GCA_964504805.1 uncultured Myxococcales bacterium | reverse complement strand
CCGCGAGGCGGTGACGCACCTGCACGCGAACCTCGTCGAGCGCGGCTTCTCCGCGGTGGCGATGAGCGGCGAGCTCACCCAGCCGGAGCGGACCCGCGCGCTGCAGGCGCTCCGCGACGGCCGCGCCCGCGTGCTCGTCGCCACCGACGTCGCGGCGCGGGGCATCGACCTGCCCGACGTCGGCATGGTGATCCACGCGGACCTGCCGCACGACGCGCAGGTGCTCCAGCACCGCAGCGGCCGCACCGGCCGCGCGGGTCGCAAGGGCGTCGCGGTGCTGCTCGCGCCGCGCAACCGCCGCGGCCTCGCCGAGCTCCTGCTCAAGAAGGCGAAGGCGAAGCCGGTGTGGACGCCGGTGCCGTCCGCCGACGAGATCCGGGCGCAGGACCAGGCGCGGCTGCTCGCGGAGCTCGACGCGAAGGTGGAGGAGGGCGCGCCCGAGGACCTCGAGATCGCGAAGGCGCTCCTCGGAAAGCACCCGCCGGAGGCGCTCGTCGCGGCGCGGGTGCGCGCGCACCGCGCCAGCCTGCCCGCGCCCGAGGAGCTCGCCGATCCCGCCGCGCTGCCGGTCGCCGATCGCACCCACCGGCCGCGGCAGCCGCTCCCGCCGGGCCGGCCGCCGTTCCCGCCGCGGGCGGGCGCGATCTGGTTCCGGCTCAACGTCGGCCGGGAGGGCAACGCCGATCCGCGCTGGATCCTGCCGCTCGTGTGCCGGCGCGGCGGGCTGACCAAGGAGCAGGTGGGACGCATCCAGCTCGAGGACCGCGAGACCTTCGTCGAGGTCGCCGCGGCGGCGGCCTCGGCGTTCGAGAAGGCGGTCGCGCAGCCCGACCAGAAGGACCCGCGGCTCCGCTTCGAGCGCGTCACGGGGGGCGGCAGGCCGCGGCCGCCGCGCCCGGCGTCCGGCCCGCGGGTGGAGGCGCCGCCCCCGTCGCCGGCGCCCGCGGGCGGTCGGCCTCCCGGGTTCGGCGGCGGGAAGCCGCGGGCGACGCCCAGGCCCTACCGGCCGCCCCGGAAGAAGGGCCGGTGACTGCGCGCCTGCCCGCTGCCGGTTAGGATTCCGGGTCCCGCGTGGAGGTGGGCGGATGTCGGTCCTCGGCGGAAAGCCCGGCGGCGAGCGGCTCGAGCGCATGCGCGCCTCGCCCCGCTTCCGCGGCGGCCGGTTCCACAACCTCGAGGAGACGGCGCCGGGGCTGAAGCCCGGCACCGGCCTCTCCACGCTGAGGGAGTACGTGGCGGGCAAGGCGCAGCGCACGCCGCCCGGGCCGCTCCCGCTCCTCGACCCGCGCGCGGTCTGGTCGCGGCCGGCGGAGCGGCTCCGCGTCACCTGGCTCGGGCACTCGACGATGCTTCTCGAGCTCGACGGCAGGCGGATCCTCACCGATCCGGTCTTCGGCCTCCGCGCCTCGCCCTCCCGGCTCGCCGGGCCGCGGCGCTTCCACCCGACGCCGGTGCGGCTCGAGGAGCTGCCGCCGCTCGACGCCGTGCTCGTCTCCCACGACCACTACGACCACCTCTGCCACGGCACCATCCGCGCGCTCGCGAGCCTCGACGTGCCGTTCGTGACCTCGCTCGGCGTCGGCGCGCACCTCGAGGCGTGGGGCGTCCCGCCCGCGCGGATCACCGAGCTCGACTGGTGGGAGGAGGCGACGGTCTCCGGGCTCGTCTTCGCGGCCACGCCGGCGCGGCACTTCTCGGGCCGCGGGCCGCTCGACCGCAACCGCACCTCGTGGTCGTCGTGGGTGGTGCGCGGCGCGCGCGAGCGCCTCTTCTTCAGCGGCGACACCGGCCTCACCCGGCACTTCGAGGCGATCCGGGAGCGCTACGCGCCGTTCGACCTGGTGATGCTCGAGGTCGGCGCGTTCCACCCGAGCTGGGGCGACATCCACCTCGGCCCCGACAACGCTGCGATCGCCCACCGGTACCTCGGCGGCGGCCCGCTGCTCCCCGTGCACTGGGGCACCTTCCAGCTCGCGCTGCACGCCTGGAGCGAGCCGGCCGAGCGGCTGCTCGCGCTCGCGGCGGCGAACGAGATCCCGCTGCTCACCCCCCGCCTCGGCGCCCCGCTCGAGCCCGCCCGGCCGCCCGCCCCCGACCCCTGGTGGCGGGCCGTCGCCGGGAATGCCCCCGAACCGGGTAAGGTTCCGCCGGCAATCCTCGACGCCGCCACCTGACGAGACCCCGCATGCGGCTCCGCGCCTCCCTCGCAGCAGCCCTCCTCCTCCTCGGCGCCGCGCTCCCGGCCTCGGCGGCGATGCCGCCGTCGGACCTGGTCCGCGCCGAGCTCGTGGCCGACGTGTCGGAGGTCGCCGCGGGCGAGCCGTTCACGGTCGGCCTCCGGCTGCGGATGGCCGAGGGCTACCACACCTACTGGAAGAACCCCGGCGACTCGGGCCTCCCGACGAAGATCGCCTGGACGCTGCCGGAGGGCTTCGACGCCGGGCCGATCGAGTGGCCGGCGCCGATCCGCTTCGACGTCGGCGGCGTCGCGAACTACGGCTACGACGGCGAGGTGGTGCTGCTCACCAAGCTCACCCCGCCGTCCCGCGTCGAGGCGGGCGCGGCGATCCCGCTCGCCGCCAAGGCGTCGTGGCTCGTCTGCAACGACGAGACCTGCGTGCCCGGCCGCGCCGAGCTGTCGCTCGACCTGAAGGGCGCCGCCGGCGCCGCGGTGCGGAGCGAGGAGGGCGCGGCGAAGCTCGCCGCCTACCGCGCGAAGCTGCCGGTGGCCGCGCCGTGGCCGGTCGCGTTCGAGGGCGACGCGACCCAGGTGCTGCTCCGGGTGAAGGAGCCGGCGCTCGCCTCCGGCCGGATCGCCGCGGCCACGTTCTTCCCGCTCGGCGGCGGCCTCGACCTCTCGGCGAAGCAGGAGCTCGCCGTCGCGCAGGACGGCCTCACCCTGAAGCTGAAGCCTGCCGCCGAGGGCGAGCGGCCGGCGACGTTCCCCGGCGTGCTCGTGCTCGAGGAGGCGCTCGACAAGCGCACCGCACGGGCGGCGTTCGCGATCGGCAGCGTCGAGGAGGAGGCGCCGAAGGTCGCCATCGGCCCGAAGGCGGCGATCGCGCCGCCGGCCGCCGCGGCCACCGCGGGCGCGGCGGAGACCGGGCTGCTCGAGGCGGTGCTGTTCGCGCTCCTCGGCGGCATCGTGCTGAACCTGATGCCGTGCGTCTTCCCGGTGCTCTCGCTCAAGGTGCTCGGCGTCGCGCAGCAGGCGTCCGAGGCGCCGGCGCGGATCCGGCTCCACGGGATCGCGTACACCGGCGGCATCCTCGCCAGCTTCGCGGCGCTCGCCGGCGTGCTCCTCGCGCTCCGCGCGGGCGGCGACCGGATCGGCTGGGGCTTCCAGCTCCAGTCGCCGGGCTTCGTCACGCTGCTCGCCTACGTGCTGATGGCGATGGCGCTCAGCCTGTCGGGCGTCGTCCACTTCGGCACGTCGATCGCCGGCGTCGGCTCGGGCCTGGCGTCGCGCCCCGGGCTCTCCGGCTCGTTCTTCACCGGCGTGCTCGCCACCGTGGTGGCGACGCCGTGCACCGCGCCGTTCATGGGCGCGGCGATCGGCTGGGCGCTGACGCAGCCGGCGGTGACGAGCCTCGTGGTCTTCCTCGCCCTCGGCCTCGGCCTGGCGCTGCCGTTCCTCGTCCTCAGCTTCGTGCCGTCGATGCACCGGCTCCTCCCGAAGCCCGGCGCGTGGATGGAGACGCTGAAGCAGCTCCTCGCGTTCCCGCTCTACGGCACGGTGGCGTGGCTCGTCTGGGTGCTGCACCTGCAGGCCGGCCCCGAGGGCCTGGCGGCGGCGCTCGCGGGCATCGTGCTGGTGAGCTTCGCGGCCTGGGCGTGGGGCAGCTCGCGGTTCAGCTCCGCGCGCCTGCAGCGGGTCGGCGCGCTGGCGACGATCGCCGCCACCGCCGGCGCGGTGTGGCTCGCGCGGATGCCCGGCGAGGCGCCGATCGCCTCGCCCGAAGCGAAGACCGTCGCGGCCTCGACGGCGTCGCTCTCCTACGAGCCGTTCCGCCCGGCGCGGCTGGCCGAGCTGCGGGCGCAGACCAAGCCGGTCTTCGTCAACCTCACCGCGGCGTGGTGCGTGACCTGCATCGTCAACGAGCGCACCGCCATCGCCACGGAGCCGGTCCGCGAGGCGTTCGGCAAGGCCGGCGTCGCGTACCTGAAGGGCGACTGGACGAACCGGGATCCGGAGATCACCTCGATCCTCGAGCAGCACGGGCGGAGCGGCGTCCCGCTCTACCTGCTCTACGGCCCCGGCGCCGACGAGCCGGTGGTGCTCCCCCAGGTCCTCACCACCTCCACCATCCTCGAGCACCTCCAGGCGCTCTAGGGAGCTCCACCATGACCGCGCTCCTCCGCGGCGCCGCCCTCGCGGCGGCGCTCCTCGTGCCGACCCTCGCCGTCGCCGACGCCGTCGTCGGGCAGAAGGCGCCGGATCTCGGGCTGCCCGACGCCGACGGCAAGCCGCGCACCCTCGCCGAGCACGCCGGCAAGACCGTGGTGGTCGAGTGGACCAACGACGGCTGCCCGTTCGTGCAGAAGCACTACGACAGCGGGAACCTGCAGGCGCTCCAGAAGAAGTGGACGGAGAAGGGCGTGGTCTGGCTGGTCGTCAACTCGTCCGCGCCGGGCAAGCAGGGGCACCTCGACGGAGCGGGGGCGAAGAAGCTGATGGCGGAGAAGAAGGCGGCGCCGTCGGCGTACCTGCTCGATCCCGACGGCAAGGCGGGCAAGCGGTGGGGCGCGAAGACCACGCCGCACATGTTCGTGGTCGACGCGAAGGGCACGGTCGTCTACGCCGGCGCGATCGACGACCGTCCGTCGACCGCCGTCGCCGACGTGAAGCTCGCCAGGCCGCACGTGGACCTCGCGCTCGCGGAGGTGCTCGCCGGCAAGCCGGTCTCGACGCCGAGCACGAAGGCGTACGGCTGCAGCGTGAAGTACGCGGACTGAGGAGCCGCCGTCCGCGCCCCATGCCCGATCCGGCCCCCGTCCACCCCGCCGTCGCCGAAGAGGAGGCCCTCCTCGCCAAGGTGCAGGCCGCGCTGGTGGCGGCTGCGCGGGCCCGGAGCCGCGGGCCCCGGGTGGCGACGACGGCGGAGCTGATCCAGCTCCGCGAGGACGCGCAGGAGGCGCGGATCGAGGACGCCGCGCCGATCCTCCACGAGCTGGCGGTCCGGCAGGAGCTCCGCGGGCGGGCGCTGCAGCCGCTGCCGGATCCGGCCTCGCCGTACCTCGCGCACCTGCGGCTGCGGGAGGAGGGGCGCGTCCGCGACTACCTCCTCGGCCACGGCACCTACGTCGACGCGGCGGCGGGGATCTGGGTCGTCGACTGGCGGGTGGCGCCGGTGGCGCAGCTCTTCTACCGCTACCGCGAGGGCGACACCTTCGAGGAGTCGTTCCCGGGACGCGAGGCGAGCGGCGTCGTCGAGGTGCGGCGGATCCTCGTCGTGCACCGGGGCGAGCTGCTGCGGATCCTCGGCGACGGCCTCGCGCTCGAGAAGCTCGCCGGCAGCTGGCGCGTCGCCGAGGGCGCCTCGCTGGCGTCGGGCGGCGCCGGCACCGCGGCGCGGCCGGGCTCGCTCGGCCTCGGCGTGGGGGTCGGCGCCGCGGGCCGCGAGGCGCGCACCGAGGTGACCGCGCTCCTCGACGCGGAGCAGTTCGCGGCGATCGCCTCGCCGCCGGAGAAGCCGCTGCTCGTGCTCGGCAGCGCCGGCAGCGGCAAGACGACGGTGGCGCTGCACCGGCTGGTGCGCCTCTCGGCGACGGCGCCGGAGCGGCTCGCGGCCGAGCGCGCCCACGTGGTGGTGCCGGAGGAGGGGCTGGCGCGGCTCGCGGCCCGCCTGCTCGCGCCGCTCGGCGGCAAGGCCGCGCGGGTGCGCACGCTCGACGACGCCTTCCTCGAGCTCGCCCGGGAGACCTTCGGCGGCCTGCCGAGGCTGAACCGCGAGCCGCCCGCGCTGGTGGTGGGGATGAAGCGGCACCCGGCGCTCTACGACGCGCTGAAGCGGAAGCTCGGCGCGAAGCGGAGCACGGGCGCGCCGGTGCTCCGGAGGCTCCGCGCCGAGCTCGGCGTCTGGCTCACCGATCGTCCGTTCCTCGCCGACGTGGTGGCGCGCTCGCACGGAACGCTGCCGCTCACCGCCATCGAGGAGACGGTGCAGCACACCATGGCGCAGCTCGCCGACGACCCGAGGGCGGCGCTCGCCGGGATCGCCGAGGAGCGCCGCACCCCGCTCGACCGGCGCGAGCTCGAGGAGGGCACCCGCGACGAGCTGGCCGGCACCCTCGACCTCGAGGACCTGCCGCTCCTGCTCACGCTGGCGGCCTGGCGCGGGCAGCTCCACCCGAAGGAGGCCTCGCAGCTCGTGCTCGACGAGGCCGAGGACTTCTCGCTCTTCGACCTCGACGCCCTGGCGAAGCGCGTGCGCACGACGCGGGCGGTGACGCTCGCCGGCGACGAGGCGCAGCAGACGCACTCGAGCTTCGCCGGCTGGACCCGCTCGCTGGCGGCGCTCGGCGTGCGAGACGCCGCGACCTGCCGGCTGGCGGTGTCGTACCGCTGCCCGCGGCCGATCGCCGCCCTCGCCCGCGACGTGCTGGGCCCGCTGGCGCCGGTGGCCCCCGCGGCGGCGTCGCGCGAGGGCGCGCCGGTGGGCCGGTTCCCGTTCCCCGGCGAGGCGCAGGCGTGGCTCTTCCTCGCCGGCGCGCTCCGCGAGCTGGTGGAGGCGGAGCCGAACGCGTCATGCGCGGTGATCGCCCACGACGAGGCGACCGCGCGGCGGTTCGCCGGCCTGGTCGAGGAGGTGCCGCGCTCGCGCCTCGTGCTCGACGGCTCCTTCGGCTTCGAGCCCGGCCTCGACGTCACCCACGTCGACGCGGTGAAGGGCCTCGAGTGGGATTACGTGGTGGTGCCGGACGCCACCGAGGCGTCCTGGCCGGAGAGCGACGAGGGGCGCCGCCGCTTCCACGTCGCGGTGACGCGCGCGTCGCACCAGCTCTGGCTGGTGTGGCACGGGCGCGAGAGCCGGCTGCTCGCCCAGGCGGCGTAGGTCGCGAAAGGCTCCGGATCGACTCGGGAAGCGGGCGGGCGGTGCGTTCGGCGCCCGACATCGCGCCGTGCGGGCTCTTGCGTTCGGGCTCGATCCGCCCCAGATTGCGCGCCGCGCGGGCGTCTACGATGCGATCCGATCGCCGGGATCAGCCCCCGTGGTGCGTCGCCATGGCGGCGCGCACCGAGTGAAGGCGTGCGAAAGACACGCCTACGAAGGAAGCAGCGAACATGGCTCAGGGTACCGTGAAGTGGTTCAACGACGCGAAGGGCTTCGGTTTCATCTCGCAGGAGGGCGGCGAGGACGTCTTCGTCCACCACACCGCCATCCAGGCGGATGGGTTCCGCTCCCTCGCCGAGGGCGAGCGCGTCGAGTTCGACGTGCAGCGCGGCCCGAAGGGCCTCCAGGCGGCGAACGTCCGCAAGATCTAGCCGGACGCCCGCAAGGGTTCGCAGTCTCCGGGGCGCCCGCGCGAGCGGGCGCCTCGCTTCGTTTCGGAGGCCGGCGCTCGGCCCGAGGTCGCGATGCTTCGACACAGAGCGGACGTTCGGACCCTGGGCTACCTCGCCCTCACCGTCACGGTCGCGATCGCCCAGTGGACCCGCGAGGCGTGGAGCCCGCCGCTCTGGGCCCTCTCGCTGTTCCTGGCGGTCGCCGTCGCGGTGATCAGCCACAACCACAACCACGCCGGGATCTGGCGCTCGAAGGCGCTGAACCTCGTCACCTCGTGGGTGATCTCGATCTTCTACGGCCACCCGGCGGTCGGCTGGGTGCCGACGCACAACCGCACCCACCACAAGCTCAACAACCGCCCGGGCGACACCTCGCGGAGCCCGAAGCTCTTCCGGTCGAACCACCTCCTCGCGCTGCTCGTCTACCCGACGCTGACGAGCCTGCTGCAGACCCGGGAGATCTCCGCGTACCTGCGCGAGCTCCGGGGCCGGAACCGCCGCGCGTGGCTCGCGGCGATCTCCGAGTACGTGGTGTTCTTCGGCTTCATGGCGGCGATCTCCGTCGTCGACTGGCGGAAGGCGCTGCTCTACTTCCTGATCCCGCAGCAGGTCGCGCTCTTCACCATCCAGGTCTTCAACTACGTGCAGCACGTGGAGACCGACTGCGACAGCGCCTGGGACCACTCGCGCAACTTCGAGTCTCCGATCCTGAACGCGCTGCTCTTCAACAACGGGCTCCACACCGTGCACCACCTCAAGCCCGGCGTGCACTGGGCGGAGACACCGGCGCTCCACGCGCAGCACGCCGGGAAGATCCACCCGGCCCTGCGGGTGCGGAGCTTCTGGGCGTACATGCTCGGGACGTACCTGCTCCGGCCGTTCATGCCGGCGACCTGGCGACCTTCCTTCGGCTACCGTCCGGAGGTCTGAGCCCCGCCCGGGGTTTCGGATCTCCGGCGCCGGTGGTGTCATGTCCCGGGTGCGGCCCTCGCGGCCGTCGAGGGGGCGTCGATGCGACGGTGGTCCTGCGTCCTGGCGTGGCTGGCGCTGGCCGCGGCGGCGTGCGGCGGCAGCGAGGCGGACCCGCCGGCGGCGGGCGGCGAGGGCGGCGGAGGAGCGGGCGGCGCCGGCGGGGGCGGCGGCGGGCCGGAGCTGCCGACGCCCTACGTCTACGAGGAGCCCGACGAGGTCGAGCCCGCGCTCGACCCCGCGGCCCTCGGCGAAGCGATCCGCGACGGCCTCTCGCTCGCGCTCCGGATCGACGCGCGTCCCTTCCTCGCCTCGTACGAGGGGCTCCTCGCCGGCGCCGACGGCGTCGGCTGTCCGGTGCTGGTGCGGCAGTCGGACGCGTACTCGCAGAGCACGTTCTGGCAGGGCGAGTGCGGCACCGCCGCCGGCGGCGCGTTCAGCGGCTTCGGCGCCGTCTACACCTACGAGGACCTGGACTACGGCGACGGCACGCTCTACGACGGCTGGTACGTGTACCACTCGGGCCGGCTCGCGGCCGGCGCGGCGACGCTCGAGGGCTCGGGCGTCATCTCGTACGCGACGGCCGAGCCGGCCGGCTACACCATCCACGTCACCAGCCTCGACGGCTCGTTCGTGCTCGCGCCCGACGCGCCGGGGCCGTGGCTCGACGGCACCCTCGGGCCGAGCCTCACCGTCTTCGCGGCGTACGTGCCGGGGCTCGACGCGCACGCGATCGGCCTCGACGGCGGCCTCGCCGGCCTCGCCGGTCCGGCGAACACCATCGCCTTCTCGGGCGTCCGGCTGACCGAGGCGAGCCTCGGCTCGCAGTGCGACCGCGAGCCCTCGGGGACCGTCTCGGTCCGCGACGCCGAGGGCAGCTGGTACGACGTCGTCTTCGACGGGCCGACCGACGAGGCGCCCGACGTCGACCCGGCGGTCTGCGACGGCTGCGGCCGCACGTACTTCCGCGGCCGCGAGCTCGGGGCGACCTGCGTGGACTTCGCGCCGGCGACGGCGTGGGGGCCGACGCCGTGGTGACCGGGCGGAACGCCGCGGCGCTCGCGCTCGCCGCGCTCCTCGCCGCCTGCACCTCGTCGCCCGACGAGACGGCCGCGCCGCCAACGCGCGAGGAGCCGGCGCCGGAGGCTCCCGCGGCGGAGGTCTTCCCGCTCACCACCCGCGAGGTGCTCGTCCGCGCCAGCCTCGACGTCCGCGGCGTGCGGCCCACCGAGGCCGAGCACGCGGCGGTCGAGGCCGATCCGGCGGCGCTCGAGGCGCTGCTCGACGGCTTCCTCGCCGACGAGCGGTTCGGCGCGCGGGTGCGGGCGATCTACGCGCCGGTGCTGCGCACCCAGCTCGACGCCTTCACCGTCTCGGCGGCGGCGTACGGCATCGACGACGAGGCGGGCTTCGCGGCCGCGGTCGGCGACGAGCCGCTCCGGCTGATCTCGCACGTCGCCGAGCACGACCTGCCGTTCACGGAGGTCGTCACCGCCGACTACACGCTCGCGAACGAGCTCCTCGCCCGGGCGTGGCCGCTCGACTACCCGGGCGGCGCGGCCGGGTGGCGGGTGGCGCGCTACACGGACTCCAGGCCGCCGGCGGGGATCCTCTCGCAGAACGCGTTCCACTGGCGCTACCCGTCCGACGGCGTGAACTACGGCCGCGGGCGCGCCAACGCGCTGGCGCGGATCCTCCTCTGCCAGAGCTACCTCGGGCGGCCGGTGGACTTCCCGCGGGAGATCGACCTCTCCGACGAGGCGGCGATCCGCACCGCGGTGACGACCAACCCGGGCTGCCTCAACTGCCACGTCGGCCTCGATCCGCTGGCGAGCTTCCTCTTCGGCTTCCAGTACACGGGGTTCGGCGCCGCGGAGCTGTCGCGCTACCACCCGGAGCGCGAGCGCGCCTGGCGCACCGCGACCGGCGTCGCGCCGTCGTACTACGGCGTCCCGGGGCACACCCTCGCGGACCTCGGCCAGGCGATCGCGGGCGATCCGCGGTTCGTCGAGTGCGCGGTGAAGAACGTCTACGAGGGGCTCCTCGGCCGCGAGGTGGGCCTGTTCGACCAGGAGGCGCTCACCCGGCACCGCGAGGCCTTCCTCGCCGGCGGCCTGCGCCTCCGCCCGCTCGTGCGGAGCGTGCTCTCCGACGAGCGCTACCGCGGCCAGGTCCCCGAGGCCGACGGCGGCGTGCGGCGGAAGCTCGTCGCGCCCGAGCTCCTCGGCTCGCAGCTCGAGGCGCTGACCGGCTTCCGCTTCACCGCGGGCGGCGCCGACATGCTCCGCACCGACACCACCGGGCTCCGGTCCCTCGCCGGCGGCGTCGACGCCTACGGCGGCAGCGCGACGGCGCGGGCGCCGAACGCGACCGTGGCCCTCGTGCACGAGCGGCTCGCCGAGGCCGCGGCGTTCGCCGAGCTGTCGCGCGCCGAGGGCGAGCGGCGGCTCCTCGCCGGGATCGACACCGGCGCCGGCGACGAGGCTGCGGTGCGGCGCGCGCTGGTCGTCGTGCACCGCCGGCTCTTCGGCACGGCCGTCGCCGAGGACGGGCCGGAGGTCGAGGCGGGCGCGGCCCTCTTCGCCGAGCTCGCCTCGGTCGGCAGCGAGCCCGACGCCTGGGCCGGGGTGACCTCGGCGCTGCTCCGCGACCCCGAGCTGGTCCTCTACTAGGAGCCGACGATGTTCACGCGCAGGCAGCTCCTCGCCGGCATCCCCGTCGCCCTCGCCGCGGCCTCGCTTCCTGCGAGGGTGCGCGCCGCGCTGCCCGGTGCCGCGGGGCGGCGCTTCCTCTTCGTCTTCGCGCAGGGCGGCTGGGACCCGCTCACGGTGTTCGCGCCGCTCTACGGCTCGTCGTCGGTGGACATGGAGCCGGGCACGGAGGTGTCGACCTTCGGGAACCTCTCCGTCGTCGACGGCCCGGCGAGGCCGTCGGTGCGGGCGTTCTTCGAGGCGCACCACGCCCGGACGCTGATCCTGAACGGCCTCTCGGTGCGCTCGGTCTCCCACGAGACCTGCCTCAAGCTCGCGCTCTCCGCGAGCTCCTCGGGCGAGGGCGCCGACTGGGCGACGCGGCTCGGGGCCGCGGGCGAGGGCTTCACGCTGCCGCATCTGGTGCTCGGCGGGCCGAGCCTGCCGGGCGGGCTCGGCGACGCGGTGGCGAGGGCCGGGGCGAGCGGGCAGCTCGACGGGCTCCTCTCCGGCCGGATCCTCGACGGGAGCGACGTGCCGGCGCGGCGGCCGTCGCCGGTCGCGGAGCGGATCCTCGACCGCTACCTGGCGCGGCGCACCGCGGCGCGGGCCGACGCCTCGCGCACGGCGCGGGAGCGCGAGCTCGCCGGCGCGCTGTCGTCGTCGGTCGAGCGCGCGTCGGCGCTCAAGGACATGCGCTACGAGGTCGACTTCGCGCCCGGCTCGACGCTCGGCACGCAAGCGGAGGCGGCGGTGCGCGCGCTGGCGAAGGGGCTCTCGCGCTGCGTGACGGTGGGGCACCCGCAGAGCTGGGACACCCACGCCGACAACACCGTGCAGTCGCAGCTCTTCGAGGATCTCTTCGCCGGGCTCTCGCGGATCCTGCGGCTGCTCGAGACGCAGGTCGGCCCCTCGGGCGTGCCGCTCGCCGAGGAGACGGTCGTGGTCGTGCTGTCGGAGATGGGCCGCACGCCGAAGCTCAACGGCACCGGCGGCCGCGATCACTGGCCGTACACGAGCGTGCTCCTGGTCGGGCCGGGCCTCACCGGCGACCGGGTCGTCGGCGCCTTCGACGGGCGCTACTACGGCCGGGGCGTGGATCCGGCGACGGGCGATGCGGTCGACGGCGCGCCGGCGCTCTCGGTGGAGAACCTCGGGGCGACGCTGCTCGCGCTCGGCGGCGCCGACGCGTCCGACCTCCACGGCGGCACGCCGATCGAGGGGATCCTCCGGTGAAGCGCGTCGCGCTCGCGCTCGCGCTCGCGCTCGCCGGGTGCGGCCGCCCGGAGGCGGCGGACGAGCCGACCGGCGGCGGCGGCGGCGCGGGCGGGCAGGGACCGGATCCATGCGAGGAAGCGCCGGTGATCACCTGGGACAGCTTCGGCGAGGGCTTCCTCACCGGGAACTGCCAGCCGTGTCACGCCTCGACGTCGCTCGACCGCCACGACGCACCGCCGGCGATCACCTTCGACGATCGCGAGCTCGCGCTGGCGCTCGGGGCCCGGATCCTCGCCCGCGCCGGCGGCGACGCGCCGACGATGCCGCCGGGCGGCGGGACCAGCCCGCTCGACCGGGAGCGGCTCCGGATCTGGCTCACCTGCTGGGAGCCGGGGCCGTAGCGCCCGAGAGGCGCGCGAGCACCGGCGAGAGGCGGTCGGGACGCTCCACGTCCTCGAGCTTCGCCAGGCCGAGCTCGGGCCAGGGGACGCGGTCGGGGCTCGAGACGCGGACGCCGCGGACGATGGGCACGTGGAGAAGGTGCGCGACGGCGGGCGCGGTTGCACGCCCCCGACGGGGCGGGCCGTGCGCCGCGCCGGGCGCTCGGTTATCCACCGGCGTCGCACGTTCGTGAAACCTCGATTCACACACAGTGCCCGCGAACAGCGGGGGGAGAGACGTCCGTGATCTTCGTCACAGGAGCGACCGGCACCACCGGCACCGAGACCGTCCGCGCGCTGCAGCGCACCGGCGCGAAGCTGCGCCTCGGCGTCCGCGATCCCGGGAAGGCGAAGGCGCTCGCCGGCCCCGGGACCGAGCTCGTGGCCTTCGACCTCGCGAAGCCCGAGGGCTTCGCGCAGGCGCTCGCGGGCTGCGAGAAGCTGTACCTCTGCACGCCGCTCGATCCGGCGGCGCACGAGCAGGCGATCGTGCTGCTCGACGCCGCGCAGGCCGCGGGCGTGAAGCACGCGGTGAAGCTGTCGGCGCTCGGCGCCGACGCGGTGCCCGGGATCACCGTGGGCCGCTGGCACCGGATCGTCGAGCGGTACCTGCAGGGCTCGGCGATGTCGTGGACGCTCCTGCGCCCCAGCGCCTACATGTCGAACTTCTCGGCGTTCTGGGGCGGGACGATCCGGTCCGAGGGCAAGATCTACCTGCCGCTCGGCGACGGGAAGGTCGGCTTCGTCGATCCCAGGGACCTCGGCGAGGTGGCGGCGAAGGTGCTCACGACCGCCGGCCACGA
>CAZDGH010000121.1:0-209 GCA_964504805.1 uncultured Myxococcales bacterium | reverse complement strand
CCGGCAAGCCGATCGCCTACGTGGACGTGCCGGAGGCGGCGGCCGCCGCCGGCATGAAGCAGGCGGGGATGCCGGACTGGGCCGTGGCGGCGATGGGCGAGCTGTTCGCGATCTGGAAGGCCGGCTGGGGCTCGGCGGTGACGGGCGACGTCGAGAAGCTCCTCGGGCGGAAGCCGCGCTCGGTCGTGGCCTTCGCGACCGAGCACGCC
>CAZDGH010000120.1:0-13882 GCA_964504805.1 uncultured Myxococcales bacterium | reverse complement strand
CTCGTCGTGCGGCTGGGGCGGTGGGTCCGCCGGCGCGTCCGGCGGCGGCGGGACCGAGACGCCCCAGACCCCCTCGAGCCGGTGGTCGCTGAACTCGCCGGCGGCCTCGGCGGTGATCCCGTCGGTGTGGACGATGGTGCCGCCCCAGCCGACGAACCACACGTTCTCCATCGACGTGCCCCAGGCGTCGCGCAGGTAGACCTGCGGCGCGCCCTCGACGCGGAGGATCGAGTCGCCCTCGCCGGCGCGGAGGATCGTGCCGTCGAGGCCCGCGGCGTAGAAGTAGGTGGCGCTCTCGCCCCAGAGCGTCTGGAGCGGGACGGTGAGGCCGTCGACGCGCTGCCGCGACCAGGCGCCGCCCCGGAGCCGGACGATCAGGCCGAGGTTGCCGACCGCCACGCCCTCGGAGGCGTCGCGGGTGACGAGGACGGCGTGGAGGCTCTCCACCGTGCCGGAGTCCATCTGCGACCAGCCCGTCTCGGGATCGCGGAGCAGGATCGTCCCCTCGTTGCCGACGGCGAGCGCCCGGCCGCCCGATGCGGCGGCGACGCCGTTCAGGTCCACCGGGGCGAGCGGGGTGACGCCGTCCGCGGCGAAGCGCGGCGGGAAGGCCTCGACCGACCACACCCCCGCCTCGTAGCGGACGATGGTGCCGCCCTCGCCGACCGCGTAGAGGGGCCCGGGGAAGGCGGGATCGTCCTCGGCGAGGACCTCCCCGGAGATCGACCGGAGGGCCACGTCGACGCCGGTGTCGTGGGGCGTCCAGCCGGCGCCGTCGAAGTGGTAGACCGTCCCCGCCTCGCCGCAGGTCCAGACGTCGACCGGGCTCCGGCCCCACACGTCGTAGAAGTTCGGGGGCGCGCCGGGGAAGGTGAGGGTGAGGTTGTCCCACCTCGCGCCCTCCTCCGGGTCCGCCGGGTCGACGATCGGCTCGGGCTGGCTGCCCCCCTCGCAGGCGGGCGAGAGGACGGCGAGGCCGAGCGCCGAGAGGAGGGAGCTCACGGGGGCGGGGCGGTGGCGCATGGCCCCATGGTACACGACCTCGGCGTCGCCGCGCGCGTCCGGCCCGGGCCGGAAGTCACGCATTTTCCTGGGGATCGGCGGTGTCGGGGCCACCGACGTCCGTTTGACACTCGGGAAAGTCGCGGCGTACAGTCAGCCCGCCCCGCACCCATCGGAGCCCAGCACACATGCTCGAACTCATCATGTCCGGCGAGCCGTTCCTGTTCGCCAACATGTTCATCCTGGCGTTCAGCATCGCCCTGACCGCCCAGCGGATCCACTCGCTGTGGTTCAAGTTCGGAACGTCCGTCGACGACATGCTGAAGCAGGTGCTCGGGTTCGTGGAGGCCGGCAGCTACGCCCGCGCCCTGCAGCTCGTGAGCACGAAGGACCACCCGCTCCACAACATCTTCAAGGCGGCGCTGCAGCGCGCGAACCGCACCGAGCGCGAGATCCGCCGGGCGGTCGAGGTGCAGGCCGCGGCGGAGCTGCCGAAGGTGCGCAAGGGCACGGCGTTCATGCCGCAGCTCTCGAACCTGGCGACGCTCCTCGGCCTCATCGGCACCATCCGGGGCCTCATCATCTCGTTCTCCGGCGTGTCCGGCGGCGACGCGGCGACCCGGCAGTCGATGCTGTCGCAGGGTATCTCGATCGCCTTCTACAACACGTACTTCGGCCTGGTGGTCGCCGTGGTGATCATCGCCGTCTACATGTTCATCCTCGGCAAGCAGAACAAGATCATCGGCCAGATGGAGTGGGGCTCCGGCCAGCTCGTCGACCAGCTCCTGCTCCGGCAGTCGAGCGGCGGCCACAACAAGGCGGCGTAGCGAGCCCACGCGTGAGCGGCCACGGCAACGGCATCTTCGGCGGCAGCGGCTCCATGTTCGGCGCGGAGGGGTCGGCGGAGGTCAACGTCGACCTCAACCTCACGCCGCTCATGGACGTGATGTCGAACATCCTCTTCTTCCTCCTCGCCTCCTTCGGCGCGGCGATCATCTCGTTCCTCGGCGTCTCGGTGCCGGTGCAGAGCGACGGAGAGCCGGCGCCGCCGAAGAGCGACACCATCACGCTGAACCTGCAGATCACCCCGGACGCCTACAAGCTCAACGCCGCGCAGAACGACGCCGCCGACCCCGCGAAGCTGGCGGCGGTGAAGCAGACGATCCCGAAGAAGGACGGCGCCTACGACCTTGCCGCGCTCACCGAGGCGGTGCGCAAGGTGAAGCTCGAGTTCGGCGGCTCCGACACGATCATGATCGTGCCGGACGAGACGACGACCTACGAGCAGATCATCCAGGCGATGGACGCGACCCGCGAGCTGAAGCAGGGCGAGGGGCCGCGGCTGCGGCTGTTCCCGAAGGTCGTGGTGGCGGACCTCGTCAAGGCGGACAAGGAGTAAGCGATGGCCGGCGGCGGCGGTGGCGGCAGCGAGTACGACGTCCCCCTGAACCTCGTCGCGCTCATCGACATCCTCACCAACATCCTCTTCTTCCTGCTCGTCGGCTTCGTGCAGCAGGAGATCGAGTACGACGCCGGCGCCAAGATCAAGCTGCCGACCTCGAGCACCCAGTCGCAGCTCGAGCTCTCGGTCGCGGTGACGATCACGCCCGACGACATCCAGGTCGAGAAGGTCGCCATCGCCAAGGTCGAGGGCGGCAAGGTCGCCGCGCCGATGGAGGGCGACAAGATCGTCCCCCTCTACGACAAGCTCAACGCGCTGCGGGCGGCCAAGCAGTCGCAGACCGCCGGCCTCGGGAAGAACGACGACGTGATCTTCCTGCTCGCCGACCGCGAGGCGCCCTTCACCCTGCTCGCGCCGGTGATGAAGACCGCGGCGATGGCGGGGTACCCGAACTTCCGCTTCGCCGTCGTGAAGAACTAGCCGCGCGCTTCCCCACGGCGCGCTCGACCGCCGCGGCGTCCGCGCCCGGCGCGAGGGCGAGCTTGCCGGCGACGACCCAGGCGACGGGCACGCCGTCGCGGAGGACGAGGCGGTTGCCTGCGGTGGCGGGGACGCGGTCGCCGGGGACGAGCAGGCCGGTGAGGTTGAGCGGATCGGCGGCGGAGATCGCCACGTGCTCGCCGGGCGCCTCCGCGCGGCGCACGGCCCGGAGCGCGCCGACCGCCTCGGGCAGCGCGTACTGCTCGCCGGCGGGGCCGGCGACGAAGCGGCCGCCGCGGAGCTCGCCGCGGGCCTCGAGCCGGCGCAGCACCAGGAGCAGCTCGCGCCAGGGCGGGAGCGGACCCTCGCGGTCGAGGAGCCGGCGGAAGACGACGCCCCAGCGGCGCAGGAGGGCGCGGGCGATCGCCTCGACCGCCGCGGGATCGGTCGGGCCGTCGCCGCGCGGCGCGGCGCGGAGCCGCGACCAGCGGCCGGCGGCGTCGAGGCCGCCCGGGCCGCGGCGGGTGGCGGCGCGCGACGCCTTCTTGGCGTAGGTGAGGGCGCGGAGGCCGGCGAAGCCGTCGGAGCTCACCAGCCCGGCGGCGACGAGCTCGGCCAGGGCGGCCTCGGCCTCCGCGGGCGGGAGGCCGGTCGCGGCCCGGAGCTCGAAGAAGAACGAGGCGTCGCGGAGCCGGAGCGCCGCCGGCGAGAGCGCGGCCTCGGCGCCGGGCGGGAGCGCGGCGTCCCACGCCGGCAAGGTCGCGCGGGGGAGGAGCAGGATCGGCGTGGTGCGCACCGGCGCCGCCGCCCCGCCGCCGAACCGTCCCCAGGCGATCCGGCCCGACAGGCAGAGCCCGTCGAGCCACGACGGGTCGTAGCCGCGGAGGCGCGCGGGCAGGAGCTCCGACTCCCAGGCGGCGGCCGGCGCGGCGAAGCCCTCGAGCCCCTCGAGCGCGGCGGAGAGGCCGCCGGGGCCGTCGCCGCGCGAGGCGGGCGAGACCCGCTGCCAGCCGGCGAGGAAGCGCAGGTAGCCGGCGATCGGCACCGGCTCGATCTCGCGGCGCAGGCGCTCGACGGTGGCGCGGTGGATCCGGGCGAGCAGCCGCCGCTCGCAGAACTCCAGGGTGCCCACGGCCGGGGTGAACCGCCCGCGCAGCACGAACCCCTCGGCCTCGAGCCGGAGCAGCGCGCCCTCGAGCGCGAGCTCCGGGAGGCCGGTGCGGGCGGCGAGGCCGGCGGCGGTGCTCGGGCCGGTGGCCTCGAGGCGCCCGCGCACGAGCGCGACCGCCGCCTCCTCGGGGGCGAGGGCGCTGGTCGCGAGGGTCGGCGGCAGCGCCAGCGAGGGCACAGCGTCGAGCGACGGCGCGAGGGCGCGGAGCTCGGCGAGGCGCTCGGCGGCGACCCAGAGCGCGGGCGCGCCCGGCGCGACCCGGACCTCGGTCGCGCGGCCGGCCTCCCGGAGGCGGTCGAAGAGCGGCGCCCAGCCCGACGCCGTCCCCTCGGCGGCGGCGCAGAGGCCCAGGAGGCCGAGGGCGTCGGCGAGCTCGTCGGCGGTCTCGGCGGTCGGCCACGCCTCGTCGCGCACCCGCGCGATCGCCGCCTCGTCGAGGCGGCCCAGGTCCTCGGCCTTCTCGGGGTCGAGGAAGCGCCGCGCGAGCACGGCCTGGGTGCGGCGCTCCTCGAGCGGCGCGTCGTCGAGGAACGCGTACGGCCGCGCCCCAAGCACCTCGGCCGCGAGCGGCGACGGCTCGGTGAGGTCGCGGCAGGCGACGCGCACGGTGCCGGCGGCGAGCTCCCGGAGCAGCCGCTCGAGGCCGTCGACGTCCATCGCCTCGGTGAGGCAGTCGCGGATCGTCTCCTTCACCAGCGGGTGGTCGGGCACCTCGCGCTCGCCGGCGAGGTTCTCCGCGCAGGCGACCTGGTCCGGGAAGACGAGGGTGAGCAGGTCCTCGGACTGCATCCGGATCCGCGGCGGCGGCACCTTCCTGCCACCGGCGAAGCGGAGCACCGCGAGGGAGCGGGTCGCGTTCCAGCGGAAGCGGGTCCCGAACATCGGCACCGCCAGGAGCGCCTGGGTGAGGATGTGCCGCACGGTGTCCGGGTGGAGGAACCTCGGGACGTCCTCGAGCGGGAAGCTGTGGGTCGGACCCAGCGAGAGGATCACCGCGTCGTCGGTCGCCGCGGCCTGCAGCTCGAAGTTGAACGCGCGGCAGAAGCACTTCCGCAGGGAGAGCCCGAGGGCGCGGGTGAGCCGGGCGCCAAAGGGCGCGTGCAGGACGAGCTGCATCCCGCCCGCCTCGTCGAAGAAGCGCTCGAGCACCAGCGTCCGCGTGGTGGGCAGCGCGCCGAGGGCGAGCTTCGCGCCGCCGAGGTGGGCGACGACCTGCGCGGCCGCCGCCGGCGCGATCCCCTCGCGCTCGAGCCAGGCCTCGGCCGCGGCGAGGCCGCCCTGCTCGAGCGCGCGCTCGACGCCCTCGCGGAGCCGCGACACCCACGACGACAGCTCCTCGGAGCGCGCCGGCGCCTCGCCGAGCCAGAACGGGATCGTCGGCGGCTGCCCGCGGGCGTCCTCGACGCGCACCTTCCCGGGCTCCACCTTGAGGATCCGCCAGGAGGTGTTGCCGAGCTGGAAGACGTCGCCCTGGTTCGACTCGATGGCGAAGTCCTCGTTGAGGGTGCCGACCGGCGTCCCCTCCGGCTCGAGGATCACCTGGTAGTCGGCGGTGTCGGGGATGGCGCCGCCCGAGGTGAGCGCCGCGATCCGCGCCCCGCGGCGCGCCACCAGCCGCCCGCCGACGCGATCGCGGAAGAGGTGGGCGGCGCGCCGGCCGCGCCGGGTGGTGAAGCCGTCGGCGAGCATGGCGACGACCTGCTCGAGCTCCTCCGGCGGCAGGGCGCGGTAGGGCCACGCGCCGCGGACGAGCGCGAGCAGCTCCGCCTCGGGGAGCTCGCGGCAGGCGGCCTCGGCGACGATCTGCTGCGCGAGCACGTCGAGCGGCGCCTCGCGCGGGAGCCGCCGCTCGAGGTCGCCGGCGTGGGTGGCGAGGAGCAGCGCCGCGCACTCGACGAGGTCGTCGCGGGAGACCGGGAAGAGCCGTCCCTTCGGCGTCGCCGAGAGGCGGTGGCCGGCGCGGCCCACCCGCTGCAGCCAGGTGGAGATCGCCCGCGGCGAGCCGACCTGGCAGACGAGGTCGACGGCGCCGACGTCGATGCCGAGCTCGAGCGACGCGGTGGCGACCAGCACCCGGAGCGTGCCATCCTTGAGCCGCGCCTCGGCGGAGAGCCGCTGCGCCCGGGAGAGGCTGCCGTGGTGCGAGGCGACGACGCCCGCGCCGAGGCGCTCCTCGAGGAACCGCGCGACGCGCTCGGAGAGCTTGCGCGTGTTCACGAAGACGAGGGTGGTGCGGTGCTCGCGGACGAGCGCCGCGAGCCGGTCGTAGACCTCGGTCCAGACCTCGCCGCTCATCACCGCCTCGAGCGGCGAGCGCGGGACCTCGAGGCCGACGTCGAGCGCGCGGCGGTGGCCGGCGTCGACGATCGCGCAGTCGGGCGTGCCGTCGTCGGCCACGGCGCGGGCGCCGACGAGGAAGCGCGCCACCTCGTCGATCGGCCGCTGGGTCGCGGAGAGGCCGATCCGGAGGAGCCGCCGGCCCGCGAGCGCCTCGAGCCGCTCGAGCGAGAGGGCGAGGTGCGCGCCGCGCTTGTCCGGGAGCACCGCGTGGATCTCGTCGACGATCACGGTGCGGACCGGCGCGAGGAGCCGCCGGCCGCCCTCGCTGCCGAGGAGCACGTAGAGCGACTCCGGCGTGGTGACGAGGACGTGGGGCGGCCGCTTCGTCGCGGCGGCGCGCTCCTTCGCCGGCGTGTCGCCGGTGCGGACCGCGGTGCGGATCGCCACGTCGGGCAGGCCTCGCGCCGCGAGCTCGGCGCGGATGCCGGCGAGGGGCAGCTGCAGGTTCCGCTCGATGTCGTTGCCGAGGGCCTTGAGCGGCGAGACGTAGAGCACGCTCGTCTCGTCGGGGAGGCCGCCGTCGAGGCCGCGGCGGACCAGGCCGTCGAGCGCCGAGAGGAAGCCGGCGAGCGTCTTGCCCGAGCCCGTGGGCGCGGCGACGAGCGTGTGCCGCCCCGAGGCGATCGCCGACCAGCCCGCGAGCTGCACGTCGGTGGGGCCGTCGAAGGCCGAGCGGAACCAGCCCTCGACGGCGGGGTGGAAGGAGGGGAGCACGGACGTACAGTAGTCCCGGCCCCGGGGCCGCCGCTACAGCCCGGGGAAGGCGCGCTTCGCGAGGGCGCGGGCGGCCGCCACGGACGGCGGGAGGAACGCCGGCGCGGCGAGGGAGGGCTCGTCCGCCCCCGCGGCCGCCTCGAGCGTCGCCCGGACGCCCGCGGCGAGCCCGTCGAGGTCGTAGCCGCCCTCGAGGACGAGCGCGAGGCGGCCCCTCGCGTGGCGATCGGCGATCCGGCGGAGCGACGACGCCATCGCGCCGAAGCCCGCGCGCGTCACCGCCATCCCGCCGAGCGGATCGTCCTCGTGCGGGTCGTAGCCCGCGGAGACGAGCACGAGGTCGGGCCGGTACGCGCCGGCGAGCGGCTCGACCAGCTCCCGGAAGATCGCGGCGTACACCTCGTCGCCGGTGCCGCCGGGGAGCGGCACGTTCACCGTGTGGCCCGCGCCGTCGCCGGCGCCGGTCTCCTCGAGCGCGCCGGTGCCCGGGTAGAAGGGGAAGCGGTGCGTGCTCACGAAGAGCACGTCGCGCCGCGACCAGAACGCGTCCTGCGTGCCGTTGCCGTGGTGCACGTCGAAGTCGACGAGCAGCACCCGCTCGCAGCCGAGGGCGGCGGTGGCGTGGGCCGCCGCGACGGCCACGTTGTCGAGGAGGCAGAAGCCCATCGCGCCGGCGGGCGTCGCGTGGTGGCCGGGCGGGCGGACGAGCGCGAAGGCGGCGTCGGCCTCGCCGCGCACCGCCGCCTCGACCGCGCCGATCGCGGCGCCGGCGGCGAGGAAGGCGGCGTCGGCGCTCGCCTCCGAGAACGGCGTGTCGGCGTCGAAGGCGCCGCTCCGGCCCCGGGCGCGCTCGACCGCGTCGAGGTGCGCCTCGTCGTGGATCCGGAGCAGCTCCTCGCGGGTCGCCGCCCGCGGCTTCGCCTCGCGCAGGCCGGGGAGCGGCGAGCGGGCGAGGGCCTCCCGGATCGCCGCCAGCCGCGCCGGTCGCTCGGGGTGACCGGGGCCGGTGTCGTGGGCGAGGAAGTGGTCGTCGGTGAGGATGAGCGTCGGGCGCGGCATGACCGCGATCATCGCCGGAAACCCCTGGAAATTCCCCGGGGAAACTTGACCCGGCCGGGGCCGGGCAAGAGAATGGCGGCACCTCTTCCCGCGCTTTTTCCGTCTCGCGAGGTCGCCTTGCTCGAGTCCCTGTTCGCGCGCATCCGCAACATGGGTCTGAAGCGCGTCCTCGTCTTCTCGTACCCGCTGCTGCTGCTCACCCTGCTCATCCCGCTGAGCTGGGCCACGCTGACGCGGTTCGAGGCCGCGATGATCGACGGCCTCGCGGGCCGCGCCCGGTCGGCGGCGCTCGCCCTCGGCGCCCGCACCAAGGTGAACTTCCTGCAGGGACGCTCCTCGGCGTCGGTGCAGGCGGCGAACGACGAGATCCGCGAGCTCTTCGCCAGCGACCCCGAGCTCGCCTACGCGGTGCTGTGGCTCGCCGACGAGCGCGGCGAGGCGGCCGAGGCGCTCACCCAGCTCACCTCCCGGGCGCTGCCCGAGGGCACGCGGGCGGACGCCTTCGTCGGGAAGGTGTCGCGGGACCGCTCGGTGCTCGACGACCGCGACCTCGAGCTCGTCCACGTCTTCCTGCCCGTCGAGGCCAAGGAGCTCGCCCCCGACGACCTCAAGCTCGGCGGCGGCGACGCCCGCGCCCGGACCGTCGGCTTCGTGCAGGTCGGGTTCTCGCGCCGCTCGCTCGAGGACAACCTCTCCGACGTCCGCTGGTGGATGTTCATCGCCACCGGCGTCGGGATGGCGTTCTTCGTGCTGCTCGCCACCATCTTCGCCGCCCTCCTCATCGGCAGGCCCCTCGACCGCATGCAGGCCCTCGCCCGCCGCTACGCCGACGGCGACCTCGCCAACCGCGTGGAGGTCGAGGGCGACGACGAGCTCTCCTCGATGGCCGAGTCGCTGAACCGCGTCGGCCAGAACCTCCACGAGACCCTCGGCCGCGTTCGCGGCGTCACCGAGGGGATCGGCGGCGTCATCGAGCGGATCTCCCGGACCGGCGAGGCCGTCTCCCGCGGCGCAGGCTCCACCTACCAGTCGGTGGAGGAGACCTCCTCGTCGATGGAGGAGATCATCGCGTCGCTGAAGGGGATCGCCGAGAACGTCGAGGTGCTCGCCCTGAGCGCCGAGGAGTCCTCGAGCTCGATCCTCGAGATGGCGGCGACGAACGACGAGGTCGCCGAGAACATCCAGTCGCTCGCCGCCAGCGTCGAGGAGACGACGAGCGCCATCGAGCAGATGACCTTCTCGATCCGCGAGGTGGCGAAGCGCGTCGAGGAGCTCTCGTCCACCGCCGAGGAGACCTCGTCGTCGATGAACGAGATGGACGTCTCCATCGGCCAGGTGGAGATGAACGCCAACGAGACCGCGAAGCTGTCGGAGCAGGTGGCGCAGGACGCCGAGATCGGCGTGATGGCGCTGCAGAAGACGCTCGCCGGCATCGACAAGATCAAGGACTCGTCGAAGACCGCCGCCACCGTCATCGACTCGCTCGGCAAGCGGATCGGCACCATCGGCAACATCCTCAACGTCATCGACGACGTCGCCGAGCAGACGAACCTCCTCGCCCTCAACGCCGCGATCATCGCCGCCCAGGCCGGCGAGCACGGCAAGGGCTTCGCGGTCGTCGCCGACGAGATCAAGGACCTCGCCGAGCGCACCGGCGCCTCCACCAAGGAGATCGCCGACCTCATCCGCTCGGTGCAGGAGGAGTCGAAGAACGCCATCGTCGCCATGGACAAGGGCGGCAAGCTCGTCGACGAGGGCGTGCGACTCGGCGGCGAGGCCGAGGGCGCGCTGAAGAAGATCTTCGAGTCGAGCTCCAAGTCGACGCAGATGGTGAAGGCGATCGCCCGGGCCACGGTCGAGCAGGCCCGCGGCTCGAAGCAGGTCACCAACGCCATCCACAAGATCGCCGAGACGGTGCAGCAGATCGCCAGCGCCACCGCCGAGCAGGCCCGCGGCTCCGAGCAGATCATGAAGTCCGCGGAGAAGATGAAGATCATCACCAAGCACGTGGAGCGCTCGAGCCAGGAGCAGGCCCGCGGCTCGAAGCAGATCACCCGCTCGATCGAGAACATCTCCGAGATGGTCAACCACCTGAACCGCGCCCAGAAGGAGCAGACCAAGGGCTCGGAGCAGGTGATGGCCGCCGTCGAGGCCATCAAGAACGTCGCCGAGGGCCAGAACACCTCGGTGAAGGAGCTCGAGTCGGCGATCGACGGGCTGGCGGCGCAGGCGGACGTGCTGCGGAACGAGCTGCGTCGCTTCAAGGTCTAGACGCAGGCTCCAGGCTTCAGGCTCCAGCCAGCGGAGAGAAGCAGGCTCCAGGCTCCAGGTTTCGGGCTCCAGCCAGCGGGCGGTGCTGGGCGGACGAACGTGGCGCCTTCTCGCGTTCACGACCTTGGCACGAGGACTGCCGGAGCCTGGAGCCTGGAGCCTGGCGGGAGCCTGGAGCCTTGGCGCCCCTGGAGCCCTGGCGCCGACCCGACTACAGTCCGCGCCAACCCCGGAGGTCTCCATGTCCGCCGCCGCCGTCCACGTCCCCGCGCCCACGGCGCAGAAGAGCCTCGACGACGCCGTCTCGCGGCTGCGCGACAACATGAAGGCGTGGGCGAAGGCGTCGATCCGGGAGCGGATCCAGGTGGGGCGGCAGATGCTGCAGGGCTACCACCGGGTCGCGGAGCGGAGCGTGCGGGCGGCCTGCGAGGCGAAGGGCATCCCGCTCGGCACGCCGCAGGAGGGCGACGAGTGGCTCGGCGGGCCGTGGACCACCATCCGCGGGCTCCGGCTCGTGCTCGAGTCGCTCGAGCAGATCGAGCAGACGGGCACGACGCGGGTGGGGCCGACCGGGCGCACGGCCGACGGGCGGCTCACGGTGCAGGTCTACCCGATGACCACCCTCGACAAGCTGCTCTTCCCGAAGGTCTCGGCCGAGGTGCACTTCCTCGAGGGCGTGACCGAGGAGCAGATGCACGCGGAGCGGGCGCGCTTCTACAAGAAGCCCGATCACGAGGGGAAGGTCTGCCTCGTCCTCGGCGCCGGGAACGTCAACTCGATCCCGCCGCTCGACGTCGTCACCAAGCTGTTCAACGAGGGGAAGGTCTGCCTGCTCAAGATGAACCCGGTGAACGCCTACGTCGGGCCGTTCATCGAGGAGGCCTTCGCGGCCGCCATCGAGCGCGGCTGGCTGCAGGTCGTCTACGGCGGCGGCGAGGAGGGCGCGTACCTCTGCCGCCACGACGGCGTCGACGAGATCCACATCACCGGCTCGGACAAGACCCACGACATGATCGTCTGGGGGCCGCCGGGGCCGGAGCGCGAGGCGCGCAAGGCGCGGAACGAGCCGCTCTTGAAGAAGGAGATCAGCTCCGAGCTCGGCAACATCTCGCCGGTGCTGGTGGTGCCCGGGCCGTACAGCGAGAAGGAGCTCGACGCCGTCGCCGAGAACGTCGCCGGCGCGGTGACCAACAACGCCTCGTTCAACTGCAACGCCGCGAAGATGGTCGTCTCGCCGAAGGGCTGGGAGCGGCGCGACGCGTTCCTCGCCGGCATCGAGAAGGCCTTCGGCCACGCGCCGACGCGGAAGGCGTACTACCCGGGCGCCGAGGACCGCTACGCGAAGCTCCTCGCCGGCAAGGACGCGCGCAAGGTCGGCCAGCAGGGCGACGGCTACCTGCCGTTCACGCTCGTGCCCGGGCTCGACGCCGAGAAGCAGGACGAGCTCGCGTTCCAGATGGAGCCGTTCTGCGCGATCCTCAACGAGACCTCGGTCGGCTCCACCGATCCCGTCGAGTACCTGGAGAAGGCCGTCGCCTGGGCGAACGACAAGCTCTGGGGCACCCTGGCCGCGACGATCATGGTGCACCCGCGGTCGATGAAGGACCCGGCGATCGCCTCGGCGGTCCGGAGCGCGATCGCCAAGCTCCGCTACGGCGCCGTCGGCGTGAACCTCTGGCCCGGCTCGGTCTACGGCCTCGGCACCGCGCCGTGGGGCGCGCACCCGAGCTCGCCGCTCACCGACATCCAGGGCGGGCACGGCTTCGTGCACAACAGCCCGATGCTCGAGGGGATCGAGAAGGCGGTCGCGTACGCGCCGCTCGTCCCGAGCCCGAAGCTCCCGTACTTCCCGAGCCACCGGTCGGCGCACGTGCTGGCGCGGAGGCTCTCGGACATGGAGGCGGACATGAGCTGGCTCCGCCTGCCCGGGATCGTCGCCGCGGCGATGTCCGCCTAGGACCCGGCGACGAGCTGCGACTCGATCGCCGCCAGCAGCGCGGCGAAGCCGTCGCCCTTCTCCACGGCGCCGTCGACGGCGGCGCCGGGCGCGGAGGCGCCGCTCACCAGGAGGATCCGCGCGCGGGGCGAGGCGGCGCGGATCGCCGGCACCAGCGACAGGCCGTCCTCGTCGCCGAGCTGGCCGTCGAGGAGCGCCACGTCGGGCGGTGGGCCGCGCAGCGCCGCCTCCGCCTCGGCGACGCTGGTGGCGACGACCACCTCGAAGCCCTCGTCCTCGAGGAGCGCCGCGGTGGTGAGGCGGTTCGACTCGTCGTCCTCGACCAGGAGGATCCGCCGCGGGGCGTCAGCCACCGGCCACCTCCGTCGCCGCCGGGAGCCGGACCTCGAGGGTCGCGCCGCCGTCGCCCGACAGCAGCCGCGCCGAGCCGCGGCGCCGCTCGGCGAGGCGCTTCGCCACCGGGAGGCCGAGGCCGGAGCGGCCCTCGCGCGTGGTGAAGAACGGCTCGAAGACCCGGGGGAGCACGTCCTCGGGCACGCCGCCGCCGGCGTCGCGGATCCGGAGCGCCACCTCGGCCGCCCCGCCCGCGACCGAGATCTCGATCGGCCCGGCGTCGCAGGCGTCGAGGGCGTTCTCGAGGCCGAGCCGGAGCAGCAAGGCCAGCTCCTCCTCCGCCGCCACGACGCGCGCGGGGGAGGGGACCGAGAGCCGCACGCGGCCCGCCGCCGCCGGGACCAGCGAGAGCGCGGCCTCGAGCGCGGGGCCGACGTCGCAGGTGGCGGCGGGCGGATCCGGGAAGCGGCCGCGGCCGACGCGGCCGTCGAGGAGTCCGAGCGCGGCGTCGACGTCGGCGTCGATGAGCTCGGAGAACCGGGCCACGCGGGGGTCGGCGTTCCACGCGTCGGACGCCTGGAGCCTGCGGCGGACGAAGAAGCTCGCGTTGCGCACGCTCGCGAGCTTGTTGCGCAGATCGTGCCGGAGCACCGAGGCCAGCTCCTCGGCGACGGCGAGTCGCTCGAGGGCGACGATGCGGAGCGAGAGGCTCATGGCGTGTGCCGCACCGCCTCGAGCCCGAGGGCGACGACGGTGCCGGCGCCGGGCGAGGGGCGGATCGCGAGGGAGAAGCCGTGGGCGTCGGCGACGGCGCGCGCGGCGGCGAGGCCGAGGCCGAGCGACTGCGGCTTGGTGGTGAAGAACGGATCGCAGGCGGCCTCGGGCGGATCGGGCCAGGCGCCGCCGGCGTGGTCCTCGACGCGCAGCTCGACCCGATCGCCCTCGACCGCGAGCGCGACGCGGACGGTGCGGCCCTCGGGCGAGCGCTCGACGGCGTTGGCGACGAGCTCGCGGACCGCGAGGGCGAGCTGCTCCTCGTCGGCGTGCGCGAAGCCGGCGAGCTCGGGCAGCGAGACCGAGACCCGCGCCGGCGCGCCCGGGACGCGGTCGACGGCGGCGCGGAGCAGCGCGCCGAGCGCGACCGGCGCGCGGT
>CAZDGH010000119.1:0-13937 GCA_964504805.1 uncultured Myxococcales bacterium | reverse complement strand
CCGCGCCACCGGCGCCGCCCGTTCCGCCGGCGTCGCCCGCGCCCGGGTCCGGTCCCTCGCCGGCGCACGCGGCGAGGAAGACGCAGCCGAGCGCCGCCGCGGCGGACGCACGTCGCCCGGCTCGCCGGCCCTTCCGTGCGCGCATCGAGGCTCCCCCGGGTCCCGGCGGAGCCTACCCCGATCCGCGCCGCTCCGGCGCCGGAGCGCTACTCGGCCGCCCGCTCGTACTCGAACTCGTTGCCCTCGATGTCGCACTCGAGCTCCTCGCCGTCGGCGACCACCTCGCAGTCGACGTCCTCGAACGAGCCGTACTCGCTGCACGAGCCGGTGAAGCGGCCCTCGACCTCGTAGCGCAGGTCGCCGACCTCCGTCGCCTCGATCTCGAAGGGGCAGAGGAAGCAGGTGTCGCCGCAGAGGTAGATGTGGCCGTCCCCCTCGTAGTCGGCGGTCTCGCCCGCGCGGACCTCGAGGTCGACGTCGGGATCCTCCTTGCCCTCCCACTTCCCGACGAGCGGGTCGGCGCAGGCGGACGAGACGAGCACGAGGGCGAGCATCGAGAGCTTCTTCATGGCGGTTCTCCGTCGAGACGCTTCGGTCTCGGTTCGAGTGAGCGACGACGGAGCGGATTGCAGCGGCCGTGCCCGGCCTCGCGAGGCGCTTGGTGGGCCGTCGCGGCCGCCCGAAGCGGCGGCGGACCGTCCACGCGCGACCGCGCGCCCGCGGCTGGACCGTCCAGCGCGCGGCGTGACGCGCGTCACCCGCCGCGAACGCCGCCGGATCGCACACCCACGCGCCGGCACGACCGCTGCAATCGCCGGCCGCGTCGCGCCCGCTGCAGCGGCGCCTCGCTGCGCCGTCCCTCACGCCTCTCGCACGACGTCCGGAGCCCGCCATGTCCTCGCTGCGAAGCCTCGTCCTCCTCTCCGCGCTGCTCGCCTGCGCGCCCGCCTGCGACCTCCCCTCGCTCGACGATCCCGCTCCCGCCGGCGACGACGACGACGACGACGACGGCGGCGGCAGCCCCGCGCTCCGCGGCGACGGCGGCGGCATCGGCGGGTCCGCGAGCTGCGAGGACGCCTGCGACAAGCTCGTCGACTGCCTCGGCGAGGAAGCCGTGCTCTCCACGTGCGTCCGGGACTGCGAGGACGATCTCGAGGTCGACGACGACCTCCAGGGCTGCATCGACTGCATCGTCGAGGAGAGCTGCCGCGCGATGTTCGGCGAGGAAGGCGCGTGCGTCTCGTCGTGCGCGGAGTAAGCTGCCTCACGATCACGGGGGTCCCATGCACAAGCTCGCGCTCCGCCCGCTCTCCGGCGCGCTCCTCGTCGCCGCCGCGCTCGTGCTCGCCGGCTGCCACCACGAGGTCCGCCTCGATCCGATGACGTCGAGCACCGTCGGCCTCACCAGGAGCCAGGCCCGCGTCGTCGGCGTCGTCCTCGACGGCGCGGCGGTGCCGGACTCGGTCGACACCGGCACCGACGGCCACTCCTTCACGCTCCAGAACGTGCGCCAGTTCTACGAGCAGGCCTTCCGCACCGCGCTCCGCGACCAGGTCGGGAAGGTCGAGCTGCTCTTCGCGCGGCCGAAGGCCGGCAAGAAGCTCGACGCGGTCGTCTACCTGCAGGTCGCGGTGGAGATGAGCGGGTACCTGAACCACACCTGCACCGCCCGCGCGAACGTCCGGGTCGAGGACCCGACCGGACGCGTGGTCGCGCAGCACGAAGGGGTCGGCAAGCACGACTTCGTCCCCATGGCGCTCGGCGGAGACGCCTGCCTCCGGGCGATGGCGGGCTCGTTCACGCAGGCGAGCGCCGCCCTCCGCGCGATCGACGACCTGTGAGGCCCGCCATGTCTCGGATTCTTCTCCTCGCGCTGTCCTGCGCCCTGCTCGCCGCCGGCTGCGCCGGCTCGCGCGGCGCGGTGGTCGCCGACGGCGCCCGCTACCCGATCTCCTTCTCGCCCGCGCTCCTCGACGAGCGCGGCCGGGTGCTCTACCGCGGCGAGGGCCTGGTCGTGCGCGGGCCGTTCGAGGTGGAGTCGACGGAGCTCGGGTTCTTCTACAGCGCGGTCGGCGGCGACCTCGACATCTCCGAGGAGGTGAACGAGCAGGTGAAGCGCCACGGCGGCGAGGGCATCACCGACCTCGAGGTCCGCACCGAGCAGTGCGCGAGCAACTGGCTCTTCCCGCTCAACCTCCTGCCGATCTGGCCCGGGTGCCAGAGCTACACCGTGCAGGGTCTGGTGGTGAGCCGCGGGGGTGCGCGATGAGGAAGCTCGGGCTCCTCGTGCTCCTGTCGCTCGGGCCGGCGTGCGCGCCCGCCCTCGTCCTGCAGCCGCCGGCCATCCCAACCGTGCCGGTGACGTTCGAGCGGAACCTCGAGACCACCCGCCGCTGCGAGTTCCGCGGCACGGTGAACAACCTCTTCGCCGCCGGCGCCGTCGACGCGAACCTCGTGCTCGCGTTCGTCTACGCCGGCTACGAGCGCACGCAGAACGGCGTCACCACCAGCTTCAGCGGCTTCCGCGGGGGCAAGGCGCTGCACTGCCCGGCGGACGTCGTCGAGCGGTTCGTCGCCGAGGAGCGGGCCCTCGCGGCCTCCGGAGAATGAGCGCCATGCACGCGACCCGCATCGTCCTTGCCGCCGCCCTCCTCCTCCTCGCCGCCACCGGCTGCCAGGGCGCCCGGATCTCGGCGAGGAACAGCGTCAACCCGCTCCTGCTCGGCCCGGTGAAGACGCTCGGCCCCGGCGCGCCCGTCGAGGCCGACGCCGCCGGCGCCTTCGACACCGAGTCGTCCGCCTTCCACGCCTCCTCGAGCAGCACGAGCAGCAGCACCTCGGGCGGCGTCACCACCACGACCACCACGACGTCCAGCTCGACGTACCGCTCGCCCGGCACCCAGACCGACTTCGATCTGCTCGTCGCCTCGAGCGGCGAGCCGTCGCGCTTCGTGGTGCTCGAGCGCCTCGACTGCGGCGCCTACGCCTTCAACGCGCTCGTCGGGATCATGGCGGAGACGTGGTGCCGGGCGCGGGGCCGGGTGTACCAGCCACGGGAGGCGGTGGCGGAGGGGCCCTGACGCCGCCGCGCGCGGGCGCCGCGCTTGCGAGCGCATCGAGGGCCGCGGTACTGGAGGCCGATGGGTCTCCTCGCTCGCATCTTTCGACAGCCGTCGGCGCCTCGCGCGGAGGGCGAGGAGCTGTGCACCGTCCTGCTCCCCGACCAGGGCTCGAAGTGGACCGGCCATCTCTCGAAGTTCGAGCGCGCGCTGCAGGTGGAGCTGGTCGCCAAGCCGTTCGAGCGGGAGCAGCTCGACCTTCGCTTCGCCGACGGCGTCGGGAGCGGCGCTTGCCACGTCCGGGTGCTCCTCAGGCCGTCCGAGCAGACCGTCCCCCAGCGCACGCAGTCGATCCGTCGGGCCACCGAGCTGGCCTCTGCCCTGATCGGTGACGGCGCCATCGGCGTCGTCATCCACCGCGCCGGCGAGGTGCTCTACTCGGCGGACGTGTGGACCGATCGCACGCAAGGTCTCGCCGAGCCCGAGTGGACGCCGACGCTGGCCTGGACCGATCTCGGGCTCGAGGACGGCGTCCTATCGACCCACGGCCTCGGCGCCTTCGGGCTTCCCGAGGTCGGCGTCGAGCTGGACCACCTGGGCCTCTCCGAGGACGAAGCGTGGGCCAGGGCCCGGGAGGCGACCCTCGCCGCTGCCTGCACCATGGTCGCGCGCGGCAAGGCCCTCGCCGACGGTGAGAAGCTGCGGGTGATCGCAGGCACCGAGAGCAGCGGCGCTCCGCCGAGCGAAGACAACCTCGGCCTCGACGAAGCGGCCGCGAAGGCGGACACGCTCGCCGACTGGCGGTGCGAACAGCGCGGAGACGTGATCCGCCTCGAGCCGCCCCCGCTGCTGCCGCTCTCGAAGCGCTTCGCGGTCCTGCAGGAGGCCGGGATGATGCCGTACCCGGCCTACCGCTGGCTCTTCCTCGAGCGCCAGCGTGCGCGCGGCTACCACAAGCTCGCGCAGCTCTGGCCGCGACAGCTGCCCGGGGTCCCGGCCCACGAGGTGCTGATCTTCGAGCACGAGGAGGGCGGCCGGTTCCTCACCACGACGTGCGGCCTCGGTCGCGTGGCGCAGCCGGGCGGCACCGCGGACGACGAGAACCGGTTCGTCGAGCTGGCCGTGGAGCTCCCCACGCACTCGCCCGCCATCGCCGGCGCCCTCGGCGCCCTCGCCCCGGTCGTCCATCGCAAGGAACCCGGCAGCGCTCCCATCGGCCGGGGCCATCGCGCGGCGCTGGGCGGCAGCGCGTTTCCGTTCGAGTGGGTCGTCTTCGACGCCCTGCCGAGCCTCGACCTCGGCGGGCTGTCTCCGATTTCGATGGTTCGGCCGCTGTGGATGTCGGCGACCGAGCGAGACACCGTCCCGCTCGGTCGGAACGCCGAGTGGATCGAGGAGCATCGAGCCGAGGCCCTCGCTCGGTGGCTTCACCCCGTGCTGCCTCATTGAGCGTGGGGCAGCGGCCAAGTTCAGCGAGGGTCGCGCGCGACCTCGGCGGACGGCGCCTCGCGGCCGACGAACGTCTCCTGCACGCGCTTCGAGACGCTGAAGTAGGCGAGCCAGAGGAGCGGCACGACGAAGCCGCCGGCCTGATTCGACGCGGGCGCGAAGCGCTCGACATCCGTCAACTCCGCGATCGTGTAGTCGAGCCCGTAGAAGGCGAGACCGAGCCCGAAGAGAAGCCGCATCAGCCGCGGCACCGACCGGAGCCGGGCGTTGAACTTCGGCAGGATGTAGACCGCGAGCCCGGCGATGACGGCGCTCGTCGCGAGCGTCGACCCGTTGACCACGACCCAGGGGACGTCGGCGAGCACGTCCTCCAGCTCATGCGACAGCACCTCGCCGCTGACCGAGAGCGCGGTGAGGCCGAAGCCGACCACCTGGAAGTAGAGCCCGATCCGCGCCAGGTAGAGCCACCCGCCGATCCGCGGCGGCTCCGCCAGGAGCGCGTCGCACGGCGCGCAGACGAGCCCGGGCTTCGCCGGCCGCGCGCACCCGACGCAGAGGAACTTCCCGCACCGCGCGCACGCCGCGGCCACCGGCCGGTCCGGGTGCTCGGGGCACACGCCCGCCGGCGCGGTGGTCTGCGGAGCCGTCACGTCCTGCGCGTCCATCGTCGTCATCCGCAGTCTTCCGCCCTCAGTCCTTCGCAGCCGTCGCCCGCTTCGCGCAGTGCGCCCGGACCACCCGGACCGTGCTCGCGCAGGTCCGGTTCGTCCCCATGCCGCGCTTGGCGCAGGTGCCGAGCTCCCAGGCCACGCCCCGGAGCGCGTCTCCGGGCCGCGGCACGCCCTCGCAGAAGCCCGGCGTCTCGCGCGCCCGCTCGAGGCAGCGCATCAGGAAGCCCTGGACCATCGCCTTCGCCATCACGCCGTCGGCGTCGCGGAGCCGCGCGAGGCTCTCGTCGAGGCAGCCCTGGGCGTCGGCGGTCGCGGCGAAGCGCTCGGCGTCGGCGACGACGTCCTCGACCCCGCTCCGGACCTCTCCGACGAGCCGATCCTTGTTGGCCCGGAACCACAGGACCCCACCGACACCGAGCGCGATCGTGCCGACGACGCCCGCGGCGACCACCAGAGCCAGGATCTTCAGCCACCTCGGCACGCCGACCCCTTCCGGCGGCATCATGCACCGGATGCGGGCGTCGACGCGCGGAGGCCGGTCGCGGCACCGCGTGCGCCGAGCGCCGGGACCGCCGCTACGGCGGCAGCGGGATCGAGAAGAACGCGCCGGCGTCGAGCACGTGGACGACGCCGGGCGCGAACGCGGCCGCGCGCACGTGCGCCGAGTGGAACGGGTGCAGCACCGGGGTCGACGTGCGCAGGTCGGCCAGCACGGACGAGCCGCCGGAGCGGATCACCGCGAAGCCGCCGCCGGCGGCGAGGATCACGGGGCGACCCACCCCTTCGAGCTCGACCGAGGCCGCCTCGGCGAGGACGCCTCCCGCCGTCGTGATCGTCACCAGCCGATCGTGCCGCCTCGACCACATGTCGCCAGGTCTCTCCTCGTCGTGGCCGCCGGCGAGCACGGCGACGCCCCACGGCGTGGCCACCGCGCCGCTCGGCTCCGAGCCGAGCTCGATCGCCCCGTCCGCGTCCCGCGCCCGCACCGTGAAGCCGGCGTCGGGCCCCAGGGTGTGAAGGTCCTCGCGGCCGTAGGGCACGACGCCGTAGAGCGCGGCCTCGTCGGCGGCGAGCAGCGCGCCGGGGGACGAGGTGCGCGCGCCCAGCCGCGGTCCGCCGTCCGCGGCGTGCTCGATGCGGCGGCGCCAGACCCGGTGGCAGCCGCCGTCGGCGGGCTCCTGCTCCGTCACCGAGACGTCCTCGCCCACGACGAGCAGGCCGGGCACCCAGTCGGCGTGCTCCGGCGCGAGCTCTCCGACGAGGACCGGCGCGTCGCCGGCGAGCTCGACGATCGAGAGCTTGTGGTCGCTCGTGGCCTGGGCGCCGTCGACGCCAGCCCCGAGCTCGAGGCCCGAGCGGAACGAGTGGACGAGCAGCGTGCCGCCGACCTGCGCCACGTCGAGCCCGACGCCGTACGGATCGAGCGGCGCCGCGAAGCGCAGCGTGGCGCCCAGGCGCGGGCGCTGGCGATCCGTCAGGTCGACGGCGACGAGCGCCGCGGTCTCGAGGTCCTCCGAGACCAGGAGGTACGCGTGATCTCCATGGACGAAGAGCCTCCCGCCGGGCGCACGAAGCGGGAGCTCGAGCTCCCCGTCGACCGGACCGAGGTCGAGCGTCGAGAGCGGGCCGACCGCGAGGCGGCTCGGGCTAGAGACGTCGTCCCTCCGCGCCACCACGCCGGTCGATCCGTCGAGGAGCGCGAGCAGGTCGTTGTAGTTGGCGAGACGCAGGCTGCCCACGCGTGCGGGCCCTCCGGCAGCCTGGGGATCGAGCAGCGCGAGCTCGGTGGCCGCCAGCGCGAACACCGACGAGCCGCTCTCCACCAGGTGCTCCAGGGGGACGTCCTCGACCGCGCCGAGGAGCACCGGCGACGGCCCGTCGATCGCGACGAGGGCGAGGGTCGGTCGCTCCAGAGGCACGCCGCTCGCGACGCCGACGAGCCCCGCGCGCGGGAGCGGGATCAAGTCCAGCTCGGACCCGCCGGGAGCCGGGTTCGAGCCGATCGAGAGCCGCGGCCCGGGCGGGGCACCCGGCTCGACCACGATTAGACCGAGGTCCCCTGCCGACACCGTGAGCGCGACGAACCGGCCCGCCGCCACGGCCAGCGCGCGCACGCCGCCTTCGAGCTCGAGCGAGGTCACGACGGGGGCGGTCGGATCGGTGTGGTCTACGAGCACGAGGTCGGCGCTCGCGGTCTCGAGCGCGACGGCGGAGATCGGGCCGGCCGACACCACCTCGACGACGGCGCCGTCGGCGGCGACCTCGGAGGCGCCGAGCTCCACGAGCCCCTCGACGTCGTCGAGGCCGAGCATGCTCACGCGAACGCCGGCGCCCGTGTAGGTCGCGGCCCGCACCGTGGACGCATCGACTTCGGTGAGGCCGTGGTCCGTGAGCCGGCCCGGCAGGCCGACGGTGCCGCGCTCCACGAGGGTGCCGTTCGCTTCGACGTCGACGCGAAGGATGGTCTCTCGGGCCGTGCGAACCACCGCGCCCGACGCCGTGAAGGCGACCCTTGCGCCGCGGGTCGACGTGTCGAAGTCCAGCCGACCGAGCACGGCAGGACGATCGCCGAGTTCGATCGAGACCAAGCTCGCCGGCAGGTACTCCCATTCCGCCGATCGCGGCTCGACCGTCAGCACGAGGAGCCGTGCCCCGCGGCGCTCGACCGCGGCCACCGTGCCGAACGCCTCGAGGGTGGCGACGATCCGCGGCGCCGCCCGGTCCGCGACGTCGACCACGGTGAGGCCGTCGTCGCCGCCGACCACGACGACCCGGTCTCCCTCGAAGAAGAGGCCCACACCGCTCGCCGGCACCTCGGCGCCGAGGCGCGGCGACGCGGGATCCGAGACGTCGACGAGCTGGAGCCGTCTGCGGAGGGCGTTCAGGAAGAACAGGGTGTCGCCGTCCACCGCGGTGTACGGCAGCGGCGTCCTCGCCGAAGCCGCCCGGGGAGCCGGCGCACCGCGCTCGAGCCGCAGGCCTTGTCCGCCGCCCGGCACCGCCGGGCAGACCAGATAGCCCTCCTCCGCCGGAGGCGGATCGACCGAACCCGGCCCCTCGTCCGGGTCGGATCCCGGGCCAGGTCCCGCGCAGGCGAGGCAAAGGAGCACGAGCGAGGCGTTGGCGAGCCGGGAGCGCATGGAGGAAGGATCGCCGCACCGCCTGCGCCGCTCCAAGCGACGCGCTCTCTTTCCGCATTCGCCGCGGAATACGACATGTTCGCGGCGCGCCGGGGCCCGGTCGCGCCCGAGCACGTGGCGCACCTCGAGTCGTGGCTGAACCTCGTGACTCGTGGCGGCCGGTTCCGATTCGTCGAAGGGGTGGTCACGGAGCTGCGCGACATGACCGCCGCCGAGTACGTCGGAAGCGATCCTCTCGATCTCGACCACCTGTCGGGTCGGTAGGGTCGAGCTCGTCAGCCAGCGCGAGACCCTCGCGGCTGCGGCGAGGCGCCACGAGACCTCCCGCCGGCCAGGCGAAGCCCTGCGGAGTCGGCGCGGCCGGCGCGTCGATCGGCGTCACGGGAGAAGGTGGTGAGCCGCCCGGGGCTCGAACCCGGAGCCATCGGCTTAAAAGGCCGTTGCTCTACCATTGAGCTAGCGGCTCACGCGTACGCCGAACCTACTTCTTCCCCTTCGCGACGACCACCTTCACGGTCACCGCGTGGCCCTCGGTCTTGTACTCGGCCGTCGTCTCGCCCACCGCGCCGGGCCACAGCTGGTTGTCCTTGTCGGTGTGGCAGATCTTCTCGTCCTTGCAGCGCGCGGTGATCATCCGCTTCTCGAGCAGCTTGCCGCGCGGCCCGACGACCCGGATCTTCGGCTTCACCGGGTCGCCGTCCTCGGTGAGCGCGATCTCGGCCGGCTCGACCTCGAACTTCTCGACCAGGATCACCTCGACGATCGCCTCGCCGACGAGGTCGCCGCGGATCGCCTTCACCGTGGCGGTGCCGGAGCCGACCGGCGAGAGCTTGCCGTCGGAGGAGACCTTCACGACCTTCTCGTCGGAGGAGACCCACTGCTCCGGCTTCTCCTTGGGGAACTCCTGGCCCTGGCGGTTCTTGGCGATCGCCTTGATCGTGCGCTCGGCGCCGAGCGACTCGAGCGTCACCGTCGTCGGCTCGAGCTGGAAGTAGTCGGCGCTGCCGCAGGCGGCGAGCGCGAAGATCACGACGGCGGCGTAGGCGATGCGGGCGCGCATGGGACCTCCGAGGGTCCTCTCGCGTACCACCGCGACGGCCCCCGGGCAACGCCGCTTGACCCGCCCGGCGGGGCCGCGGGAACGTGGCCTGCCTTGTCCGACCGCCTCACCCTGGAGACGCCGGAGCGCGTCGCCGTCGAGCTCGACCTCGCCGGCGTCGGCCACCGCGCCATCGCCTGGCTCGTCGACGCGCTGATCCAGTTCCTCGCCTGGATGGCGCTGCTCCTGGTCTCGACCTCGTTCCTCACCCGGCCGGCGTGGGAGGAGTTCCAGGCGCTCGCCGGCGTCGCCCAGGCGCTCGTCACCGTCTCGGTGTTCGCGATCAACTGGGGCTACCACGTGGCCTTCGAGATCGCCTGGGCCGGCCGCTCGCCGGGCAAGCGGCTCGCCGGCATCCGGGTGGTGAAGCCCGACGGCTCGCCGGAGGGGCCGCTCGAGGCGGTGCTCCGGAACCTCGCCCGCGCGGTGGACGTGCTCCCCGTCGCCTACGTCGTCGGCCTCACCACCATGGCGCTCACGCCGACGCAGCGGCGCCTCGGCGACCTCGTCGCCGGCACGGTGCTGGTGAAGGAGCGCGCCTTCGACCTCTCGCGCTACGACCGCCCGAAGACCGCCGCCCCGGCCGCCACCGCGGGCCCGACGCTCACCGCCGCCACCTACGAGCTCGTCCGCGGCTTCCTCTCCCGCCGCGACGGCCTCGAGCCCGAGGCCCGGCGCCGCGTCGCCGCGCAGCTCGTCGCCGCCGCCGCGCCCGAGGCGCAGCGCGAGGCCGCCCTCGCCGATCCCGAAGCCTGGCTCGCCGCCGCCGCCGCGGCCTACGAGGCCCGGTGAGCGCGAACCTCTCCCGCTTCGTCGACGACCGGCGCGGGGCGTGGGACGAGCTCGCCGCGCTCCTCGCCCGCCTCGAGGCGGGCTCGCTCACCCTCGCCGAGCTCGACCGCCTCGACCGCCTCTACCGCGAGGCCGCGGGCGACCTCGCCTTCGCCCAGGGCGCGTTCCCCGGCTCCGACGCCGCCGGCTTCCTGAACCAGCTCACCGCCCGCGCCTACGCCGCCATCTACCGGCAGCGGCCGCGGCCGTTGAAGCGGCTCGGCGCGTTCTTCGGCGCGGAGGTCCCCGACGCGTTCCGCGCGCTCCGCCCCTTCGCCGCCGCCGCCGCGCTGCTCCTCGCCGCCGGCGCCGCCACCGGCGCGGTCGCCACCCTCGTCGACGAGCGCGTCGCCGAGGCGCTGGCGCCGCCGGAGCTGGTGCAGGGCGTCCGCGAGGGGCGGATGTGGACCGACGACATCCTCACCGTCGCGCCGGCCTCGGTCGTCTCCACCAAGATCCTCACCAACAACGTCGGCGTGACCTTCACGGTCTTCCTGCTCGGCCTCTGCTTCGCGCTCCCCGCCGGCCTCGTCCTCTTCTTCAACGGCTTCCTGGTCGGCGCCCTCGGCGCGCTCTGCGCGCGGTACGGCCTGCTCGGGAACTTCCTCGACTTCGTGCTCTCCCACGGCCTGCTCGAGCTGACGCTCATCTGTCTCGCCGGCGGCGCCGGCCTCGCGCTCGGGATGGCGCTCGTCGACCCCGGCGACCGGCCGCGCGGCGAGGCGGTGCGGGAGCGCGCGCGGCAGGGCGTGCGCCTCGTGCTCGGCACCGCGCCGGCGATGGTGCTGCTCGGGTTCGTGGAGGGCTACGTCTCCCCGGGCGACCTCTTCCCCACCTGGGCGAAGGCGCTCGTCGGCGTGTCGCTCGAGGCGGTGACGCTCGCCTACCTCTTCGGCGTCGCGCGGAGCTCGGCGCGGAGCGGCGGGGCCGGGACCGGGGGCACCGCGCGGGCGCGGATCCGGTCGTAGGCGTCGGCGATCCGCCGCATCTCCTTCGGGTCGCCGCCGCGGTCGGGGTGGTGCGCGAGGGCGAGCTCCTTGTAGCGACGCCGCACCTCGTCGAGGGGCGTCCCCGGGCGCACGCCGAGCACCCGGTACGGATCGGCGTCGTCGAGCCGCCGCATCCAGGCGTCGAGCCGCGCCTTCACCGCGTCGAACGCCGGGTCCGCCGGCGGCGGTGGCGCGTCCTCGCGGGCGACGCGGGCGCCGGCGGCCTTGCGGAACACCTCCTCGTACGCCGAGTGGAAGGTGCGGCCGCACGACGGGCAGGAGTAGTAGGCGTGCCCGTCGGCCGCCTGGCTCCGGCTCATCCCCTCGCCGCAGTGCGTGCACTCGACCCGCATGTACGACCTCCGCGTACCCCGATAGCGCGCGACAGCGGCGGGCGCGAAGAAACGGCCCGTCTCGCCTGTGGAAAACCGCCGCGGCGGGCCCTACCGTCGCCGCATGGGCACGCTCGTGAGCCTCGACGGCAAGCTGGTCCCGCCGGAGCAGGCGGTCGTCTCGGTCTTCGACCGCGGGTTCCTCTACGGCGACTCGGTGTACGAGGTGCTTCGCACCTACGGTGGTAGGCCCTTCGCCGTCGACGCGCACCTCGCGAGGCTCGAGGGCTCCGCGGCGCGCATCGGCCTCGAGCTGCCGCGCACCCGCGCCGAGCTCGCCGCCGAGCTCGACCGGACGCTCGCCGCCGCCGGCAACGAGGAGAGCTACGTGCGCCTCGTGGTCACCCGCGGCTCGGGCGAGCTCTCGCTGGACCCGTTCCTGGCGGTGGACCCGAAGGTGATCGTCATCGTCCGGCCGATCCAGCTCCCGCCGCAGGACGCCTACGAGCGCGGCGTGAAGGTCCAGCTCGTCGGCATCCGCAAGACCGGCAAGGACTCCCTCGATCCCCGGGCCAAGACCGGCAACTACCTCAACAGCGTGCTCGCGCTGCGCGAGGCGCGGCGCCACGGCGCGTTCGAGGCCGTCCTCCTCGACCAGGGCGGCGCGATCACCGAGGGCGCGTCCTCGAACGTCTTCGTGGTGCAGGGCGGCCGCCTCGCCACCCCGCCGGTCGAGGCCGGGATCCTCGAGGGCGTCACCCGCGCCACCGTGTTCGAGGTGGCGGCGTCGCTGGGCGTGCCCGTCGACGAGCGGCGCCTCGTGCCCGACGACCTCCTCGGCGCCGACGAGGCGATGATCACCTCGTCGATCCGGGAGCTCGTGCCGGTGGTCGCCGTCGGCGTCGGCGACGAGACCCGGCCGGTCGGCCATGGGAGGCCGGGCCCTGTGGTCACGAGGATCACCGCGGCGTTCCGCGCCCACGCGCGGCGCTCGGTGGGGCTCGGCCCCTAGCGCGGGCCTTCGTTGACCCTGCGTGCACGCGACCGCTACGCTTCGACGTATTCCAACGCGGCGCGAGCAGCGGACCTACGTGGCCATCTCCCTCGACTTCCGGCCGCACGTCTTCGGCCCCTACTACCTGCTCGAGCAGATCGCCTTCGGCGGGATGGCGGAGATCTACCGCGCCAAGACCTTCGGCGCGTCGGGGTTCCAGCGCGAGCTGGTGCTGAAGCGGGTGCTGCCGAACCTGGTCGAGAACCCCGACTTCCTCGACATGCTCTCGAACGAGGCGAAGCTGACCTCGCTCCTGCAGCACGGCAACATCGCCCAGGTCCACGAGCTCGGCCTCATCGGCGGCGTCTACTTCATGACCATGGAGTACCTCGAGGGCGTCTCCCTCAAGGAGCTCTTCAAGGTCCGCAAGAAGCTCGGCAAGCCGCTCACGCCCGCGGAGATCTCCTTCGTCGTCTCCGAGCTCTCCGCCGGCCTCGACTACGCCCACCGCAAGACCGATCCGCAGGGGCGCCCGCTCGGGATCGTCCACTGCGACGTCTCGCCCGACAACGTGCTGCTCTCGTTCGAGGGCGCCGTGAAGGTCCTCGACTTCGGCATCGCCCGCGCCGCCGCCGCCTTCTCCAACTACAAGGAGGGGATGGTGATGGGGAAGTTCAACTACGTGGCGCCGGAGCAAGCCTCGGGCGCCGGCGTGGACGCGCGCAGCGACGTCTGGGCCTGCGGCGTGATCCTCTACGAGGGCCTCACCGGCGAGCACCCCTTCGGCAAGAAGGGCGACGTCGACACGCTGATCCGCATCGCCCGCTTCGAGAAGAGCGCCATCGAGCCGCCGCGGAAGCTGAACCCGGCGATCCCCGAGCGGCTCGACCAGGTGGTGATGAAGGCGCTCGCGGGGCCGCGCGACCAGCGCTACCCGTCGTGCCGCCACCTCCTCGCCGACCTGGTCCCGTTCGTCGGCGATCGCGCCGGCACCGCGGCGGCGGTGCAGCGGATGCTGCAGGGCACCTTCGCCGAGGCGATCGCCGAGCGCCGCGCGATCCGGGCGAAGGACGACGAGATCCTGCGGGAGCTGCAGGCCGAGCAGGCGGTGGCGCCGGGCGGCGCGCCGGAGAAGACCGGCACGCGCCACCTCCCGCCGCCGGCGAGGAAGGCCGGCCTCGGCGTCGCGCTCGGCGCCGCGGCGGCCGGGCTCGTCCTCGGCGGCGCCGGCGGCTTCCTCGCCCGCGGCGGCGCGCCGGCCTCGGCGGTCGTCGTCGCCGACGCCCAGGGCGCCACCGTGCGGGTCGACCCCGCGCCACCCGGCAAAGCGCCCCAGCTCCACCAGGGCCGGCCCCCGGGGAAGCCGCAACAGG
>CAZDGH010000118.1:0-14031 GCA_964504805.1 uncultured Myxococcales bacterium | reverse complement strand
GCCCGAGGCCCCCGCCGCCGGCGCGATCCTCGCGGCCTTCGGCGCCGCGACCGCCGACGAGCTCCCCGCGCGGCTGGCGCTGCCGATCCCCGGACCGCTCGCGCTCGCCTCGCCGGCGAAGGTCGCCGCGGCCGCCGCCGCGCTCGAGCAGGTCGCCCCCGCCGAGGCCGCGGCCACCCTCGCGCTCGCCGGGGCCGCGCTCGAGGGACGCGCCACGGTGTTCGGCGCCGAGGCGACGCTGCCGGTCGCAGGCCGCCTCGTGCCGCACGCCACGCCGGACCACCGCGCGGTCGACTGGGAGGTCTGCCCGCGGACCGGCGCCCGCTTCGTGGACGGCAGGCCGCCGCCGGGCGCCGATCCGAAGCTCCCCTGGGCCGTGGGCCGCCTCGACGAGGTGGTGCGCCTCGCCTGCGGCGCCGCGCTCGTGGCCCGGTCCGCGCCCGATCGCGCCCGGGCCTTCGCCGACGCCGCGCTCGATCGCGCCCTCGATCTCTGCGCCGCGCCCCGCGGGGTGCAGTGGACGTGCGCGATGGAGGTCGCGCTCCGGGCCGCGAACCTCGCCCTCGCGCTCCGCCTCCTCGCCGGGAGCGAGGCCCTCGCCGCGCGACCGCGGGCGCTCCTCGCGCTGCTCCGCGGCCTGGTCGACCACGCGCGCTTCGTCGAGGCGAACCTCGAGGACACGCAGGTGGTCCCGAACAACCACCTCGTCGGCGACCTCGTCGGCCTGCTGGCGGTGCCCGCCCTGGTGCCGCAGCTCGCGCCGCTGGTGCCGCCCGCCGCCCGTGCGGCGGCGCGGCTCGAGGCCGAGCTCTGGGCGCAGACGCTCCCCGACGGCATGTCGTTCGAGGGCTCGGTGCCGTACCACCGGCTCGCGGTCGAGCTGTTCGCGCTCGGGCACCTGCTGGCCGAGACCGCCGGTGCGCCCTGGTCGGCCCGCTCCCGCGGCCGCCTCGGGGCGATGTTCGCCGCGTGCCGCGAGCTCCTCGACGGCCGCGGCCTCGCGCCGCAGGTCGGCGACAACGACTCGCAGCGCGCGCTGCCGTTCTTCCCCCGGCACCCGCAGGAGCAGCGCCACCTCCTCCCGCTCGGCGCCGCGCTCCTCGGCCGCGCCGACCTGAACCTGCCAGGGCTGCCGCCGCCCGCCGAGCTGGTCTGGCTCCTCGGCCGCGACGGGCTCTCGCGCCTCGCCCGCCTCCCGCCCGGCGCGCTGCCCGGCGACTCGGCGCTGCCCGACGCCGGCGTCGTCGTGCTCCGCTCGCTCCGGCTCACCGCCGCGATCGCCTGCGGCCCGAACGGCACCGGCGGCACCGGCGGGCACGGCCACAACGACAAGCTCGCCGTCGAGGTCTGCGCCGACGGGCGGCTGGTGATCGCGGACCCCGGCAGCCACGTCTACACCTCGGATCCCGGGGCCCGGAACCGCTTCCGCGGCACGGCGGCGCACTCGACGGTGCTCGTCGACGGCGTCGAGCAGCAGCCGCTGCCGGAGGGCCGCCTCTTCGCGCTGCCGGAGGTCGCCCGCGCGCGCTGCCTCGTCTTCGCGTCCGGGCCGGACCGCGCGCGCTTCGAGGGCATTCACGAGGGGTACACGCGCCTCGTACCGCCCGTGACCCACCGCCGCGAGGTCGTCCTCGACCGCCGGGCCGAGGTGCTGCTGGTGACCGACCTCCTCGAGGGGAGCGGCGCGCACCGCGCCGAGGCGCGCTTCCTCCTGCCGGTGGCCGAGGCGCGGCTCCGGCGGCTCGTCGCCGCGGAGCGCGCGCTCCTCGCGCGGGCGGCCCCCGGCGTGGACTTCGACCGGGACCACGCGGTCGAGGTCGGGCCTGCCGGCCGGGCGATGGCCATCATCGTGGCCGCGGGCGCGGATCGCCCGGCTCGCCTCGAGCCGGCGGCCTACGCGCCCGGGTACGGGGAGCTCGAGCCGGCGGTGGTCGCCGCGTTCGAGCTGTCGGGGGAGCTGCCCAGGAGAGTCACGTGCGCCGTGCTGCCGATCGGGGGGCCGGCCGTGGTCGAGGGAAAGGACGGAGGGACGTGATGCTGCAGCAGGCGGAGGTTCGGGAGGGCGCGTCGGCGTCGGCGAGCGAGCTCGTCGCCCGCATCCAGGCGCGCAAGGCGGTGATCGGCGTGGTCGGGCTCGGCTACGTGGGGCTGCCCCTCGGCATGGCGTACGCCGAGGAGGGCTTCCAGACCCTCGGCCTCGACGTCGATCCGGGCAAGGTCGGCTCGATCCTCGAGGGCCGGAGCTACATCCGGCACATCCCGTCGGAGCCGATCGCGAAGCTGGTGAAGAGCGGGAAGCTCTCCGCGACCAGCGACTTCTCGAAGGCGTCGAGCTGCGACGCGCTGGTGATCTGCGTGCCCACGCCGCTCACCGAGGCGCGCGAGCCCGACATGACCTACGTGGTCGCGGCCGGCGAGGCGATCGCGCCGTACGTGCGCCGCGGGCAGATCGTGGTGCTCGAGTCGACGACGTACCCGGGCACCACCGACGAGGTGCTGCGGCCGATCCTGGAGCGCGGCGGCCTCGTGGCGGGGAAGGACTTCTTCCTCTGCTTCTCGCCGGAGCGCGAGGACCCGGCGAACGGCAAGTTCACCACCCGCAAGATCCCGAAGGTCGTCGGCGGCCACACGCCGGGCTGCCTCGAGGTCGGCGTCGCGCTCTACGCCACGGTGATCGAGAAGGTGGTGCCGGTCTCGTCCACCCAGGTGGCGGAGCTCGCCAAGCTGCTCGAGAACATCTACCGCTGCGTGAACATCGCGCTCGTCAACGAGCTGAAGATGCTCTGCGACCGGATGGGCCTCGACGTCTGGGAGGTCATCGACGCGGCGGCGACCAAGCCGTTCGGCTTCCAGGCCTTCTACCCGGGCCCAGGCCTCGGCGGTCACTGCATCCCGATCGATCCCTTCTACCTGACGTGGAAGGCCCGCCACTTCGACTTCTCCACGAAGTTCATCGAGCTCGCGGGCGAGGTGAACACCGCGATGCCGTACTACGTGGTGACGCGGACCATGGAGGCGCTCTCGCAGGCGGGGAAGAGCCTCCACGGCGCGAAGGTCCTCGTGCTCGGCGCGGCCTACAAGAAGGACGTGGACGACGCCCGCGAGTCCCCCGCCCTCCGGGTGATGGAGCTGCTCGAGGGCAAGGGCTGCGAGGTCGAGTACCACGACCCGTACGTGCCGAAGGCCGAGTCGCACAAGACGCCGGGCAAGACCTGGTCGAGCGTGGCCCTCACCAAGGACCGCGTCGCCGCCGCCGACGTGGTGCTCGTCCTCACCGACCACACCGACGTCGACTACGCGCAGGTCGTCCGCGACGCGAAGCTCGTCGTCGACACCCGGAACGCCTGCAAGAAGGTGACGTTCGGCCGCGACAAGGTCGTGAAGGCGTAGAGGCGGGCTCCAGGCTCCAGGCTCCAGCCAGCGGGTCGGTGCCGACCGGGGCCTGGTTGCTGGAGCCTGGCCGCTGGAGCCTGGAGCCTGTTTCCCGGAGGAGCGATGGACGTGGTGCAGCGGCTGCTCGCCTTCATGCGTGGCGGCTCGAGGGCGGGGCGGGCGCTCGAGAAGGTGGCGCGGGCGGTCTACACGGGCTCGGTGGCGCCGACGGGGCTGCACCGGGCGCTGCTCGCGGAGCGGTCTTTGCGGCGGCAGCTCTCGGACGAGCTCGCCCGGGCGCTCTACTACCAGCCGATGTTCACGCTGCTCTGCGACCGGGTGGAGGGGCCGTACCGGCTCGAGGTCTGCCCCGACTCGAAGCTGCCGCCGGTGATCGGGTGCCGGCTCCGGCTCGGGCGCAACGTGCGGCTGTCGGCGCGCACCACCTTCTCCGGCGCGCGCAACGCGCCGGGGCCGGCGCCGATCGTCATCGGCGACGACAGCTACGTCGGCCACCGGGTGTCGTTCCGGGCCGGGCTCGGGATCCGGATCGGGCGGCGCTGCTACCTCGCCTCGAACGTGACGCTCTCCGCCGATCCCGGGCACCCGCTCGATCCCGCGCGGCGGCGGACCGAGGCCGCGCCGCTCGAGGACCTCGGCCACATCGAGCTCGGCGACGACGTCTGGATCGCCGAGGGCGCGACCGTCCTCGGCAACGTCCGGATCGGCGACGGCGCGGTGGTGGGCGCGCGCGCGGTCGTCACCCGCGACGTGCCGCCGCGGACGCTCGTCGTCGGCGCGCCGGCGAAGGTCGTGCGGATCCTCGGCGACCCCGGCCTGGAGCCGCCGGCGGAGGCGCTCGAGGAGCCGCCGGCGCGGGGCGCCGCCCCCCGCGAAGCCCTTACCGCAACGGGCTCCTAGCCGCAGACCCCCGCGACGCAGGTGAGGCCACCGCCGCACCGCGCCTGGACGCCATCGCACGGCTCGCCGGCGGCGGCGATCCGGCGCACCCGGGCGTGGAGCACGTAGTCGCCCTCGGCGCCCTGCAGGCCGTCGACCCAGACGTAGTAGGCGGTGCCCGCCGGCGCGTCGAGGACCTCCACGGTCGCGCCGAGGGCGCCGCCGAGGGAGCCGTCGCAGCCGACCTCGGTGGCGGCGTTGCCGCAGGTGGTGCGGACGAAGACCGCCGAGTCGTAGCTGGTGCCCGGATCGACGGTGGTGAAGACGAGGTCGTGGCCGCCCGGGGCCACGAACCCGTGGACCACGTCGCCGGACGAGGCGCCCGCGTTGCACGCCGCGGTGCGGCCGCCGTTGTCGGCGGCGAGGGTGCTGCCGGCGTGGACGAAGCCGCCGCGGCCGTCGGGCGTCGCCGTGGAGAGATCCACGACGCGCTCGGCGCCGCAGCTGAAGGTCGCCTCCCAGCCGCACGTCGGCGAGCAGCCGTCGCCGGCGACGTCGTTGAAGTCGTCGCAGATCTCCCCGGTGTCGACGACGCCGTCGCCGCACTCGGCGCCGAGGCAGTCGGTGCGGCACGCGTCCGGCGTGGAGTTCGAGTTCGCCGGGCCGTCGTCGCACTCCTCGATCCCGGCGCGGATCTGCCCGTCGCCGCAGCGCGCGGCGACGCAGGTCACCAGGCACTCGTCGCCGGACGAGGCGTTGCCGTCGTCGCAGCCCTCGCCGGGATCGAGGATGCCGTCGCCGCAGCCCGGCGCCGCGCAGTTCGGGCGGCAGGTGGCGTCCGGCGCCTGGGAGTTCGCCGCGCCCTCGTCGCAGCCCTCGCCGGCGTCGACCACGCCGTCGCCGCAGGACGGGAAGGTGCAGTCGGCGCGGCAGGCGTCGGGCGTCACGTCGGAGTTCGCGGCGCCGTCGTCGCACGCCTCGCCGGGATCGACGAAGCCGTCGCCGCAGACCGCGGGGCGCTCCGGTCGGCAGCGCTCGTCGCAGCCGTCGCCCGGCGCGACGTTGCCGTCGTCGCAGCCGTCGGTCGTGTCGACGACGCCGTCGCCGCAGCGGGGCAGGGTGCAGTCGGTGCGGCAGGTGTCGGGCTCGGTGTCGGAGTTCCGCGGGCCGAAGTCGCACGCCTCGCCGGGGTCGACGAGGCCGTCGCCGCAGAACGTCTCGAGGCGGCACGTCGCGTCGCAGCCGTCGCGCGGCTCGAGGTCGCCGTCGTCGCAGTCCTCGCCCGGGTCGAGCACGCCGTCCCCGCACCGCCCCTCGAGCGCGCACCCGTCGCAGCCGTCGTCCGGCACCTCGTTGCCGTCGTCGCACTCCTCCGGCGGCTGGATGATCCCGTCGCCGCAGGTCTCGGTCGACGGCTCCCGGCACTCCACCGTGCAGCCCGCGCCGCCGTCGCACTCCTCGCCGGCGTCGACCACGCCGTCGCCGCACCGGGGCGGCGTGCAGTCGGTCCGGCACGCGTCCGGCGTGGTGTCGCTGTTGAGCACGCCGTCGTCGCACCGCTCCCCGGACGGAACGTCGACCACGCCGTCGCCGCACGCCGCCGGCGTCTCGATCCGGCAGTCCGAGGAGCAGCCGTCCCCGTCGTCCCGGTTGCCGTCGTCGCAGCCCTCGACGCCCTCGACCACGGCGTCGCCGCAGAGCGGCACGTTGTCGCCGCCGCCGTCGGCGGTCTGGTCCTCCCCGCAGGCGGCGAGGAGGCAAGCTACGGCCAGGACGAGCGTGCGCTTCATGGGGGATCCCTCGGGCGGAAGGACGGAGTGTCGCAGAGCGCACGCGAGCGGGGCAACGGCCGGGAACCTCCCGCCCCGGTCGCTGTTGTAAGGTCCGGACCGCCCTCTCTCGACCGAGCCCCCATGCGCGCGCCGCCCCGCCTCCCGCTCCTCTGCGTCCTCTGCGTCCTCGCCGGCCTGGTGTTCGCCTTCGCGATCGCGTTCCCGCGCGAGGCGATCGCCGCCGAGGCGAACCAGCCGAACGTCGCCGCCGACGGCCGGGTGAAGGTCCTCGCGGCGATGAAGGACGAGCTGTCGCGGTCGATGGAGAAGCTCAAGCTGCAGGGCCACGACGCCCCGTACTTCGTCAGCTTCCAGCTCAAGGACGCGACCCAGCACGGCCTCGAGGCGAAGTACGGCGCGCTCTTCTCCGACGACGTGAAGCGCGACGCGAAGCTCTACGTGGACGTCCGCGTCGGCTCGTACGCGTTCGACTCCTCCGAGGGCGCCGACAACAGCCCCTTCTCCTTCGGCGGCGAGGGCCCGACCTACTACCCGTCGCTCGACGCGCCCCTCGACGGCGACGCGAGGGCGCTCCGGAACGCGCTCTGGCTCGCGACCGACGCCAAGTACAAGGCCGCGCTCTCCGCGTGGCTCAAGAAGAAGGGCCAGAACGTCTACGAGGTGGAGGAGAAGGACAAGGCGACGTCGTTCACCCGGGAGGCGAAGGTCGTCCACGTCCAGCCGCCCCTGCCGCTGCCGTTCGACCGGGCGCTGTGGCGGCAGCGCGCCCTCGAGCTCTCCCGGATGTTCGAGGCCCACCCGGAGATCTTCGACTCCGAGGTGCGGATCACCGCCGACCACCAGGTGCGGATCCAGGCCACCAGCGAGGGCACCGAGCTCGTCACCGAGGAGGCGATGTACGCGGTCCACGTGCAGGCGGTGGCCCGCGCCGAGGACGGCCAGCTCCTCGACAACTCCCGCGACTTCTACTCGACCACCGAGCGCGAGCTGCCGTCGTTCGAGGTGATGAAGGCCGAGACGAAGGAGCTCGTCGACGAGCTCCTCGCGCTCCGCAAGGCCCCGGTCATCGACCCGTACACCGGCCCGGCGATCCTCGCCCCCGAGGCCACCGGCGTCCTGTTCCACGAGACCATCGGCCACCGCCTCGAGGGCGAGCGGCAGGACAACGACGACGAGGGCCGCACCTTCAAGGGCCAGGTCGGCGTCGCGGTGGTGCCGAGGTTCCTCTCGGTGATCGACGACCCGACCAAGCGCGCGCACGGGAAGACGCCGCTCAACGGCCACTACGCCTTCGACGACGAGGGCGTCCCGGCGCAGAAGGCGACGCTCATCGACCAGGGCGTGCTCCGGAGCTACATCCTCTCCCGCAAGCCGGTGAAGGGCTTCGCCCGCTCGAACGGCCACGGCCGCGCCCAGGGCAACCGGCAGCCGGTGGCGCGGATGGCGAACCTCGTCGTCGAGTCGAAGAAGCGCGTGCCCTACGCGAAGCTCCGGCAGATGCTGCTCGCCGAGGCGAAGCGCGCCGGGAAGCCGTACGCGCTCATCATCAAGGACATCACCGGCGGCAACACCAACACCTCCACCTACGGCTACCAGGCGTTCAAGGGCGTGCCGCGGCTCGTCTACCGGGTCGACGTGAAGACCGGGAAGGAGGAGCTCGTGCGCGGCGTGGAGATCGTCGGCACGCCGCTCACCTCCATCAACAAGATCGTCGCCACCGGCGACGAGGACGGGATCTTCAACGGCTACTGCGGCGCCGAGAGCGGCTACGTGCCGGTCTCGACCGTGGCGCCGGCGGCGCTCATCACCGAGCTCGAGCTGCAGCGCACCGCCAAGGCGAACGAGAAGCCGCCGGTGCTGCCGAGCCCCTGGTCGGCGACGAAGTAGTCAGCGCCGCCGCTCCACGGCGGCGACGATCGCCTGCGGTCCGCGCCCCGTGGCGCGGGCGCGCACGGCGCCGTCCGGGCCGAGCACGAGCGAGCCGCCCTGTCCCGGCACGAGCGGGCGCCCGACGCCCCAGTTCGGCCCGAGCACCGCGCAGCCGAAGCGCGACGCCAGGCCGGCGAGGAGCGGCAACCGCGTGTCGGCGGGCTCGTCGCTCACCCACGCGCTCGGCGCCAGCAGCAGATCCGCGGCCGCGAGCGCGTCGGGCGCGTCGTCTCCGACGAAGTGGAAGTCGAAGCAGATCGCCGGCGCGACCCTGAGCCCCGCCACCTCGACGAGCGGCGTGCCGAGGTCGCCGGGCGTCGCCCAGGTCTCCGGGTACCAGGGGTGCCGCTTCCGGTAGCGGCCGGCGAGCGAACCGTCCGCGGCGAAGATCACCAGCGCGTTGAAGAGGCGCGCTCCCTCGCGCTCGACGAGCGGCGCCGCCAGCGCGAGGCCGTGCTTCCGCGCGAGCGCCGAGAGCCGCGCCACGGTCGGCCCGTCCACCGGCTCGGCGAAGGGCGACAGGTCGAAGGAGCCGCGCTCGGAGACGTAGCCGGTCAGCGCGCACTCGGCGAACGCCGCGAGCGCGACGCCGCGGAGCGTCCCGAGGAGCGCGTCCGCGTGCGCCAGCGCCTCGTCGACCCGGCCGAACGCGTGGGGCCACTCGAGGGCCGCGACGGTGACGCTCACCGCACCTCCCTCCAGCCCTCCCACCGCACGAAGCGCCGGAACTCCGCCTCGAACGCCTCGAGCGGGATCCCGATCACCTCCTCGAACGCCTGCGGGAAGCGGTGCTGCGCCTCGCGCATCCGGTCGAGCACCCGGCCCACCGCCGCCGCGCCGTAGCGCGCCTCGAGGAACGCGAAGGCGTGGTGCGCCGCCGCGTACACCGCCGCGCTCTCGGTCCGGTAGAGCTCGTCGCTCGCCAACACCGGATCGGCGTCCGGGTGCCGCTCCATCCAGCGCGCCAGCTCGCGGAGGCCGGGTCGGCGCGGCCCCTGGTTCGCGGTCACCGAGGCCATGCCCTCGCGGAACCAGAGCGGGATGCGCTTGCGCTGCCAGGTCCCGGCGTCGGCGCCGCGCTGGTACATCGCCACGTGGGTGAGCTCGTGGGCGAGCAGCTCCCGGAGCGCGCCGCCGGTGCCGCCGAGCAGCCCCCACGACGACGGCGCCTGCAGGTACACCACGTCGTAGCGCGCCCAGGCCCGGAGCCAGGGGAACCCGCGCTTCCCCACCGCCTCCTCGAGGGCCTCGTGATCGGCGAGCACCTCGAGCCGCGCCGGGGCGCGGAGCGGGCCCCAGCGCCGCGTCACCTCGTCGAGGGCGTGTCGGAGCGCGTCGCGGACGTCGCCGGCGTCGGACGCCGCGCCGGCCTCGACGGCGAGCTCGAGGACGGCGCCGCCGGCCCGCACCCGCTCGGTGTGGACGGCGCCGCGCGACACCGCGCAGCCGCTGGCGAGCAGGAGGAGCAGGGCGCCCCACCTCACGAGGCCCCCGAGAGCCGGAGCAGCGCCGGCCCGACGTCGACGAGCGAGCGGATCGACGAGACCTCCGCCGCGGCGGTCCCGAACCCGAGCACCGGCACCGGGTTCCGCGTGTGCTGCCGGCTCGAGAGGTCCTCGACGTTGCCGTGATCGGAGGTGACGAGCAGCCCGCCGCCCGGCGGCAGCCGCGCCACCAGCGCCCGGAGCAGCCGGTCGAGCTTCCCGAGCACGGCCTTCGCGCGGGCCGCGTACTGCCCGTGCCCCGCCTCGTCGCTCTGGAAGAACTCGAACATCGTCAGGTCGTGCGCCGCCGCGATCCCGAGGAGCGCCGCGGCGGCCTCCTCCTCGCTGCGGAGCGGCACGTCGGCGCCGAACGACCGCGGCAGCTCGCCGGTCACGTCGTGGAACACCGCCTCGCCGCGCCGGAGGTGCTCGAAGGTGCGGAGCTCGAGCCCGGCGCCCGCCGCCGCCACCGTGCTCGCCGACGGCCGCAGGCGCCGCACCCGGGCCGGCAGCGGCGGCTCGGGCGCCGCCGCGTGCACGTGCGGCAGCCCCAGCACGTCGAGGTACGCGCAGGCGTACGCGTTGGCGTAGGCCGCCCGCCGCCCCGCCCGCCGCGCCGCGCCGAAGACGCCGCCGTCCGCGAGCAGCGCCCGGAGCGGCGCGTTCGGGAAGCCGAGCAGGTGCTTGCCGAGGTGGGCCGGCGCGTTGGTGCCGGTGAGAAGGGTGGTGTGGCCCGTCGCCGACTGCGGCCGCCCCGGCACGCCGAGCGCCGCGTCGGCCTCGCCGGCGGCGCCGCCTCCGGGCAGCGGCTCGCCCGTCCCGTCGTCGAACCGGGAGAGGAGCTGGCCCTCGCCGGCGAGCGGGTTCACCGCCGGGTCGTTCCGGCCGACGCCGACGCCGTCCACCATCACGAAGAGGATCACGGACGACCGAGCATAGCCTCCGCGCGGCCCGCGGGTATCATGCGCCCCATGCGTGCCTCGCTCGTCCCGGCAGCCGCGCTCCTCGGCGCGGCGCTCCTCGGCCCCGCCTGCGCGGCGACCCCCGATCCCACCGTCGAGCGCCTCCGCGCCCTGTCCCCCGAGGCGCGCTCGCAGTTCGACAAGTACCGGCAGTTCATGACCGACCTGCAGATCGCCCGCTATCTCATGCAGGGCTCCGACGCGGACCGCGCGAAGTTCATCGCCAGCCTCGGGATCGAGCAGCGCCTGACGAAGTACCCGCCCCACGTGCAGCAGGCGATCTGGGATCGCAAGGTCGTGCCGGGGATGGACACCGAGGCGGTGTTCCTCGCCTGGGGCCGGCCCGACGAGCGCGACCGGGCCGACCCGCGGAAGACCGGCGGCAACGCCGAGGAGACCTGGCGCTGGGAGCGGGTGAGCGCGGAGCGGAAGGCCGGGATCGCGACGGTGCGGATCCTCAACGGCATGGTCGTCGACGTCGTCGAGTTCGAGCCGACCGAGTGAGCGCGGCAGGACGGCTCGCCCGGGCAGGCCTCGAGACCTTCGCCGCGGCGTACGACGCGTGGCTCGAGCTGAAGCTCGCCCGCGCCTCGGCCGCGGCCGCCCGCGCCGCCGAGCAGGCGCGGCTCGAGGGCGAGGCCACCTACCTCGTCGGCGCGGTGGAGAAGGCGCGCGCGCTCCGGTCGCCGGCCGCGGCCGCTCCCGGGACCTCCGAGGCCCTGGCGCGCCCCGCCGACCCGCTCGGCGCGTTCGCCGCCGAGGCCCGCGCCCGGCTCGACGCCGCGCGGGAGGCGCTCGCCGCCCGCGCGGCCGACGAGGAGGCCGGCTTCGCCGCGCGCGAGGCCGAGCTCCGCGGGGCGATCGTCTCGCTCGCCGACCGGGCCGCGGCCTTCGCGATTCCGCTCGAGCTCGACGTCGCCCGCCTCGGCGGCGGCGCGAAGGTCGTGGTCCACCTGCGGCAGCCGTCCGACGACGACGCCGTGCGGCTCCTCCGGCTCCTCCACGGCACGCTGCCCACGCGCCACGGCTTCCTCCGCGACGACGCCGCCGACGAGGTGGGGCGGCCGCCGCCGCGGTTCTACCCGGACGAAGGGCTCACCGGCGCGGAGCTCGCGCCGGGCGACGACGGCGAGGACGCGCTCTGCGAGCGCTTCGAGACCTTCCTCCCCGTGCGCGGGATCCTGCCGGTGCGCCTGCCGGCGGCGGCGCCGCTCCGCTTCCGCCTCGCCCACCGCGGCCCGGTGCTCGAGCTCGAGGGCCGGCGCCCGGGCGAGCCGTGGACGCACCTGCTCGCCCACGAGGACGCGGAGCTCTTCACCGGCCACCTGCTCCTGCTGAAGCTCGAGGGCCGGGTGGCGCTCGACCTGCGGTTCGCCTAGCGGACCCGGTACTGCGCCGCCACCGACTGCCCGGCGAAGAACTGCGAGCCGATGAAGAGGTTCGTCGTCTCCGCCTGGCCGCGGGCCATGGTGCTCAGGGTGAGGATGTAGAGGCCGCAGTCGGGGAACGCCTCGGCGCCCGGCACGACCATCGGGTCCTCGTGCCACGCGCCGTCGTCCTGGATGATCGCCTTCACGTCCTCGAGGTCGACCGGCGTGTTCGTGTAGGTGATCGCGCCGATCTCGGCCGGGTCGGTGATCGCGCAGCCGCTCGCGGGATCCGGGAAGCGCGTCACGGTGATGAACGCGAGGTTCTCCGGATCCGGGTGGGTGAGCGAGAGGTCCGCGCCGCGCGCCTGCTCCTGCGCCGTCGACGCGTCGAGGTCGCCGCCCGACGTCGGCGCGGTCACCCGCATCACCTGGGTGTCGTCCGAGCCCTCGTCGGTGATCTCCAGGCGGTACTCCTGGTCGACGAGGTAGGTGAGCCGCGGATCCGAGGCGCCCGCGCACGGCGACTCCGCCGTCGGCGCGTCGGAGACGAGGCAGTACGTCCCCGGCACCTCGGGATCCGGCGCCAGCAGGAGCCCGTCGGGCTGCTCGGGGAAGACGAGGCGCATCTTCGCGCCCTCGACCGGCTCGGCGTCGCCGGAGAGGCCGTTGGCGAGGTTGCCGTAGATCACCTGCACCAGGATCTTCGACGGGATCGTCGGCCCCTCGGTCGAGGTCGGGTCGAGGTTCGGCAGCTCGGGCGTCGAGACGAGGCTCGCGGAGACGACGCGGGTCGCGGTGAGCTGCTCGCACAGGCCGCAGCCCGTGAGCCAGGGCAGCGCGAGGACGAGCGGAGCGAGCGGGTTTCGACGGCGCACGGTCCCTCCCGGAGCGGTGAGCGCCGCGAAGTGTACCAACACGGACGAGCGCCCGCAGGGTAGGCTCTCGCTCCCATGGCGGGCAGCGAGACCCCCGCGGGCGCCGCGCCCGCGCCCGCGCCCGAGCGCGCCTTCATCGTCCGCGAGGCCCTCTCGATCTGGGCCGCCGCCTTCGCCGGGCTCGTCGCCGCGAAGCTCGCCGGCTTCGTCATCCCCTTCCTCGCCGGGCAGGCGAAGGCCGTCGCCGCGGTGCTGTTCCTCTACCTGCCGGGCTGGCGGATCCGGAAGGGCGGCGAGGAGGTCGACGACTACGCCACGCCGCCGTGGCCGTGGACGTCGAAGGCGGCCGCCGCCACCTTCCGCCGCGACCTCGCCTGGGGCCTCGGCGTCTCGGCGCTCCTGGTGCCGCTGGCGATCGGCGGCTTCTTCGTGTTCCTCGAGCTCCTCGACGCGCTGCCGCCGGAGGCCCGCCGCTTCCTGGCGCCGTACCGGAGCGGCGGCCACGGCGTCGGCGTCGAGCTGCGGTTCCCCGACCGGCTGTGGCTCCACGTCCTCGACCAGTTCCTGGTGGTGGCGCTGCCCGAGGAGTTCTTCTACCGGGGGTGGCTGCAGACGAGGCTCGCCCGGGCCTGGGGCCGCACCGGCAAGGCGCTCCTCGGCGTGCCGATGGGCGCCTACTTCTTCGCGACCCAGGCGCTCTTCGCCCTCGGCCACCTCGGCGAGCTCCACGTCTGGCGCCTCGGCGTCTTCTTCCCGGCGCTCCTGTTCGGCTGGCTCCGCGAGCGCACCGGCTCGATCGTGCCCGGCGTCGTCGTGCACGCGGTCTCGAACCTGCTGGTGATGACGCTCGAGGCGAGCGTCTTCGGGAAGCGATGAGGCTCGCGGTCCTGCTCGGCGGCGTCCTCACCGTGGCGCTGCTCGCGGTGGCGCAGCTGCAGCCGCCGTGGTCGTGGCTCCGCTGGCTCCTCGCCGCGGGCCTCGCCGGCGCCGCCACCGTGGTGCTCGGGGTGGGCGCCGCCGCGCAGGCGATCGTCGAGGCCGCGGCCGGCGCCGAGCCCGGCGATCGGCGCTTCGCCGGCGCCGCCGCGCTCGCGTGCGCGCTCTACGCGGGCGGGTTCCGGCTCCTCGGCCCGGTCCCCGCCGGCGCGATCCCCGAGGGACCGCTCGACCCGTGGGCCTCGTTCGCGAGCCTGGCCGCCCTCGCCGCCGGCATCGGCGCCGTCGCCTACGGCTACGTCGCCACCGGCACCGCGGGCCGGGCGCCGCAGGTCGCCGGCGCGGCGTCGCTCCTCGGCGGGCTCCTCGCGCTCGGTCCGTCGCTCGCGCTCGCGGGGCTGCCGTCGCTC
>CAZDGH010000117.1:0-14141 GCA_964504805.1 uncultured Myxococcales bacterium | reverse complement strand
CGACCGCGCCGCCGGCGAGCCGCGCCGCGAGCGGTCGCGGCCGGGGCGCGGGCGTCGCCGCCGCCAGGAGCCGCGACGCCTCCGCGCGGAGCGCCGGGAGCCGGCCCGGGCCGAACGAGACGAACCGGACCTTGCCGGGATCGACCTTGTCGGCGCGGAGGAACGGCTCGCGCTTGCCCTCGATGCGCAGCTGGGTGAGCTCGCCGCCGTCGCGGTAGGTCGGCTCCACCGGGCCGCACGCCGCCACCAGCACCGCCTTCGCGCCGTGCTTGAGCGCCCGCTCCAGGGTGAGCGCGTGCACCCAGCCGGTGCACGGCACCGCCACCACCCGGTAGCCGGGGAGCTCCGCGCACGCGCCGGTCGCCTCGTCCACCGCCAGCGCGCGGCCCGCGGACGAGGCGCAGACGAACGCCACCCCCTCCGAGCCCGCCGGCGCCGCGTCGAGCCAGGCCTCGAGGCGGTGGCGCAGCGTCGGGACCGAGAGCGCCGGCGGGCCGATCGCCGAGGAGTCGCAGGCGCCGGTGCAGACGCCGCAGCCGACGCAGCGATCGGGATCGATCCTCGCCATCCCGTCCCACTGCCGACCGTCGTCCCGCGGGACCATCCGGATGGCGTCGTACGGGCAGTCCTCGACGCAGCGCTTGCAGGCGTTGCACTTGCTGGTGTCGACGACCGCCGCCGCGGCGCGGCCGCGGGCGAGGGCCCACGGCACCGACAGCGCGATCACCAGCCCGACGAGGCTGAGCGCCCAGAGCGCGCCGCCGCCGAGCCGGTCGGTGAGCCCGAGCGCCGCCAGGTAGAAGCCGTCGATCTCCATCGGCCCAGGCGCCGCCGCCATCCGCGCCGGCTCCGCCGCGGTCGCCGGGTGGAGCAGCGACGCGGCGACCAGCGCCACCAGCACGAAGCCCCAGAGCGCGCGGCCCGGGAGGAAGCGCGGCCGCGAGAGCCGGGTGATGTGGAGCCAGAGCGGCACCGCCATCGCCAGCGGCAGCAGCATGTGGGCGAAGAACACCACGAAGAACAGCAGGCTGTGCACCGCCGCGTCGGCGAGGAACGAGCGCGAGAGCGGGTCGGCGAAGATCGGGAGCACGTCGACGAGCTTCGCGGAGCCGGTGGCGATCGACTGGGCGCGCACGTCCCAGACGAGCCAGTACCCGAGCCAGCCGACGAGCCAGAGCAGCGCCGCCGCGGCGACGCCGGTGACCCAGGCGAGCCAGCGCGCGCCGGAGAAGCGGGCCGAGAAGAAGATCCGGGTCGCGTGCAGGAGCACGAACAGCACGCAGGCGTCCGACGAGTACCGGTGGAGCGAGCGCACCAGGCCGGAGGTCCACGGCGCCGCGTCCATGGCGAGGACCGAGGCGTGGGCGAAGTGCACCGAGGAGCTGTACCAGACGAGGAGCAGCACCCCGGTCACGCAGGCCACGAGGAAGGTCGCGTTGGCCACCGCGCCGGCGTTGGCGATCGGGTTCCACGACCGCGGCACGAGCTTGTCGGAGAGCGCCTCGAAGGCCCCGAGCGCGCGGTCCCCGAGCGCGAGGAAGCCGCCGCCGCGGACCGGCGGGTCCGGGCGGGTGGCGCCGATCGGCCGGGCGCTCACGACCGCGCCGCGCCTTCCGCGGCGAGCAGCTCGAGCGCCGACTCGAGCCAGCGCTCCTGCCGCTCGCCGAGGGTGAACCGGTAGGCGATCTTCCCGCCGCGGTCGAGCACGAGGAACAGGCTGGCGTGATCGATGACGCCGGTCTCGGGATCGCGGCTCCGCGAGAAGCCGAAGGCGTCGAGGGTGCGCTCCACGGCGGCGGGATCGCCGGAGGCGAGGCGCCAGGCCGGCGCGGACACGCCCTGCGCCGCGGCGAGCTTCGCGAGCACCTCGGGCGTGTCGCGCGACGGATCGAGCGTGACCGCCACCACCACCACGTCCTCCCGCGCTCCGGGCGAGAGCGCCTCGAGCGACCGCTTCGCCTGCGCCAGGATCATCGGGCAGGCCTGGCTGCAGCTCGCGTAGACGCCGGTGACCATCACCACCTTGCCGCGCAGCGCCTCGAGCGAGAGCGGCGCGCCGGTGTGGTCCACCAGCGCCACCGGCGGCGGCTCGTGGGCGGTGCGCAGCCGGTCGGCGGGGAACGGCAGCTCGCCGGACTCCGGGCCCTCGGCCAGCGCCCCGACCGAGGCGGCGCCGGCGAGGACGATCGAGAGCGCCGCGACCACCGGGCCCGCGAGGGTCCGCGGCCTGGCCAGCGCCTCCCGGATCGGCCCCCACCAGATCGCGGTCACCACCAGCGCCAGCCCCGCCGGCTCGCCGAGCAGCATGGCGATCATCACCGGCTCCATCGCGCCGGTCGCCGGGTCGTACCCGAAGCACCAGGTCTTGAACTCCTCGGCGAAGCGCCCCAGCGCGTCCTCGCCCACCGGCATCGCCAGCATGGCGACGAGGAGGGCGAGGTACGCGGTCAGCAGCGCGATGCCGAAGACCGCGAACCTGCCGCCTGCGAGGAGCCGCTGGAGCCTGCCGAGGAGCGCGAGCACGGGGGGACCTTCCTCGACGTCAGCGGACGTGCCAGACGTCCGCGAGCGCCTTCCAGTTGGCGAAGTAGTACACGGCGAACGAGACGAGCAGGAGGATGACGAGCACCATCGTGCCCGGCGCGTGGTGGTCGTCCGCGTCGTGCGTGTGCTCCTGCGCGAGCTGCTCCTTCAGGTTCTTCTCGGACATGGGGATGTCTCGCTTTACCAGGCTTCCATCTTCCGCCCGGCGTTCGACTTGCCGAGGAAGACCGCCCAGACGGTGAGGAGGATGAAGACGAGCAGCCCGATGAAGGCGATGGTGCCGCCGACGCCGAGGAGCCCGAGCCAGAGGTGCGCGCCGGCGTCGAAGCCGGCGGAGAACTGGGCGCCGGTGAACTCCACGTCCCAGTGCCGCCGAGGCACGCCGTAGGAGCCGGCGAAGCTCATGCCCATCGACATCAGGACGATGCCGCCGCCGAACAGGTACGGCTGCCAGCGGGCGAGCGCCTTGAGCGGGTACTCGCGCTGGAAGATGAGCGGGACGACGTAGTAGGCGAGCCCCATGAAGGCGAGGCTGGTGCCGCCGACCACGGTGGCGTGGAAGTGGCCCGGGATGCGCAGCGTGTTGTGGGCGATGATGTTGATCTGCTGGGTGCCGAGGGTCACGCCGGTGATCCCGCCGATGAAGCCGAAGATGGCGAGGCTGAGGAAGAACGCCGAGAAGCCCGGGTTCTTCCACGGCGCCGCCGCCAGCCAGCCGAACAGCCCCTTCTTGTGCCCCTGCTTGCGGAGCGCGACCTCCACCGACGCCGGCACGGTGAAGCCGTGGATCATCGAGGCGAGCACCGCGAGGTACATCGCGTAGCTGGTGTTCCAGATCTTCCAGCCGGCCGAGACGCCCGGGTCCACGAGGAGGTGGTGCGCCGAGGCCAGGTTGATGAAGAGGATGTAGAGGACGAACGCGCCGCGGCAGACCGCCTGGTTGAGCGGCTTGGCGCCGGTGGTGAGCGCGGCCAGGAAGTACCAGACCGAGACCATGGCGCAGACGTTGATCTGCTGCGACTGGTGGCCGAGGCCCCACCACATCAGCCGGTACCAGGCGGCGTCGGGGGCGGGGACGAGGTCGAGCGACCAGAGGAAGGTCGGCACCAGCGCCACCGCGCCGTGGAGGATCGCCACCACCGCGATGATCGCCGCCGCGGTCGCGCCGAAGGTCACCAGCGGGACCGAGCCCTCGTAGGTGTGGTCGCGCTTGGCGATGTAGAGCGTCCCGAAGAAATTGAAGACGCCGATGAGCGCGCCGACCGCGAAGAGCAGCAGTCCGCCGTAGAAGGCCGGGTGCGCCCGCAGCGGCACGTACGACGTCATCATCACGTCGCCCTGCGAGGTCCCCAGGACGATCACGTCGGTCATGATCGCGCCTACCGCCATCATCACGAAGGCGGTCCACGCCATGCCCTTCGAGAACAGCCGCGAGTTCAGCAGCGTCGTCGAGGCGAAGTAGAGGATCGCGATCTCGAGGGAGATGATCCAGAAGATCAGCATGTTGATGCCGTGCGCCGTGACGAGCCGGTAGTACCAGACCGGATCGAGCAGGTGGACGGCGGGCCAGCGCGTCAGGGCGATCAGGAGCGCCGCGATCGCGCCGACGAGCAGGAAGACCACGGCCGCCACCGCGTGCAGGCGGATGAACGTCTGCGCGGTGAGGCACACCGGCAGCCCGGTGGTGTCGCAGCTGCGCACGTTGCCGGCGGCGTGGTTGCCCTTGACCGGGCGCGACGCCGGGGCGTCCGCGACGGGGAGGTCGAGAGGAAGGGAGGACATGGCTACTCCACCTGGATCTTTCCGGTCATCTGGTGATGGCCGATGCCGCAGAACTCGTTGCAGACGATGGAGAACTCGCCGGTGTCCGTCGGCGTGACCGTGAGGACGTGGTCGTAGCCGGGCAGCACCTGGAAGTTCATGTTCATGGGCAGGAGCGAGAAGCCGTGCTGCAGGTCGGCGGCGCTCACGTGCAGCCGGTAGGTCTGGCCCTTCTTCAGCTTGATGATCGGGTACCAGGCCCACATCCGCGCCAGGAGGTAGGCGTCGCCGCCGGGCGGCGGCTCGACGATGGCGATGCCCTTCTCCTCGCCGACCTTGTGCTGGGCGACGAACGAGTTGACGCGCTCCATGAACTGGAGCGGCGTCACCGAGTACGCCTCGCCGGTGGAGTTCTGCTTGCCCTTGAAGTGCCAGTACGGCATCGCCAGCGACAGGACGACGCACCAGGCGAGCGCGAGCCCGATCCAGGTGCGCTCCGCGCCGGTGGGCGCCTTCAGCCAGCCTCGCTCGGGTACGTGGATGCTCATGCGGTCCTCACGGGAGCTTCGCGGGTGCGACCTTGGCGAGCTCGATCCAGCCCCACGCCGCGTACGAGAGCGCCGGGATCAGGATCCCGAGGGCGAGGAGGAGCCAGGGGTTGTCCATCAGCTTCTGGAGGGGATGCTTTCGCTCGTCGGATGCCACGAGTCGCTCCTGTCCGCGGGCAGCGCCCGCTCCGTGCGGGCGGGGGCGCGCCGCCACGCGTCGATGACCACCACGAGGAAGGCGAGGCCGCCCGCGACCGCCACGAGCCCGCCGACCCCCATCACCACGAGCCCGATCGTCTCGGGCAGGCCGCGCGCCGCCTGCTCCGCGCCGTAGACCTTGCGGCCCATGCCGTGCGCGCCGGCGATGCCGAAGCCGAGGGCGAACACCGACTGCCCGACGCCGTAGACGAGCGGCTGCACCCGCGCGATCGCGCGGAGCCGGCCGCGCGGCGTGGCGAGCCCGAGCGGGCCGAGCAGCCCGTAGGTCGCGCCCATGAACACGCACGTCACCGCGCCGATCGCCGCGTGGTAGTGCGCCGGCACCATGGTGTTCGAGCCGCGGATGAGCGCGCCGAGCACGAAGCCGAGGACGGTGAGCCCGGCGCTGCCGAAGAACGCCAGCAGGCGGGCGTCGCCGAAGGAGGGCAGCCGGCCCTCGCGGCGCGCGCGGACGACCGCGACGGCGCAGGCGACGAGGAAGACCGAGACGACCGGGAAGATGCCCCACTGCATCAGCCGCGTGAACCCGACCCGGTAGGCGCCGTCGAGGGTCCCGCGCAGCGCCAGCACCGGCGCCACCAGCACCGGCGCGAGGAGCAGGCCGAACAGCACCGCCGTCGCCGCGCGCGGGAGCACCGGCCTGCCGCGCGCGCCGCGGAGGAGCCACAGCCAGAGGGCGACCATCGCCGCCTCGCTGGCGACCTGCAGCACGTGGCCGCCGCCCCAGAACAGCACCTCGAAGTAGGCGGCGCGGTCGATCCAGGTGGGCGTGGCGAGCCACGAGGCGAAGATGGTGAGGAGCGCGACGATCACCGCGAGCGCCGCGGCCCGGAGGCCGGGGCGCACCTCGCACGGCGGCGCCGCCGGGCCGCCCGGCTCCTCGCGACCGGCGAGCAGCCGCGGGTCGACGAAGGCGAGGAGGAGGCCGAGGCCGATCGCGCCGAGCCCGGCGAAGAACAGCGGGTGATCGATCACCGGCACGTAGTTCGAGAGGATCGGCGCGGCGCCCGGCACCGCCGCCGAGCCGACCAGCAGGAAGACGCCGAAGAGCGCCACGAACGGCGCGGCCGCCGAGAGCGGCGAGCGCGCGCCGGCCGCGGGGAGCAGCGAGAAGAGCGCGGCGGCGAAGCTGTAGAACCACACCACCAGCGAGAGGTCGACGTGGACCACGAGCGCCCGCCGGAAGAGCAGCGGGTCGGGCAGGAGGCGGTCGAGCGGCGGCATCCGCGCCAGCGTCAGCACCAGCGCGAGCAGGCCGGCGACGACGAGGCTCGAGGCCGCGAGGAGCAGCCAGCGGCGCGACTGCGTGACGTCCTTCCTGTCGCCCACGTAGGCCTCCGGCGGTCGGGCGCCCCCGCTCCCAGGGCGTGCCCGCTCTTCCGTAGGCCCTTTGACCGCGGATCAAACTCCCACCGTGATGATCGCGGTCAGGTCGCGCCGCGATGGCCAACGTGGAGGTGCGGGCGGGCGAGCGCCGCGGAGGAGGGGCGACGTGTCGATCCTGGCAGGCACCGACTTCTCGCCGGCGGCGGGCGCCGCGGTGGACCTCGCGGCGCGGCTCGCGCGCTCGCTCGGCTGCACGCTCGTCCTCCTCCACGTGGTGGAAGAGCGCCCCCGCGGCGGCGACCGGGTGGGGCGCCGGGTACGCCGCGAGGCGAGGGTGCGGCTCCTCGCCGAGGGCGAGCGCCTGCGGCGCGCCGGCGTGGCGGTCGAGGAGGTGCTGCAGCGCGGAGACCCGGCCGAGCTGCTGGCCAGCGTCGCCGATCCCGCCGAGGCGGAGCTGCTCGTCGTCGGCGCCACCGGCCGCGGGCTCCCGAGCCGCTTCTTCGTCGGCAGCACCGCCGAGCGCGCCGTCACCATCGCGCCGGCGCCGGTGCTGGTGGTGCGGCAGGGCGAGCGGTTCGGTCCGTGGCTCGCCGGCCGCCGCCCCTTGCGCCTCCTCGCCGCGGTGGACGGGAGCGAACCGGGCTTCGCGCCGCTCGACTTCACCCGCTGGCTCGCCCGGGCGGGGCCGTGCGACGTGCGGGTCCTGCAGCTCGTCGAGCCGCGGCCCGGCAGCCGCGCGCTCGCCGAGGTGCGCGGCGCCCTCGCGCGCCGGGCGCGGGTGGCGCTGCCGGCGGGCTCCGACCTCGAGGCCCGGGTGCTCGCGCGCACGCGGCGGACCGACCTCGAGGTGGTCGAGGAGGCGGAGCGGATCGACGCCGACCTCGTGGCGGTGGGCTCGCACCGGCGGACCGGCCTCGGCCGCGTGCTCGAGGGGACGGTCTCGGGCGCGGTCCTCGCCCGCACCGCGGCGAGCGTCGCGGTGGTGCCGCTCGACCTCCGGCTGCCGTGGCGGCTGCCCGCCGAGGCGTACCGGGGCGCCGCACCCTGACGGGAGCCGCAGGCCCTGCGCCGCCGGCGCACCGGCTGCGCCCGCCGCGTGCACCGAGCGGTGCCTGGCGCGCCTTCCGCGCTGGCACGGGGTGCGCATCGGCCCCGGGTACGGGCAAGGAGAGCGAGCGATGGTGCGGAGGATCCTGGTGGCGGTCGACGGCTCGGACGGCGCGAGGAAGGCCGTGCGGCTCGCGGTGGAGCTCGCCGGGCAGCTCGGCGGCGAGGTGACGCTGCTCCACGTGCTGCAGCCGCCGCAGGTCTCGCCGGTCGAGACCCTCGCGGTCGAGCAGAAGGAGTGGGTGGACGCGAACCGCGACAAGGCCGAGGAGACCCTCGCCGCCGCGGCGAAGGAGGCGCCGGGCCACCGCGCGGTGCTCCTCGTCGGCGATCCGGTCGGCGAGGTGTGCGCCGAGGCGAAGCGCTGGCAGGCCGATCTGGTGGTCACCGGCACGCGCGGCCTGTCGGCGATGGGCCGCTGGGTGCTCGGCTCGGTGAGCGACGGGATCGTGCACCGCTCGCCGGTGCCGGTGACCGTGGTGCGCTGATCCGTCAGCGCTCGGGCGGCACCAGCGCCGCGAGCGCGGCCTCGTCGCCGCGGCGCAGCGCACGCTCGGCCTCGAGCGAGGTCCGCTCCCGGCCGAACGTCGCCACCGCGAGGGTGCGGCCGCCACGCCGGTACGCGATCGCCGCGTCGAGCGCGTCGAGGTCGCCGGCGACGTCGGCCCGATCCCAGCGCGCGGCGTGGCCGACGTAGCGGACGGTGAGGCCGTGCTGCGTCGTCCAGAAGAACGGCACCTCCGCGAACGACGCCCCGGCGCCGAGGATCGAGCGCGCCGCGTGCGCGCCCAGCCGCTGCGCCACGGCCCAGTGCTCGACCCGGAGCGTCTCCCCGCCGCCGCGCGGATCGGGGAACCGCGCCGCGTCGCCCGCGGCGAAGATCGCCGGATCGGAGGTGCGGAGGCGACCGTCGACCACGACGCCGTCCTGCACGGCGAGCCCGGCGGCCTCGGCGAGCGAGGTCGAGGGCCGCACGCCGGTGGCGACGAGGACGAGCGACGCCGGCTCGAGCGCGCCGTCGGCGAGGCGCACGCCGCCGGCCTCGAGCCCCTCGACGCGCGTCGCCAGCCGGAGCCGCACGCCGGAGGCCTCGTGCAGCCGCGCGAGGCGCGCGCCGGCGCGAGGCCCGAGGACGCGGCCGAGCGGCACCTCGTCGGGCGCGATCACCGTGACCTCGAGGCCGCGCGAGCGCAGCGCCGAGGCGGCCTCGAGCCCGAGGAACCCGGCGCCGACGATGGCGATCGTCCCGCCGGCGGCCGCCCCGGCGGCGAGCGCGCGGGCGTCCTCCACGGTGCGCAGCGTGCGGAGCCGGGCGCCCGGCGCCGCCGGGATCGGCACCACCGGCTCCGCGCCGGTCGCGAGGAGGAGCGCGTCGTACGGCAGCCTCCGGCCGTCCTCGAGCACGCGCGCCTTGCTCGCGCGGTCGATGGAGGCCGCGCGCGCCTCGATCCGCTCGAGGCCCGACGCGGCGAGCTGCTCCGCGCTCCGGAGGAACAGCCACGACTCCTCGGCGGTGCCGGCGAGGTAGTCCTTCGACAGGTTCGGACGGTCGCACGGCGCCTCGGGGCCGACGAGCACGATCGAGCCCTCGTGGCCCTCGGCCCGGCGCGCCTCCGCCGGGGCGAGGCCGGCGGCCCCCGCGCCGACGACGACCACCCGCGCCGGCGCGGCGACGCGCCGCTCCGGCGACGGGTCGGGGAGCCTCGCGCCGACGCGCACGCGCCCGCCCTCGCGCTCGACCTGGAAGCACGACAGCGGCGCGAGCCCCGGCGCCGAGGCCCGGCCGCTCGCGAGCTCGAAGCAGGCGTGGTGCGCCGGGCAGGTGAGGGTGCCGTCCGCCGCGAGCCCGCCCGAGAGCGACACGCCCCAGTGCGTGCAGGTCGCGCCCACCGCGTGGACCCTCGCGCCGAGCTTCACCAGCAGCACCGCCTCGCCGTGGGCGACGCCCGCGAGCGGCCTGCCGTCCTCGAGTGCGGACTCGTCGACGCCCGCGGCCAGGTCCGGCCCGCCGGCCTTCGGCGCCTCACCCATGGCGGCCTCCCGGGAGCCGGTGGCCCATCCGCGCGCGCTTGGTCTCGAGGTACGCCGCGCTCTCGGGCGTCGTCGCCGCGAGGCACGGCACCCGGGCGCGCACCTCGATCCCGAGCGAGGCGAGCGCCGCGACCTTCTCGGGGTTGTTGGTGAGGAGCCGCACGCTGCGCACGCCGAGCGCGCCGAGGAGCGCCGCGGCGCCCTCGTAGCGCCGGGCGTCGTCGGGGAGGCCGAGGCGGCGGTTCGCGTCCACGGTGTCGGCGCCCTCGGCCTGCAGCGCGTAGGCGCGGATCTTCGCGGCGAGGCCGATGCCGCGGCCCTCCTGCCGGAGGTACACCAGCACGCCGCGGCCCTTCCGGCCGATGCGCCGGAGCGCCCGGTCGAGCTGCCCGCCGCAGTCGCACTTGCGCGAGGCGAGCGCCTCGCCGGTGAGGCACTCCGAGTGGAGGCGGACCAGCACGTCGTCGCCCGACACGTCGCCGGCGACGAGCGCCACGTGCTCCCGCCCCGGCTCGCCGGCGATCGCGAAGACGATCATCCGGAACGTGCCGTGGTCGGTGGGGAGCGGCGCCTCGGCCAGGACCTCGAGGTCCTGCGCCGGGCGGCGCGCGTCAGCGGTCCGCATCGGTCCTCCTCGCCTCGAGCGCGTCGATGCGCGCCAGCACGCCTTCCACGATCCGGTCGCAGCGGGACAGGTGCAGCTCGAACGCGTGCTCGAGCCCCGGCTCCACCCGCTCGAGGATCCGCTCCTGCAGGAGCTTCCGCGCCCGGTGGAAGCGCGACTTCACCGTGTCCTCCTCCACCGCGAGCTCCCCGGCGACCTCGGCCACCGACAGCTCCTCGACCGCGCGGAGCACGAACACCAGCCGGTAGTGCTCCGGCAGGTCGTCGACCAGCTTCTCGACCAGCCCGGTGAGCTCGCGCGCGGCGGCGCGTCGCTCGGGATCGACCTCGGCGGTGCCCATGTGCCGCTCCCCTTCCTCTTCCGTCGGCTCGACGCGCTGCCGCTTCCGGAGCCTCGCCAGCGACTCGTGGACGCAGATGCGGGCGAGCCACGACGCGAACGGCGCGCGGCCCTCGAACCCGGGGAGCGCCTCGTAGGCGCGCACCCAGGCGTCCTGGACGACGTCCTCGGCCTCGGCCGGGTCCTTCAGGATGGCGCGGGCGGCGCGGTACAGCCGGCCGTTATGGCGGCGGACCAGCACCGGGAACACCGAGCGATCTCCGCCCCTTACGCGGCGGACCAGCTCGTCGTCGTGCAGCTCGGGCGCTTCCACGTGACCTCCACCCGGACAGGAGTCGCGAGCGCCGGGGAGGTTCCTACGGTACCGCCCGGGCCCGGGGGCGGCTCGTCGGGGGCGACCTCTCGCGAAGGGGTGTGGGCGGGCAGGCGAGCCCCCAACCTCCCGCGGTGGAGCCGGCCATCGTCCTCGCCCTCGTCGTCCTGGCGATGGCGATGTTCGCCTGGGAGAAGGTGCCCCTCGAGGTCGCCTCGCTGGCGCTGATCGCGGGGCTGGCGATCACCGGCGTGCTCACACCCGCCGAGGCCTTCGCCGGGATCTCCCACGAGACGGTGATCTTCATCTTCACGCTCCTGGCGATGACCCAGGGGCTGGCGGCCACCGGGGTGATGCAGCTCGTCGGCCGGCGGGCGGCGCTGGTGCGAGGTCTCGGCGAGAAGTCGCTGCTCGTCGGCCTCCTCGGCACCGTGGCGGCGTTCTCCTCGATCGCCTCGAACACCGCGGTGACCGCGGCGTTCCTGCCGGTGGCGTCGGCCTCGGCGGCCCGGGCCGGGATCCCGCGGAGCCGCGTGCTCCTGCCGATGGCGTACGCGTCGATGCTCGGCGGCATGGTGCTCCTCTTCGGCACCTCGACGAACCTCGTGGTCAGCGCCGCGATGATCGAGCTCGGGATGCCGCCGCTCGGGTTCGCGGAGCTCGCGCCGGTCGGGCTCCCGGCGGCGCTGCTCGGCATCGCCTCGATCGTCGCCACCCGGCACCTCCTGCTCCCCGCCGCGGATCGCGAGCGCCTCGACCCGCCGATCGGCCAGCGCGCCTTCGTCACCGAGGCGGTGGTGCCCGCCGGCTCGCGCCTCGCCGGCCGCGCCCACGCCGATCTCGGCCCCGCCCTCGGCCTCGAGCTGCTCGGCATCGTCCGGCACGAGCGCTGGATCCCGCCGGCCTCCGCCGGCGCGATCGCCGTGGGCGACCGGCTCTTCCTCCGCGGCAGCCGCCGCGAGCTGCTCCGCGTCCGCGACCTGCGCAGCCTGGTGCTCCAGGCGGAGCTGCTCCTGCCTCCGTCGGCCCGCGGCGGGCGCACCGTGCTCGCCGAGGCGTACCTGCCGGCGCACTCGCCGCTCGCCGGGCGCACGGTGCGCGAGTTCCGCTTCGCCGAGCGCCTGGGCCTCCACGCCCTCGCCGTGCACCGGCACCCGGCCGGCGTCGAGGCCGGCGTGCACCCGGTGGTCGGCGCGCGCTCGGTCGGCGACGTCCACCTCGCGGCCGGCGACGTGCTGCTCCTGAGCGGCCCCGCCGATCGCCTCCGCGAACTCGAGGACGGCGGGCTCCTCTCGATCCTCGGCAGCGAGAGCTACCTGCCGCCGCGCTACCGGAAGGCGGCGCTCGCGCTGCTCCTGTTCGCGCTCTCGGTCGGGGCCGCCGGCGCCGGCCTGGTGCCGCCGGCGATCGCGGGGCTGCTCGGGATGTTGGCGATGATCGCCACCCGCTGCGTCGACGCCGGCGACGCGTTCCGCGTCGAGTGGCGGGTGGTGCTCCTCGTCGGCTCGCTGCTCTCGCTCGGCGCCGCCATGGAGAAGAGCGGCGCCGGCGCGCTCGTCGCCGAGTGGCTGGTGCCGCTCGCGGGCACGCTCGGCCCTCGGGGCGTGCTCTTCCTGGTGATGACGCTGACCGTCGCCCTCTCGGCGCCGATGAGCAACCAGGCCGCGGCGCTGGTGGTGCTGCCGGTGGCGGTGCACCTGGCCGAGGACCTCGGGCTCGCGCCGCGGCCGTTCGCGATCGCCACCTGCCTCGCGGGCTCGTGCTCGTTCGTGACGCCGCTCGAGCCGTCCGCCGCGCTCGTCTTCGGCCCCGGCCACTACCGCTTCTCCGACTTCCTGCGCGCGGGGACGCCGCTCACGCTCGCGCTCCTCGCCCTGTTCACCTGGCTCATCCCGCTCGTCTGGCCGCTCTAGCCGCGGGCGGGCGGGCGCGTTGCTCCGGGCGGCCGCCGTCGCCACGCTGCCTCCACGGGGGCCGCATGCGCTTCGTGGTGGGGACCGACTTCTCTGCCGCTTCGAGGAACGCGGCGGAGCTCGCGGCGACGCTCTCGTCGCGGCTCGGCCGCGAGCTGGTCCTCGTGCACGCCCACGAGGGCGAGGCGCAGCGGGCGCGGGCGCTCCTCGTCGCCGAGGAGGCGAGGCTCCGCGCCGCCGGCGCGTCGATCGAGGCGCGGCTGGCCGAGGGCCCGCCCTACCGCGCGCTGCTCGCGGCGCTCGAGGCCGAGGACGACGTCCTGGTGATCGGCCTCTCGCGGCGGCGCGAGCCCGATCGCCTCCGGCTCGGCAGCACCACCGAGCAGGTGGCGCACTACTCGCCGGCGCCGGTGCTGGCGCTCCGCTTCGATCCCGCCCTCGCCGGCTGGCTCGTCGGGCAGAGCCCGCTCCGGGTCGTGCTCGGCGACGACGACACCCCGGCCACCGACGACGTCCTCGGGGCGCTGCGCGGGCTCGCCGAGGTCGGCGCCTGCGACGTCACCGCCGCCCACGTGCTGCCGCTCCCGCGCCGCCGCGATCCGTCGCGGGCGCCGGCGCCGCCCGAGGGGCTCGCCGAGCGGCTCGAGTCGCGCGCGAGGGCGAAGCTCGCCGGCTGCCGCGTCGAGGTCGGGGCGGCGATCCGCTTCGGCGACGTGCCGACCGAGCTGCTCGCCCTCGCCGGCGAGCGCGCCTGTGGCCTCGTGGCGACCGGCACCGGCCAGCGGCGGGCGCTCGAGCGCGTCTGGTCGCGCTCGGTGGCGCGGGCGGTCCTGCTCGGCTCGCCGGTGAGCGTCCTGGTCGTGCCGGCGCGGACGTCGCGGTCGCGGCGGCGGCCGCCGAAGCGCGAGGTCGCGCAGCCCGCGGAGGCCGCGCCGCCATAGGAACGCCCGCGTCCGTGCCGCACGCGACGCGGGCGCCTACCTGCCGCGCACCGCCGCGAGCGCCTTCCTCGTCACCGAGGAGAGCCCGCCCGGCGGATCCGCCGGATCGGCGAGCGCGGCGGCGCCGTACGACGCGAGCGCCCGCGGCCGGAACCGCGCCGGCAGCTCCACCCGGTAGAGCGCGAGCTTCAGCTCGCGGTGGGTGAGCGTCTGCTCCACGGTGCCGAGCGCCTCGCCCGGCGCGGCGCGCAGGCCGAGCCGCTCCCGGAGCACGAGCGCGAGGGCCTCGCGCGGCTCGTCGCCGGGCGCGAGCTCCGCGGTGGGCAGCTCCCACATCGACGCGAACAGCCCCTCGTCGCCGCGCCGCGCGAGCAGCACCTTGCCGCCGCGCTCCGCGTAGGCCGCCGCCAGCGCGAGCACCGGCCGCTCCTTCGCCTTGCGCCGCGCCGGGACCTCCCGCTGCCGCCCGCGGGC
>CAZDGH010000116.1:13807-14490 GCA_964504805.1 uncultured Myxococcales bacterium | reverse complement strand
GCAGCAGGCGCACGCCGAGCGCGCCGCGGAGCTCGAGGGCGTGCGCGGCGAGCTCGCCGAGGCGCTCGCCCGTGGCGAGCAGCTCTCCGGCGAGCTGGCGCGGCTCGGCGACGCCAAGCGCGCCTCCGAGGAGAAGCTCGGCGCCGAGCTCGACGAGAAGCTGCGGCAGCTCGCCGCCCTCGGCGCCAAGGCGACCGAGCTCGGGGCGAAGCTCTCCGATCGCGAGGCGGACCTCGCCGCGCTGCGCTCCGGGAAGGCGCAGCTCGAGGAGGAGCTCGCGCAGCTCGTCGCCGAGAAGCAGCGGAGCGAGGAGGCCCTCGGGGGCGAGCTCGCCTCGGCGCGCGCCGAGATCCAGCGGCTCGAGGACGAGCTCGGCGACGTCCGCGCGGCCCACGCCGATCGCGACGCGCAGGTGACCCAGCAGCTCGCCGAGTCGTCGAACCGCGCCGCGGACCTCGAGAACGAGCTCGAGACGCTCCGCCACGAGCTGGCCGCCAAGGAGCAGTCGTGGCGCGGCGAGCTCGAGAAGCGCGGCGCCGCGGCGGCCGAGACCGAGCGCAAGCTCGCGGCCCTCGCCGCCGAGAAGCAGCGGCGCGAGGAGCAGCTCACCCGCGAGGTGGCGCAGCGCACCGAGGCGGCGCGCGTCCTCGACGGCAAGCTCAAGCAGGCCGAGGCCGAGCGGC
>CAZDGH010000116.1:0-13797 GCA_964504805.1 uncultured Myxococcales bacterium | reverse complement strand
CGCTCGGATTGATGCAATCCAAGCTCGATTTGCAGCGGCAGAAGCTCGCGGCCGACCTCCAGGCGCGGCTCGCCGAGCTCGCCGGGGAGGGCGACCGGCTCCGCGAGGAGCTCGCCGCCCGCGCCGCCGCCGCCGCCGATCTCGGGACGCGGCTCGGGGAGGCCGAGAAGGTCCGCGCCCAGCTCGAGCGCGACGCCCGCGGGGCGGTGGCCCGCGCCGAGGCGAAGGCGCAGGAGGCCTCGCAGCAGGCCGTCGCCCAGGGAGACGCCGCCCGGCGCCGCGAGGAGGAGCTCAAGGCGCAGCTGGCGCGGTCCGAGGCCGGCCTCGCCCAGGTCCGCGCCGAGGTCGCCGCGGCGATCGCCGAGAAGGAGCGGGTGTCGAAGGAGCTCACCGCCCAGAGCCAGACCCGCGCCAAGAAGATCCAGGATCTCGAGACGCACCTCGAGACGGCGATCGCCGCCCGCTCGCGGATCGAGCGGGAGGCGCACCAGAAGCTCGGCGCCGCCGAGGCGAAGGTGCTCGAGGTGACCGGCAAGCTGACCGCCGCGCTCCGCGACAAGAAGGAGGCGGAGGAGCGGGTGACCCGCGAGCTCACCGAGACGCTGTCGCGGCACAAGGCGGAGCTCGAGCGGCGCGAGTCGCAGCGCGCCACCGAGGTCGGCCGGCTGCAGGCCGCGCTGCAGGAGAAGACCAAGGCGCTCAAGGTCGCCGAGCTCGAGCTCGCCCGGATCAAGGCCAAGGCGGGCGGGGCGTCGCCGGCCACCGGCGTCCGCCCGGCGCCCGAGCCGGCCGACAGCCTCGACCGCACCATCCCCGGCACGACGCCGATCCCGCCGAGGACGAACGTCGCCGTCCCGAAGCCGGCGGTCGCGCCGCGTCCGGCGACCGGCGCGACCGCCGCAGTGCCGCGGGCGCCTGCGCCGAAGCCCGCCCCGCCGCCGCCGCCGGCCGCGGACATGGACTTCGATCGCACCGTGGTCGGCGCCCCGCCGAAGGAGGCGGAGTCGCTCGACGATCTCGACCTCGAGTTCGAGAAGCTCGAGATGTAGGGAGACGTGGGCGCGCCGTCCGCGCGACCGCCGGCGGCGGGCAGGCGGGCGACCCTTCCCCCTTCTGGACGCCGCCGCTATACTCCGCGCCTTTTTCGCCCGTCGTTCCGGTCGTCTCCCTGCCGCAGCCGCGGCAGCGGGGGAGGGTGCTCCGCCATGTCGCGCTCGTACCTCGTCGTACCCGTCCTCGCGGTCGCGCTCGCGGCGTGCGGGGAGGATCAGGTGCAGATCATCCCCGGCGAGGAGCCGCCGCCGACCTGCGCCGACGGCGAGACCCTCGACCCGTTCACCGGCGCCTGCATCGTCTCCGGCTGCCGCTCCGACGACGACTGCCCGATCGACGAGCGCTGCGACCTCATCACCGGCACCTGCGTGCCGATCGAGGACGGCGGCGAGGGCGGCTCGGGCGGCGGCGGCGGCGGCGAGCCCACCTGCCAGGGCGGAAGGCGCCGCTGCGCCGCGGACCCGCACGTGAGCTGCGAGGGCGGGGCCTGCGTGCCGCAGGGCTACGCCTGCGAGTCCAACGCCGACTGCTCCGGCGTGGGCGGCGGCGCGTGCGTGGACGGCGCCTGCACCGCGGGGATCGCCTGCCAGACGACCGCCGACTGCCCGGGTGGCGCCGCCGAGGTCTGCTCCGCCGGCCGCTGGATCCGCACCGAGTGCCCGGTGGGCGGCGGCTGCGCCTTCGGCTCGTGCACGCTCTGCCAGCCCGGCGCGCGCCGCTGCGCCGAGGGCGGCACCGCGCTGCAGTACGAGGAGTGCGACGAGAGCGGCAGCTCCTGGGTCCCGAAGGAGTGCGCCGATCCCACCGCGATCTGCACCGACGGCTTCTGCCGCATCTGCGATCCGGGCACCACCCGCTGCGTCGACTCGGACACCGCCCAGACCTGCGACGCCAACGGCGAGGCCTGGGTGAGCGACAGCTGCACCGGCGCGTCCCGCTGCGACCAGACGGCTGGCAGCCCGACCTACGGCACCTGCATCCCGACCTTCTGCGCGCCGGGCGAGGCGCGCTGCGGCGCCGACACCGTGAGCCGCGAGGTCTGCGACGCGAGCGGCGACTTCTTCAACCCCGAGAACTGCCCCCCCGGCCAGACCTGCGATCCGGGCACCCACGAGTGCGTGGATCCGTGCGACGCCGCCGCCGCCGCCAACAGCTACAAGGGCTGCGAGTTCTGGCTCGCGAACCTCTCGAACAGCCAGCTCGACGCGCGGTTCCACGACGACTACGCGGTCGTGGTCGCGAACTCCACGCCGCAGCCGGTGACGGTGTCGGTGTCGAGCGCGACGGCGCAGGTCTCTTCGGTGCAGGTCGCCGGCAACGGCCTCGAGGTGATCCGGCTCCCCTGGGTCGCCTTCGACGGCACCGGCCGCCAGCGCACCGCCTACAAGCTCGTCTCGACGGCGCCGATCACCGCCTACCAGTTCAACCCGCTGCTCTCGGCGCAGTCGTCGGGCTGCTCGGGCAACGGCCAGTGCCCGTTCGGGGAGACGTGCCTGCCCGGCGGCTACTGTTCGCAGTCGGACTTCTCGTTCACCAACGACGCCTCGCTGCTGCTCCCGGCGCACATCTACAGCCCGCCGGGCGCGGACGCCTCGAACTACCTCGCGGTCTCGAACCAGCACGTCCAGGTGCGGCAGTTCGCCGGCACCACCGATCTCTCGGGATCGATGGCGATCGTCGCGACGCAGCCGAACACCAACGTCACCGTCTCCTTCCGCGGCTGGTCGCTCGCGGGCGGCGGCATCCCGGCGCAGGCGCGGCTGTCGCAGCGGAGCTACACGCTCGCCGACTACGAGGTGCTCCAGTTCTGGACCGCCGCCGGCGGCACCTCCGAGACGACGCCCCGCCCGGCCGACGGCTTCGACATGATCGGCTACCAGTCGTCGTTCACCGGCACGGTGATCACCTCGGACAAGCCGGTGGCGGTCTTCGGCGGGGCCGACTGCACCTTCGTGCCCTACGACCAGTTCGCGTGCGATCACGTCGAGGAGCAGATGTTCCCGTTCCACACCTGGGGGACGGAGTACGTCGCCGCCCGCTCGATCGCGCTCGGCAACGGCCGCGCGCCCGACTACTGGCGCATCGTCGCCGGCCTCGGCAACACCACCGTCGACTTCACCCCGTCGGTGACCCTCTCGAACGGCCAGACGGTGAGCACCTACAACCTCGGCGCCGGCGACACGGTGGAGATCGCCACCACCGCCGACTTCCTGGTGTCCGCCAACAACCCGGTGCTGCTCTCGCAGTTCTTCGTCGGCCAGGAGACCCACGGCGACTCCGTCGGCGACCCGTCGCTGGTGCTCGCGCCGCCGACGGCGCAGTACCGCCGCGACTACCTGGTGCTGGTGCCGACGACGATCGCCGAGAACTACCTGAACATCGTGGCGCCGCAGAACGGCGCCCGCGGCGCACCGATCGTCAGCATCTCGTCGCAGAACGGCGCCTTCCAGGTGACCGGGTTCACCAACATCCCGAACACGCCCTGGATGGTGAAGCGCCAGCCGCTCTGCGCCGGCGCCAGCACGCCGTGCCAGGGCTCGGGCGTCTACGCGGTCACCGCCACCGACCCGGTCGGCCTCACCGTCTACGGCTTCGACGAGTACGTGAGCTACGGGTACACCGGCGGCCTCGACCTGAAGCAGACGGTGTTCGTCGATCCCGAGTTCTAGGACCGCCCGGCCGCGTCCACCTTGGCGGCCGGGTCGAGGAGCCGCTTCTTCTTCTCGTCGTCGCGGCCGCGCTCGCGGCCGGGGTGCGTCTCCATGCCCTGCTCGAAGGCGGTGACGCGGTTCCGGCCGCCGCGCTTCGAGGCGTAGAGCGCGCTGTCCGCCGCGTCCACCAGGGTGGCGAGGTCGGCGGCGTCGGTGGGGAAGGTCGCGAAGCCGACCGAGATGGTGACGCGGCCGCCGGGCTGCCTGTCGCCGTGGGCGAAGTCGGTCTTGGCGATCGCGCGGCGGAGCTTCTCGGCGACCGCCTCGGCCTCCGCCCGCTCGATCTGCGGCAGCACCACCGAGAACTCCTCGCCGCCGAACCGCGCCACGGTGTCGACCTTGCGCACCGAGGTGGAGAGGGTCGCGGCCACCGCCTTGAGCACCTCGTCGCCGGCGGAGTGGCCGTTGGCGTCGTTGTAGTGCTTGAAGTGGTCGACGTCGATCATCACCAGCGACAGCTCGTTGCCGAAGCGCTGCGCCCGGGTGATCTCCATCTCCAGCCGCGCGAACAGGTGCCGCCGGTTGTGCACGCCGGTGAGCGGATCGGTGAGCGAGAGCTCCACGGTCTCCTGGTAGAGCCGCGCGTTGGCGATGGCGAGCGCCGCCTGGCCGGCGACGCTCTTGAGGAGCTTCACCTCCTCGGCGGAGAACGCCCCGACCTCGGGCCGGCTGAAGTTGAGCAGGCCGACGACCTTGTGCTTGTGGATCATCGGCACGGCGAGGAAGGAGCCGGCGCGCTGCAGGCGCCCGCGGTACCAGAGGAAGCGCTCCTCCTTCGAGACGTCGGCGACGAGCACCACCTCGCCGGAGCGGGCGGCCTCGCCGCTCACGCCCTCGGTCAGCTTGAAGCGGAGGCCCTCGACGCCGGCGTCCTCCGGGAACCCCCAGCTCGCCGACACCACCAGCTCGCCCGCCGGCTCGTCGACGAGCAGCACCGCGAACTCGTGGAAGCCGAGGGTGACGCCGACCATCTCGGTGACGAGCTTGAGCAGCTCGCCGAGCTCGAGCGTCGAGTTCATCGACCGGGTGAGGTCGAACAGGAGGGTGAGCTCGGTGAGGCGCGCCTCGAGCCGCTGGTTCGTCTGCTCGATGAGCTTCGCCTGCTTCTCCAGCTCCGCCTTGAGCCGGAGCTCCTCCTGCATCCGGTCGACCTCGCGCCCGGTCTCGAGGGCCGCCACGTTGAGGTCGGTGATCTTCGCCAGCATGGTGTTGAACGCGCCGGCCAGCTCGCCGAGCTCGTCGTCGCGATCGACCTGCGCGCGGACGAGGAAGTCGCCCTGCTCGGCGCGGCGCATGAGGAGCTTGAGGCGCTGCAGCGGCTGGATGAACAGGGTGCGGATCGACACCACCAGCACCAGGGCGAGCAGGGCGGTCAGCCCCAGCACGCCCCAGAGCGCGCTCCGGTACAGCGAGGAGACGTCGCGGACGAGCTTCGGCTCGTCGATCGAGAGCTCGAGGGCGCCGACGAGGAACGCGTCCTTGGTGTGGCAGCTCGCGCACTCCATGCCGCCGAGCGGGCGGATCACCTCGCGGCCGGGCACCGCCTCGAGCCGGAGGATCCGCTCGGCCTCGGCATGCCGCGTCCCGCGCTCCTCCACCCGCCGGGACCAGCGCACCACGCCGTCGCGGCCGAGGATGCGGAGGTCCCGCACGTGGCCCATCGGCTGGCCGTCGGCGCGCATGGCGGCGGCGACCGCCCGGTGCGGATCGGCGCCCGGCTCGGCCAGCTCGAACGCGGTCGCGACCTGCTCGGCGAGCGCCGCGAGCTCCTCGTCGGTGTCCTCGCGGACCGCGCGCCGCGCCTCGTCGAGGAGCAGCGTGAGGCCGACGAGGGCGGCGAGCCCGCACGGCACCGCGATGGCGACCGCGAGCTTCTTCGCGAGCGATCGCGAGAGGAACCCGAGCACGAACGAGACGGCCTCTCTCCCGCACCGGCGGGGCACCTGCCCGTTCCCCGGGAGCCAGGAATTTCAGAAGCTTAACAGGAAGGTCCCACGAGGGGAACGCGGTGCGGCATGGACCTGACGGCCGGACGCCCGCAGAATTCGCGCGTGCCGTCCCCCTCCCACCTCGACGCCGTGCTCCCACCCGCGCTGCGGCGGGAGCGGGCGCGGATCGGCGCCTGGACCGACGTCGCCCGGGTCCTCGCCGCCGGCGGCTGGCTCGCCCTCGTCTCCACCGTCAGCGCCGGGGATCCGGCGTGGATCCCGCAGAAGGGGAAGCTCGCCGCCTACCTCGTGGTCGCGGCGGCGCTGCTCGTGGCCGGGCGCCTCTCACCGCGGGTACGCGACCTCTCGTACCTGTGGCCGCCGCTCGTCGACCTTCCGTTCGTCACCATCACCCAGTCCGGCGCCGCGGCCCTCGCGCCCGACCCGGGGACGATCGCGATGTTCACGGTGGGCCTGTACGTGGTGGTGCTGCTGTTCACCATCCTCACCCTCGATCCGCGGGTGATCCTCGCCGTGCTCGCCGCCTCGCTCGGCTGCTCGCTCTACCTGGCGGCGGCCTCGGGCGTGGACCGGCCGAACATCGTCGGCTCGATCGTGCTCACGCTGCTCGTCGCCGGCGGCGGCGCGGCGCTGATCGCCAGGCGGATCGTGGCGCTGGTCTCGAGCGTGGCGCTCGAGCAGGACGCCCGGAGCCGCCTCGGCCGCTACTTCTCGCCGTCGGTGGCGGCGCGGATCCAGGCGCTCGGCGCGTCCACCGGCGGCGAGCACCGCGAGGTCTCGCTGCTGTTCTCCGACATCCGGGGCTTCACCGCGCTGTCGGAGCGCCTCGACAGCCCGGCGGTCGTCGCGCTGCTCAACGAGTACCTGGGCCGGATGGTCGAGGTGATCTTCCGGCACGGCGGCACCCTCGACAAGTTCCTCGGGGACGGGATCCTCGCCTACTTCGGCGCGCCGCTCCCGCAGCCGGAGCACGCCCGCGCCGCCGTGGCCTGCGCCCTCGACATGCTCGACGAGCTCGGCCGCCTGAACGCGGAGCGCCGCGCCCGCGGGGAGGAAGAGCTCCGGATCGGGATCGGCCTCCACACGGGCCGCGTCGTGCTCGGCGACGTCGGCTCCGAGCGCCGGCGCGAGTTCACGGTGATCGGCGACGCGGTGAACCTCGCCTCCCGGATCGAGGGGCTCACCAAGGAGCACGCCGTTCCCGTGCTTGCCTCCGAGGCGACGCGGACCCAGGCTGGCGACGCCTTCGCCTGGTCCCCGGCGCCCGACGCGTCGGTGCGGGGGAAGGCGGCGCCGGTCCGGACCTTCATCCCGGCGCGGGAGGGACGATGAGGACGCTGCTCGCGGCCTCGGTGCTGCTGCTCGGACTCGCGGCGTGCGGCGGCCGCGACCCCGACGACATCCTCGCGCTCGACGGCGACCCGGCCGCCGGCGCCGAGGTCTTCGCGTCGCGGTGCGCCCGCTGCCACGGCGACGACGGCCGCGGCACCGAACGCGGCCCCGACCTCGCCGAGGAGGTCCCCGACGCGAGCGACGAGGACCTCGTCGACCAGATCGTCAACGGCGGCTGGGACATGCCGGCGATCGACGTCACCGACCAGGAGGCCGCGGACGTGCTCGCGTTCCTCCGCGAGACCTTCGGCGGCGGATGATCCGGGCGTTCGCCTCCGATCGCCACGAGGTGCCGCTGCCCGAGGGGCACCGCTTCCCGATGGGGAAGTACCGGGCGCTGCGGGAGCGGCTCGTCGAGACCGGGCTGCTCCCGGCGGAGGCGCTCGCCGAGGCGCCGCTGGCGACCGTGGACGAGCTGTGCACCGTGCACACGGCGGCCTGGGTCTCGCGCGCGCTGGAGGGCGGCCTCGATCCGGCGGAGGAGCGCCGCCTGGGGCTGCCGTGGAGCCCCGGGCGCGCCCCGCGCGCCCCGGCCCCCGGGGGCGGCCCCCAGGCGGCGGCGCGCGCCCCCCCCCCGGCCCGGCACGGCGGCCACCACGCCGGCGGCACGCACCACGCCTTCGCCGATCACGGCGAGGGCTACTGCGTCTTCAACGACCTGGCGGTGGCGGCGGCGGTGCTGCTCGCCGAGGGCCGGGTGCGCCGCGTGGCGATCGTCGACCTCGACGTGCACCAGGGCAACGGTACCGCCGCCATCTTCGCGGGCGACGACCGCGTCTTCACCTTCTCGATGCACGGCGAGAAGAACTTCCCGTTCCGCAAGCAGCCGTCGAGCCTCGACGTCGACCTCCCGGACGGCACCGGCGACGCCGCCTACCTCGACGCCCTCGACCGGCACCTCCCCGAGGTGCTGGATCGCTCCGCGCCCGACCTCGTGCTCTACCAGGCCGGCGTCGATCCGCTCGCGGGCGACGCGCTCGGGCGCCTCGCCCTCAGCCTCGAAGGGCTGGCCGCCCGCGACGCGCGCGTGCTCGAGGCATGCAAGGCCCGCGACGTGCCGGTGACCCTCACCATGGGCGGCGGCTACGCGCGGCCGATCGAGCGCAGCCTCGAGGCGCACCTCGGGACCTACCGCGTGGTCCGGGCGACCTTCGGCTAGGATCCCCGCACCATGCTCGCCGCCTCGCTCGCGCTCCTCGCGCTGTCCGCCGCGCCCGCCGATCCCGCCGCCGCCCTCGCCGCCGCCAGGCGAGGCGTCGAGGCGAAGAAGCCGGAGGAGGTGCTGTTCGCCCTCGACGGCCTCGGCGCGCTGCCGGAGAAGGAGGCCGAGGAGGCCGCGGGCCACCTGGCGAAGGCGGCGGAGCTGTCCCTCGCGCAGAAGGACGGGATCCTCGCGCTCCAGCTCTGCCAGATGGCGCTCCGGCGCAAGGCCTCGCACCCCGACGCGCTCTCGGCCTGCGCCACCGCGGCCCAGTCGCAGTCGCAGTTCGACCCCGCCGAGCGCTACGTGGCCGAGCTGCGCGAGAAGCACCCGTCGGATCCGCGCGGGCCGCTCCTCGCGGCGCGGCTCGCGGCCGCGCAGGGCGAGTGGGAGAAGGTCCGGGTGGCGGCGAAGGCCGTCCCGAAGGGCGCCGGCAAGGCGGAGGCGCAGAAGCTCCTCGCCAAGGCCGAGAAGGAGCTCGCCGAGCTGGCCAACGCGCTCACCCAGGACGCCGAGCTGACGCGGCGCCTCGAGGAGGCCACCGTCAAGGCGAAGGCGATGGGCGGCACCACCATCGGCGGCCTGCCGGGGATGGTCGCGACCGGCGGCGTCGTCGTCTACCGCACCGAGTGGTGCGGGGTCTGCAAGCGGGCCGAGGCCTGGCTCGCCGAGCAGAAGGTGCCGTTCACCTCGCGCGATCTCGAGGCGGAGCCCGGCGCCACGCTCGAGCTCGCCGCCAAGGCCGCCGCCAAGGGCATCAACCCGAGCGGCGTCCCGGTCATCGACGTGAACGGCGACCTGATGGTGGGCTTCTCCGAGCCGGTGCTGGCGAAGAAGCTGAAGAAGGCGGGGCTCCTCAGGTGATCCGGGCCGCGCTCCTCGACCGCGCGGGCTTCGTCCACGGCTTCTCGACCCGCGACGGCGGCGTCTCCGAAGGGCCCTACGCCTCGCTGAACCTCGGCCGCGCCACCGCCGACGAGCCCGCGCGCGTCGAGGAGAACCACCTGCGGCTCGCGGCGCTCGCGGGCCTGCGCCGCGCCCCGTTCACGGTGAGCCAGGTCCACGGCGAGGCGATCGTGACCGTGGGGGAGGGCGGCCCGCCCGCGGGCGCGGAGGCCGACGCGCTGATCGCGCGCGAGCCGGGCGTCGCCGTGGGCGTGAAGACCGCCGACTGCGTGCCGATCCTCCTCGCCGATCCTGGCACCGGAGCCGTCGCCGCCGTGCACGCGGGGTGGCGCGGCACGAAGCTCGGCATCGCGGGGAAGGCCGTGCGCGCGCTCGCCGCCGGAGGCGCGACGCCGGAGCGCCTCCTGGCCGCGATCGGCCCGTGCATCCACCGGTGCTGCTTCGAGGTGTCCGAGGAGCTCGCCGCCGCCTTCGTCGCCGACTTCGGCGCGGGGATCGCGGCGGGGCGGAACGTCGACCTCGTCGCGGCGAACCGGTCGGTGCTCCTCGCCGCCGGGGTGCGGCCGGAGCGGCTCGAGCTCGTCGCCGGGTGCACCTCGTGCGACAGGGCGCGCTTCTACAGCCACCGCCGGGACGCGGGGACGACGGGCCGCCACGTGTCGTACCTGGTCGCAGGCGGCGCGGAGCCGGGGAGCCGGTCGCTTTCTTGACACCCCCCCGACCCACCCGTACGCTCGGTGCGATTTCCCAGCTTTTTCCCGGCGATATCAACGTGACCCGCGCGTCCACGCCCCTCCGCCTGCTCGTCGCCGCCACCGCCGCCGCGGCGCTCTCGGCGTGCGCCCACGAGGAGGCGGTCACGGCCCGCGACCTCTCGCTCCTGCGCGACGAGGTGCGGATGCTCCGGGCCGATCGCGACGCCGATCGCCGCAAGCTCGAGCTGCTCGAGTCGCACGTCGCCGCGCTCGCCAAGAGGCCCTCGCGACCGGCGCGGGCGGAGTCGGCGGTGGCCGCGCGCGGCGCGGTGGAGATCCCGGGCGATCTCGCGGTGGTGAAGGTCGCGCCGCGGGCGAGGCCCCGGGTCGAGGACGAGGAGCCGATCGCCTTCATCGTCGATCGTGGCGGCGGCGACCCGCGCCCGCGGCCGGTCGCGGCGATGGGCGGGCCGACCGGCGGCCCGGACGTGGCGCCGCCGCTCCCGACCGAGGTCGAGCTGAAGGATCCCGCGCCGATCCCCTCGGGCGCGCCGGTGCTCGTCGCCGCCGCCACGCCGCCGGCGCTCGAGCAGGGCCGCGCCGCCCTCGCCGCCGGCGACGCCCCGGGGGCGATCGCGATCCTGGAGAGGTTCGTGAAGGACGCGCCGCGCGATCCCGGCGCCGACAACGCGCTGCTCGCCCTCGGCGACGCGTTCGCCGCGGCGTCGAAGCCGGGCAAGGCCCTCGAGGCCTACCAGCGGGTGGTGACCGAGTTCCCCGCCGGGGACGCGGTGGCCCGGGCGCTCCTGCGCTACGGCGAGACGTGCCAGGGCCTGGGCCGCAAGGCGGCCGCGAAGGCCGCGTTCGAGCGGGTCGTCGACGATCACGCCGGGACCGACGCGGCCGAGGCCGCCCGGGCCCGGCTCTCGGGACTCTAGGAATGGATCCGGCCAAGGGCCGGGAGGAGCAGCTGATGCGCCGCACCCTCGCACTCGTCGTCGCCCTCGCGGCCGTCGTGCCCGCCGTGGCCCGCGCCCAGGAGGGCGGGCGGCCCATCGCCACCGACACCGATCCCGAGCCGAGCGAGGGCGGGACGCCGGCGGCGCCGGAGAAGGCCGAGCCGACCGATCTCGACCGCGCCGGCGACGATCGCCCGAAGGACTTCGGCGGCGCGGCGAGCCCCGAGGATCTCGAGGGCGTGAAGGCCGACCACCACGTGGTGCAGTCCGGCGACACGCTCTGGGACATCTCGGGTCGCTACATGGGCAACCCGTGGTACTGGCCGAAGGTCTGGTCGTACAACCCGGAGATCGAGAACCCGCACTGGATCTACCCGGGCGACGACGTCCGCTTCTACCCGGACGACGGGCGCGGCGAGGAGGACGGCGAGAAGCGCGACCTCGACGACGTGTCGAAGGGCGACTTCAACCGGCCCGACTACGGCGAGGACGACGACGTCACCACCTCGGGCAACATCGGCTACCAGGGACCGCGCAGCCTCCTCACCCGGCACGACGGGTTCGTCACCGAGCGCGAGCTCGCCGAGTCCGCGACCATCGAGAAGGCGTGGCAGGAGAAGGAGCTGCTCGACCAGGGCGACCGCATCTACCTGGCCTGGCCGAACCGCAACAACGTCAAGGTCGGCGAGCAGTACGTGATCTACCGGACGCAGCGCGAGATCGAGCACCCGGTGGACGGCACGCCGCTCGGCTACGTCACCGAGATCCTCGGCAACGCCCGGGTGGTCGCCGCCGATCCCAAGGAGTCGTACGTCACCGCCCGGATCGAGAAGAGCTTCACCGAGATCCACCGCGGCGACTACATCGGCCCGGCCGGCGCCCGCGTCGCCCGCCGCATCACCCGCAAGCCGAACCAGATCAGCCTCGCCGGCCGCCTCGTCACCTCGATCGAGGAGGAGGCGCAGCACTTCGCGCCGTTCCACCTCGTCTTCATCGACAAGGGCCGCCGCGACGGCGTCGAGGAGGGCAACACCTTCGAGGTGTTCCGCGCCACCGACGGCCTCGACTACGACGGCATCGAGCCGAACTGGGACGAGGAGCTCCCGGACGAGCTCATCGGCCGCGTCATGGTGGTGGACACCAAGGAGACCGCCTCGAGCGCGGTGATCCTGTTCTCCGATCGCGAGCTGCACTCCGGCGACCGGGTGAAGATGCTCCAGGCGAAGAAGTAGCCGGCCGCGAGAGCACCGCAGCGCCGCCGCCCCGACTCCTCCCGAGGAGCCGGGGCGGTGCCGTCTCGGGGCCCGCGACGGCGCGTGCGCTCGCGGCGACGGGGCGCTAACGTGTCGGCCGCTCTCGGGGAGGTTCCCTTGGACAGGCGCTCGGTGGTGGTGCTCGGCATCGTGTTCGGCGGGGTGTTCCTCGCCCTCTTCGGCTTCCTCCTGCTCGCGTGGGGCGCGATGCAGGGCGACCGGAAGAGCTACGCGGCGAGCCCCTTCGGCGACGGGCAGATCGGCGTCGTCGAGGTGAAGGGTCCGATCATGGAGAGCGACGAGCCCGTCGAGCAGCTCCACGAGTTCCTCGAGGACGAGCGGATCAAGGTCGTCATCGTCCGCGTCGACTCGCCCGGCGGCGCGGTGGCGCCGTCGCAGGAGATCCACGCCGAGGTGAAGCGCCTCGCCGAGAAGAAGAAGGTCGTGGTCTCGATGGGCAACCTGGCGGCGTCCGGCGGCTACTACCTGGCGGCGCCGGCGACGCGGATCGTCGCCAACCCCGGCACCATCACCGGCTCCATCGGCGTCATCACCCAGCTCCCGAACTTCACGGAGATCGCCGACAAGATCGGGTTCCGGATGAACACCATCAAGAGCGGGCCGGCGAAGGACATCGGCAACCCGTTCCGCGCCTTCACCGAGGAGGACCGGCTGGTCTTCCAGACCATGATCGACTCCGTCTACCTGCAGTTCGTCCGCGCGGTCGCCGAGGGCAGGAAGCTGCCCGAGGAGGAGGTGAAGAAGATCGCCGACGGCCGGGTGCTCACCGGCGAGCAGGCGAAGGAGCTCGGGCTCGTCGACGAGCTCGGCAACTTCCAGGACGCGGTCCGGATCGCGGCGGAGCTCGGCGGCATCGAGGGCGAGCCGCACCTCGTCTACCCGCCCGAGAAGGACATGTCGCTGCGCGAGCTGCTCTCGGGCGGCGCGCGCGCGGCGGTGAGGGCCGGCGCCGACGAGCTCAGGGACAGCGTCACCTCGCCCGGCGCCGCCGTGCAGTACCTGCTCCCGTACTGATGGGCGACGGCCTCCCGGGGATCCCGCCCCCGGACCGGCTCGTCGAGGGCCCGCACCCGAAGGAGGCGCGGCTCCACAAGTGGGAGGCGCGCAAGGACGCGGGCGTCGTCTCGGCCTGGATCGAGGCCGGATCGAGGCCCGGCGAGCTCGTCGTCGATCCCTTCATGGGGAGCGGGACGGCGCCGCTCGCGGCGGCGCGGCTCGGGCGCCGGGCGCTCGGCGTGGATCTCTCGCCGCTGGCGGTGCGGATCGCGCGGGTGATCGCGGCGCCGCCTCCGCCCGCGCTCGTCCGCGACGCGCTCGGCCGGATCGAGGCGCGGCTCCGCGGCCCCTCGGCGCGCGCGCTCTCGCTGCCCTCGGGTCGGCGCACGCTCGCCTCGCTCTACGCGGCGACGTGCCCGTCGTGCGGCGGCGCCGCCGAGCTCGCCCACGCGGTGTGGGCGGTGCGGATCGCCTGCGCGTGCGGCGCGGTGACGAGCGCCGCGGCGTTGCTGCCGGCCGAGGCGGCCCGCGGCCGCGCCGGCGGGAAGCGCTGCCCCTCGTGCGGGAGGCCGCCCCTGCGCGGCGGCGACGCCTACCGCGGCGAGGAGCTCCACCGCTGCTTCGTCCGCTGCCCGGGGGACGGCCTGGTCGAGGCGGCGCC
>CAZDGH010000115.1:0-14504 GCA_964504805.1 uncultured Myxococcales bacterium | reverse complement strand
GGTTCGGCCGGGGCGGCTCTCGCCCGCTCATCACGACCATCGCCGAGTTCGTGAAGACCCAGATCGGCGTCGGCCTCGCCAAGGCGGCGGTGTTCGCCAAGGTGAACGGGCAGGAGATGGACCTGTCCCGGCCCTTGGACGAGGACGCCGAGCTCCAGGTCTTCACCACCAAGAGCCCCGAGGCCCTCGAGGTCGCGCGCCACGACGCCGCCCACGTGGTCGCGAGCGTGGTGCAGCGGCTCTACCCGGGCACCCAGGTCACCATCGGCCCTTCGATCGAGGAGGGCTTCTACTACGACTTCCACCGCGAGACGCCGTTCACCCCGGAGGACCTCGAGAAGATCGAGGCCGAGGCGAACCGCGAGATCGCCAAGGACCTGCCCTTCGTGCGCAAGGAGGTCACCGTCGACGAGGCGGTCTCCTTCTTCGAGAAGCAGGGAGAGACCTTCAAGGTCGAGATCATCCGCGACATCGTGGCGCGGGGCGCGAAGACCATCACCCTCTACACCCACGGCGACTGGTCCGACTTCTGCCTCGGGCCCCACGGCCCGTCGACCGCGAAGATCGGCGCCATCAAGCTGCTCTCGGTGGCCGGCGCCTACTGGCGCGGCGATCCGAAGAACCCGATGCTGCAGCGGATCTACGGCACCGCGTTCTTCTCGAAGGCCGAGCTCGACGCGCACCTGAAGCGCCTCGAGGAGGCGAAGAAGCGCGACCACCGCCGGCTGGGCAAGGAGCTCGACCTCTTCCAGTTCCACCCGTTCGCGCCGGGCGCGGCCTTCTGGAGCCACAAGGGCACGACGCTCTTCCACCTGCTCGGCAACGGCATGCGGCGGCTCGTGCTCCGCAACGGCTACCAGGAGATCAAGACCCCGCTCCTCTACAACAAGGGCCTCTGGGAGATCTCCGGCCACTGGGGCAAGTACAAGGAGAACATGTTCCTCGTCCTCGACAGCGAGACGGGCGAGCACGACTTCTCCCTGAAGCCGATGAACTGCCCGTCCCACCACCTCTACTTCGGGACGAAGAAGCGGTCGTACCGGGAGCTGCCGCTCCGGTTCCACACCCAGGACGTGCTCCACCGCAACGAGGCGGCGGGCGCGCTCGGCGGCCTCACCCGCGTCCGGCAGTTCCAGCAGGACGACGCGCACATCTACCTGGCGGAGGACCAGATCGCCGACGAGGTGAAGCGCCTGGTCGCGATCCTCGACAAGGTCTACGCCGCCTTCGGCCTCACCTACACCGCGAAGTTCGCCACCCGGCCCGAGGCGCGGATCGGCGACGACGCCATGTGGGATCGCGCCGAGCAGGCGCTCGAGTCGGCGCTGAAGGCGCTCGGGATGGCGTACGAGCTCAAGCCGGGCGACGGCGCGTTCTACGGCCCGAAGATCGACTTCGACGTCTCCGACTCGATCGGCCGCAAGTGGCAGCTCGGCACCATCCAGCTCGACTACGCGGCGCCGGAGCGCTTCGGCCTCGAGTACGTCGGCGACGACAACAAGCCGCACCGGCCGGTGGTGATCCACCGGGCGGTCTTCGGCTCGTTCGAGCGCTTCATCGCCATCTGCATCGAGCACTTCGCCGGCGCCTTCCCGACCTGGCTCGCGCCGGTGCAGGCGCGCATCGTGGTGCTCACCGACCGGCAGGTGCCGTTCGCCCGCGAGGTCGAGGAGAAGATGCTCGACGCCGGCCTCCGGGTCGAGGTCGACGCCCGCAACGAGACCCTCGGCTCGAAGATCCGCGACGCCCAGCTCGAGAAGATCCCCTACACCCTCGTCATCGGCGACCAGGAGGTCGAGAAGCGCGGCGTCTCCCCGCGGAAGCACGGCGGCGAGAAGCTCGACTTCCTCCCGCTCGACGAGGCGATCGCCCGGCTGGCGGCGGAGGGGAAGATCCCGTTCCTCTGAGAAGCAGGCTCCGGGCTCCAGGCTGCAAGCTCCAGCAGGCCGCCGCCGAAGGGTGGCCGGAGCCCGGAGCCTGGAGCCCGGAGCCTCCGCGCCCGACGCGGAACACGAGCCACCCCGCAGCAGGTTGACAAGCGGGCGCGGATCCATATCCTGCGCCATTCACGCGGCCGGGAGGGCCGCGTTTCCACTCCGGAGGCAGCACATTCGCGACGCAAGGACGAACCGTAGGATCCGGGCCCGTGAGGTCCGGCTGATCGGCGCCGAGGGCGAGCAGCTCGGCGTGCTGACCATCGAAGCCGCGCTGGCCAAGGCCCAGGAGGCGTCCCTCGACCTCGTCGAGATCAGCCCGATGGCGAAGCCGCCGGTCTGCAAGCTGATGGACTACGGCAAGTTCAAGTACGAGACCAAGAAGAAGGCCTCGGAGGCGAAGAAGAAGCAGGTCGTGGTCCACCTCAAGGAGGTGAAGCTCCGCCCGAAGACGGAGGAGCACGACTACGACACCAAGGTGAAGAACGTCCGCCGCTTCCTCGAGGAGGGGAACAAGGCGCGCATCACCATCATGTTCCGCGGCCGCGAGATCACCCACAAGGAGATCGGCCAGAAGATCCTGCAGGAGGTGGTGGAGGACGTGAAGGGCGTCGGCGTCGTCGAGCAGCTCCCGCGGCTCGAGGGACGCCAGATGTTCATGATCCTCTCGCCGGATCCGAAGTACCTCGCGAAGATGCGCGAGCAGCAGCGGCAGGCCGAGCAGCTCGAGAAGAAGGAAGCACGCGACGCGGCCAAGGCGGCGAGGTCGGCCGACGGCGCGAAGCCGGAAGAGACCGGCGCCGCCCCGGCGGCCGCCGAGAAGCCCGCGGCGGCCCCCGAGGCGCCCGCGGCCAAGGCGTAAAGGAACGGACGAGAGCCATGCCGAAGATGAAGACCAACAGCGCGGCCAAGAAGCGGTTCCGCGTGAACAAGAAGGGCACCGTGAAGTACCGGAAGGCGTTCGCCCGGCACAACTTCACCTCGAAGGCGCCCGCCCGGAAGCGGCAGAACCGCCAGAACGGCACGCTGGTCCGGCAGGACGCGAAGAAGGTCGTCAAGGAGCTGTTCCCCTACGGTTCGAACCTGTAGCCGGGTCGGCCGTGGATCACCAAGCGGATCCCCAGGGGATCCCTCGCGCCGGAGGTCCGAAGCGGGCCACGCCGGAGCGGCAACCGGAGAAGAACGATGCGAGTCAAGAAGGGCTTCAAGGCGCGCCGCCGCCGCAACCGCGTGCTCAAGCTGGCCAAGGGGTACCGCGGCCGCCGGAAGAACTGCTACAAGCGCGCGAACCAGGCCGTCGAGCGGGGCATGGACTTCTCCACCCGCGACCGGCGCCAGAAGAAGCGGGACTTCCGCCGCCTCTGGATCGTCCGCATCAACGCGGCGGCCCGGGCCAACGACCTCTCGTACTCGCGCTTGATCGCGGGCCTCGCCAAGGCCGGCGCGGCGCTCGACCGCAAGGTCCTCGCCGAGATCGCGCTCCACGACCCGAAGGGCTTCTCGGCGATCGCGGCCGCGGCGCGGGCGTAGCCGAGCAGGAGAGAGGTTCCTCCTCGCGGCGACCCCCGGCCTCGGGGGGCCCCCGCTTCCGTTTTCAGGGTCGAGCCGACCCGAGGTGTCGACAGCGATGGGCGAGGGGCTTTCCGAGGCACAGCGCGCCGAGATCGCGGCGGTCCGCGACGCGGCGCTGGCGGCGATCGGCGCCGCGGACGACGAGAAGGCGGTCGAGGCGGCGCGGGTCGAGCAGCTCGGCAAGAGCGGCAAGGTGAGCCAGCTCCGCCGCAACATCGGCAAGCTCCCGGCGGAGCTGAAGCCGGTCTACGGCGAGGCGGTGAACGAGGCCCTCGCCGCGGTGGAGTCGGCGCTCGAGGCGCGGCGCACCGCGCTCCAGCGCGCGAAGCTCGACGCGGAGCTCGCCGGGCCGAGGCTCGACGTCACGCTGCCGGGGCGCCCGGTGCCGCGCGGCCGGCGCCACCCGGTGACGCGGACCCTCGACGACATGGTGGAGATCTTCGCCCGCATGGGCTTCCAGGTCGCCTCGGGACCGGAGGTCGAGCTCGACTTCTACAACTTCGAGGCGCTGGCGATGCCGAAGGAGCACAGCGCCCGCGACATGCAGGACACCTTCTACGTCGACGACTCGGTGCTGCCGGAGGGGGCGGTGCCGCCGGGCGAGCTGGTGCTGCGCACGCACACCTCGCCGGTGCAGATCCGCACCATGCTCGCCGAGCGGCCGCCGGTGCGGATCGTCGCGCCCGGCCGCGTCTACCGCTGCGACTCCGACCAGACGCACACGCCGATGTTCCACCAGGTCGAGGGCCTCTCGGTGGACCGCGGCGTCACCTTCGCGGAGCTGAAGGGCACGCTCGACGAGTTCGTGAAGGCGCTCTTCGGCTCGGCGATGAGGACCCGGTTCCGTCCGAGCTACTTCCCGTTCACCGAGCCGTCGGCCGAGGTCGACATCTCGTGCGTGATCTGCGGCGGCACCGGCAAGCTCGCCGGCGGGCCGTGCCGCGTCTGCAAGACCACCGGCTGGCTCGAGGTCGGCGGCGCCGGGATGGTCGATCCCGAGGTGTTCCGCCACGTCGGCTACGACCCGGAGGAGGTCACGGGGTTCGCGTTCGGCATGGGCGTCGACCGCCTGGCGATGCTCCGCTACGGGATCGACGATCTCCGCGCCATGTTCGAGAACGACGTCCGCTTCCTCGCGCAGTTCTGACCCGGATCGAAAGGCACCATGCGCGCGTCCTACCGCTGGCTCTCGGACCTCGTGGAGGGGATCCCCTCGGTCGAGGAGACCGCCCGCCTCCTCACCGCCGCCGGCCTCGAGGTCGAGTCGCTCGAGCCTCAGGGGCAGGGGCTCGAGCGCGTCGTCGTCGGCAAGGTCCTCTCCAAGGAGAAGGTCCCGGGCTCCGACAAGCTCAACGTCTGCCGCGTGGACGTCGGCGCGGGGCAGCCCGTGCAGATCGTCTGCGGCGCCTCGAACTACGAGGTCGGCGCCTTCGTACCGGCGGCGCTCGAGGGCGCCTCGCTGCCGAACGGCATGAAGATCGGCAAGGCGAAGCTCAAGGGCGTCGAGTCGTTCGGGATGCTCTGCTCCGCGAAGGAGCTCGGGCTCGCCGAGGACGCCTCGGGGCTCCTGCTGCTCGCGGGTTCGCCGAAGCCGGGCACGCCGCTCCGGCAGCACCTCGAGCTCGACGACGTCGCGCTCGGCCTCAACGTGACGCCGAACCGCCCCGACTGGCTCTCGCACCTGGGCGTGGCGCGCGAGCTGGCGGCCGTGGCCGGGCTGACGCTGAAGGCGCGGCCGGCGTCGCCGGCGGAGCGGGGCGCCGCGGCCGAGGGCCTGGTGCAGGTGGCGATCGAGGATCCCGAGCGCTGCACGCGCTACGCCGCCCGCGTGGTCGAGGGCGTGAAGTTCGGCCCGAGCCCGCGGTGGATGCAGGCGCGGCTCGAGACCTGCGGCGTGCGCGCCCTCGGGAACGTCATCGACGTGACGAACTACGTGATGCTCGAGCTCGGGCACCCGCTCCACGCCTTCGACCTCGACCGGGTCCACGGCGCCAGGGTGGTGGCGCGCCGGGCCGCGGAGGGCGAGAAGCTCGTCACCCTCGACGGCAAGGAGCGCGTGCTCTCCGGCGAGGATCTGGTCATCGCCGACGCCGACCGGCCGCTGGTGCTCGCCGGCGTCATGGGCGGCGCCGACGCCGAGGTCTCGGCCTCGACGACCCGCGTGCTGCTCGAGTGCGCGCACTTCGCCGCGACGCCGATCCGCCGCACCTCGCGGCGCCACGGCCTCTCGTCGGAGTCGTCCTTCCGCTTCGAGAAGGGCGTCGATCCCGCGGGGATCCCCCACGCCCTCGACCGCGCGGCGGAGCTCCTCGGCGAGCTCTGCGGCGCGAAGGCCGAGGTCCGCCGCGGGCGCGTCGACGTCTGGCCGAGGCCGGTGCAGCCGTGGAGCGTGCGGCTCCGCTGGCAGCGCGTGCCGGCGGTGCTCGGCTGCGACGTGCCGCCGGCGGAGAGCCGGCGCGTGCTGGTCTCGCTCGGCCTCGCGGCGGTGCGCGAGGACGGGGAGGGCGCCACCCTCGAGGTGCCGACGATCCGCGGCGATCTCACCCGCGAGTGCGATCTGATCGAGGAGATCGCCCGGGTGCGCGGCTTCGACGCGATCCCGGCGGCGCCGCCGCGGGCGGGGAAGCCGCCGCTCGACGACCGCCGTCGGCAGGTGGAGCGGCGCGTCCGGGAGGCCCTCGCCTCCGCCGGCCTCGACGAGGTCGTGAACTACTCGTTCGTCGACCCGAAGGACCTCGCGCTCGTCGCCCGCGGCGCGCCGCGGCCGGCGCTGCCGCTCGTGAACCCGCTGGCGGAGACGCAGGGGGTGATGCGCACCTGCCTCGCGGCGGGGCTGCTCCGCAACGTGGCCTTCAACCGGAACCGCCAGGCCACCGACGTGCGGCTCTACGAGATCGGCCGGGTCTTCCAGCCGGTGCCGGACGCCTCGCAGCCGGTGCGCGAGCCCTGGCGCCTCGGCGCCGTGCTCGTCGGCCGCCGCCGCCCGCTCGCGCCGGGCGAGGCGGCGGCGCCGGTGGACTTCTTCGACGCCAAGGGCGTGGTCGAGGCGGTGCTCGCGGCGGCGGGGATCCGCGACGCGACGTACGCGCCGGACGACGCGCCGCACCTCCACCCGCGCTCGGCCTGCGTCGTGCGCAGGGGCGACGTGCGCCTCGGCCGGCTCGGCGAGCTGCACCCCGAGGTGGCCGAGGCGTTCGAGCTGCCGCGCGGCGTCTTCGTGCTCGAGCTCGCCCTCGACCGGATCGCCGACGCCGCCTCGCTGGTGCCGGCGTACCGCGGCGTGCCACGCTTCCCGGCGGTGCTCCGCGACATGGCGATGGTGGTGGCGGAGGACGTGCCCGCCGCGCGCATCGAGCAGGTCCTCGCCGGCGAGGCGGGCGGCGGCCTGGTCGAGGCGGTCGAGCTCTTCGACGTCTACCAGGGCAAGCAGGTGCCGGCGGGCAAGAAGAGCCTGGCGTGGTCGATCCGCTATCGCGCTCCGGACCGCACCCTCACCGACGAGGAGGTGCAGAAGGTCCACGGGGCGCTGCTCGCGGCGCTCGAGGCCGAGGTCGGGGCGGCCGTCCGCACGTAGGCGGGGCGTTCCGGCGCCGGCGCCGCGGACCTACCGTGGCAGGGCGGAGGGAGTCGTGGCCGAAGGGAAGGCGAAGCTCGGGCTCGTGGCCCTCGTCCTCGCCGGCGCGGGCCTCCTGGCGTCGTGGGTGCCGTTCGTCGGCCTCCTCCTGGCGCTCTCCGGCGTCGTCGCGGCGGTGCTCGCCAGGCGGCAGGGGCAGAAGGGCCACCTCGGCGTCGCGTCGTTCGCGCTCGTGCTCGCGGCGGGCTACACCACCGCGTGGGTCGGCTGCACGGCCGCCGAGGAGACGCCCGAGGAGCGGCGCGCCTTCGAGGGCTTCGACGACGCCTTCGAGCCCGGCGCCGAGCTGCCGCCCGGCGCGGGCGATCCCAACGCCCCGTCGCCCGCCCGCGAGGGGTACGAGCCGTCCCCCGGGGCCTCGCCCAAGTAAGCGGAATTCCAGGGGCCGAGCGGGCGGTCGACGGGGGTCGCTCACCGTAGTCCCGTGCGATCTCGCGGACTTACCGCCTCCGCGGCTTGACAGCGCCCGGCCCATCGGCGACGCTAGATACGCAAACCCGGTTGGTCCCACGTGATTTCGGGCGGGCCCGGAGGTCCACCGCGCCATGACGAAGGCGGACATCATCGAGGGCGTCTACGAGAAGGTCGGCTTCTCCAAGAAGGAGTCGGCCGAGATCGTGGAGATGGTCTTCGACACCATCAAGGAGACCCTCGAGGCCGGGGAGAAGATCAAGATCTCCGGGTTCGGGAACTTCATCGTCCGCGAGAAGAACGCGCGCGTCGGCCGAAACCCCCAGACGGGCGAGGAGATCGAGATCTCCGCCCGCCGGGTGCTGACCTTCCGGCCCTCGCAGGTGCTGAAGAACGCGCTGAACGCCGGCCTGGAGGCCGCCGCCGCGGAGGCCAAGGCCGCGGAGCCCCAGGAGTCTTCGGGCTAGCGAGCGCCGCCGTGGAGCCGCCGCGCGTGCCGCTTCCCGGCTTGACGCGCGCGGAGGAGATCTCTAGAAGGCTCCATCCCGCGCGAGCGGGAAACCCCAGCCTCTCCGCAGTCGACGGGGCGTAGCGCAGCCTGGTAGCGCACTTGCTTGGGGTGCAAGTGGTCGCAGGTTCAAATCCTGTCGCCCCGACCAACGGAGGGCGCGGAGGCCGCGGGGAAGCCCGCGACGCTTTCGCGCCCTTCGCCTTTTCGGCCGTTTGACGGGCAGGCAGGCGCTTCGCTATAGCCCGGGGCGTCTTCCCACACACGATCCCGGAGGGGGCGAAGCATGCGCGAGAAGCTCGACACCCTGATGACGCAGTTCAAGCCGGACGACTACACCGTGAAGCTCTGCAACGCGGTGTTCACCGTCGTGCCGTTCGCCCCGAAGTTCCAGTGGTACTCGTCGATCGCCGACGCGGCCCGCGTCGCCAACGCCGACCTCTCCGGCGACAAGCTCCAGAAGGCGAAGGCGCTCGCCGAGTCCGAGCCCGTCGAGCGCGCGCTCTGGGTCGCCGACGCCCTCGACACCGGCGACAAGGGCATCGCGATCTTCACCGGCGTGAAGACCGCCTTCGGCCTCTTCTTCTCGAAGGACAAGAAGAACGCGTTCGAGAGCGATCCGCAGCAGGCCGCCGACGCCGCGCTCAAGGCCCTCGGCATGGGCTACATGATCCACAACCTCTTCCCCGGCACCGTCCAGGAGAAGCTCTCGCTGTTCAAGGAGCTCCCGGCGGGGCAGGCGATGGCGCTCTACTACGCCGCCATCGAGGTCGCGGTGCCGTTCACCGACAACGTCCTCACCGGCGGCGGCAACGTCCTCTCGCAGCTGATGGAGAAGGCCGGCAAGGACAACACCGCCCGCATCACCTCGCTGGCCGGCGCCGAGGGCGCGAGCCAGGCGATGCAGATCTTCGAGTCGCTGAAGGGCAGCCTCGAGACCATCGTCTCGAAGGTCGGGCAGTACACCGGCCCGATCGCCGAGAAGGCGAAGCAGCACATGCCGGGCGTGCTCGACACCACCGACAAGGTCGCCGGCGCGGTGGCGACCGGCGCCGACGTGATGCCGGTGTGGCGGCTCCTCGGCGCGCGGCTCGCGGCCGAGGCGTGCGCGGTGCGCGCGGCGCGCGGCCTCGCCTAGGAGCGGGAGCCGGGAGCTGGCGAGGCGGCGGCCGGGGCGCTCCCCCGCGCCGCCGTCTTCTTTGGGGCGGCGCGGTCCGGAGGGAAGGCGTGCGGGTCCTCATCTCGAACGACGACGGCATCCACTCGAAGGGCCTCGACGCGCTGGTGCAGGCGTTCGCGCCGATCGCCGACGTGGCGGTGGTGGCGCCGGACCGCGAGCAGTCGGCGGCGAGCCACGCCATCAGCCTCCACCGGCCGCTCCGGATCGCCGAGCTCGGGCCGAAGCGCTGGGCGGTGGACGGCACGCCGACCGACTGCGTCTACGTGGCGCTGCACCACCTCCTGCGCGGCGAGCAGCGGCCGGACCTGGTCGTCTCCGGCGTGAACTACGGCGCGAACCTCGGCGACGACGTGACCTACTCGGGCACGGTGGCGGCGGCGATGGAGGGCTCGCTGCTCGGCGTCCCGGCGATCGCGGTGAGCCTGGTGTCGCGGGACCGCTTCGACTTCGGCCCGGCCGCCGCCTTCGCGCGGGCGCTCGGCGAGGCGGTGGTCGAGCACGGGCTGCCGCGCGGGATGCTGCTCAACGTCAACGTGCCGCGCGACGCGTCGAAGGGCTACGCGGTGACCCGGCTCGGCAAGCGCAACTACGGCTCGCTCGTGCTCGAGAACGTCGACCCGCGGGGCCGGAAGTACTACTGGATCGGCGGCTCCGAGGCGAAGCACGACGACCTGCCGGGCTCCGACTGCAACGCGGTTTACGACGACGGGCTCATCAGCGTGACGCCGCTCCGGCTGGACCTCACCGCGCCGGAGCTCCTCGGGCCGCTCGCGTCGTGGAAGATCCCCGGCTTCGCCGTGGTCCCCGCGTCGTAGCTTTCACAGGGCGCCCCGGGGGTTTTGTTGGACGGGGAGGGATCGCGTGCCACGGTGGGACCGTGGGCCCCCGTCTCCCCATCGCTTGCGCGCTCGCCGCCGTCCTCGCGGGCTGCGCGGCGCCGCGGCCGAGCTGGGAGATCGGGACGGCGCGGGAGGAGGCGCGGCGCGCGGCGGCGCCCCCGGCGAGGGAGCCGGGACCGCCTCCCGCCGCCATCGCCGCCGGCGCCTCCCAGTGGGGCGAGGGCCGCGTGCACGTGGTGCAGCCCGGCGAGACGCTCTACCGGGTGGCGCGGCTCCACGGCGTCGACCCCGACGAGCTCGCCGACCTCAACCAGATCGCCGATCCGACGCGGCTCGGCGTGGGCCGCGAGCTGCTCCTGCCCGGCGACAAGGGGCGGAAGGTGGCGACCGCCGGGACGCTCCCCGGCCCCTCGCGGCCGCGCGCCAAGCGGAAGGCGCAGGCCGCCCTCGACACCGGACCGGCGCCGGGCGCGAAGCTCGCCTGGCCGGTGCTCGGCGTGCTGAACAGCCGCTTCGGCCCACGCGACGGCACCCGCCACGACGGCATCGACGTCGCCGCCCCCGAGGGCACGCCGATCCGCGCCGCGGCCGACGGCGAGGTGCTCTACGCCGGCACGCAGCGCGGCTACGGCAACCTCGTCATCCTGCGTCACGCCGGCGGGCTCATCACCGTCTACGCCCACAACCGGGAGAACCGGGTGAGGGAGGGCGCGCGGGTGAAGGCCGGCGAGGTGATCGCGCTCGTGGGCCGGAGCGGCCGGGCGACCGGTCCGCACCTGCACTTCGAGGTCCGCGAGGGCACCAAGCCCCGGGATCCGCTGCGCTTTCTCCGCTAGGGTCGCGGTTTGACTCGCGGGGGCGAGGTTGTTACCTCTCCGCCCGATGAACCTCGATCTGATGCAGGCCCTGCTGTTCTTCGTGCCGACGGTGCTGTCCTTGACCGTCCACGAGTGGGCCCACGCGGCGCGCGCGAACGCGCTCGGCGACGACACCGCCGAGCGCGAGGGGCGGATGACGCTGAACCCGCTCGTGCACCTCGACCCGATCGGCACGGTGCTCGTGCCGGCGATCCAGATCCTGACGACCGGCGGCGTGCTCTTCGCCTGGGCGAAGCCGGTGCCGGTGAACCCGGCGCGGTTCCGCCGCACCATCTCGATGTCGATGGGCAGCGTGATCGTCTCCGCGGCCGGGCCGGTCTCGAACCTCTTGCTGGCGCTCGGCGCCGCCATCGGCCTCGGCCTCGGCGGCACCTACGTCGACTCGACCCCGGGCGCCGCGGCCTTCCTCGGGGCGATGTTCCTCATCAACATCGGCCTCGCGGTCTTCAACCTGCTGCCGGTGCCGCCCCTCGACGGCTCGAAGGTGCTGCACGGCCTCCTGCCGTCGCGCGCCGCCATGGCGTACGAGCGGATCTTCCCGTACGCTCCGTTCCTCCTGATGGGCGTCATCATGTTCGGCAGCCCGCTCCTGCGGGTGCCGATGAGCCTGATCGCAGGGCTCTTCCTGCGGATCGGCGCGGCGTTCGCGGGCTGACCGCGGGAAGAGGCGACGCACTTGGCGGAGGGGCAGGGCAAGCGAGCGGCGGAGGACGCCGCCGCCGACGGCGCGATGGCGATCTCCCCGGAGCTCGCCGCCGCGGCCTCGTCGTTCACGCTCAAGCTGCCGAGCTTCGAGGGCCCCCTCGACCTGCTCCTGCACCTCATCCGGGAGCACAAGCTCGACATCTTCGACATCCCGATCGCGTTCATCACCGACGAGTACGTCCGGTACCTCGAGCGGATGCGGGAGCTGAACCTCGACGTCGCCGGCGAGTTCCTGGTGATGGCGGCGACGCTCGCCCACCTCAAGAGCCGGATGCTCCTCCCCAAGGAGGAGACGGCGGAGGACGCGGCCGAGGAGGAGCAGGGCGATCCGCGCGCGGACCTGGTGCGGCGCCTGCTCGAGTACCAGAAGTACAAGACCGCGGCGGACGACCTCGCCCGGCAGGACCTCCTCGGGCGCGACGTCTTCCTCCGCACCGCCAAGGCGGGCGAGCTGCCGCTGGCCGAGGGCGACCTCGGGGTGAAGGAGGTCTCGGTCTTCAAGCTGATCGAGGCCTTCGACCGGGTGCTGAAGAGCCTCGTGCCCGAGAAGCAGCACGAGGTGCGGCTCGACCGGACCACGATCACCCAGGAGATCCACCGGATCGTCGAGCGGCTCAAGGCGGCGCCCGAGGTGCCGTTCACCTCGCTGTTCGAGGGGATGACGGAGCGCCACCAGGTGATCGCGGCGTTCCTCGGCCTGCTCGAGCTGTGCCGGCTGAAGCTCGTCCGGGTGATGCAGGAGCACCCGCAGGGCGAGATCCTGATCCGCGGGACCGAGCGCCTCGGCGAGGAGGCCGTCGAGGTGAAGGACGACTTCCGATAGCGGGCCTCGGGCCCCCGGATGTCGGCCGGGTCTGGTAGGTTGCGCGCCGCACCGCGCTGGAAAGCGGCGGAGGATCCCTTGGGCGAGAGCAAGATCCCGGCGGCGACGCCGGACGAGGTCGAGGCCGTACCTGCGATCCCGGAGGCGGCGCCGGGCGTCGCCGACGAGGACGCGGCGGCGTTCGCCCGCGAGGCGGCGGAGGCCGCGGCCGAGGCGGTGCTCGCGGCGGAGGAGGCGGCGGCCGGGCAGGCCGAGGCCGGGCGGCTCGCCGGGGAGGCCGCGCAGGGCAAGGCGGCGGCGCAGGCGGCGATCGACGCCGCGGCGGAGCGGCCCACCGCGGAGGAGGAGGCGCTCGGGCAGGCCGGCCTCGACGCGAAGCGCGATCCGGCGACGCTCGACGACGTGGCGCCGGCGGACATCGGCGAGGAGGAGGAGCCGCAGGGCTCCTTCGAGAAGCTCGCGGCCAAGGCGGCGAAGCTCACCGCGGAGCAGGTGCGCCACGTGCTCCACGCGATCCTCTTCGTCTCCGACAAGGCGCTCACCGTCGAGCAGCTCAAGGCCGCGACCGGCATCGAGACCAAGCGGCTGAACCGCGCGCTCGACAAGCTCTCCGGCGAGCTTCGCGAGGGCGTCTCCGGCGTGGTGCTCTCGGAGGTCGCCGGCGCCTGGCAGCTCCGCACCGCGCCCGAGGCCGGCGAGTACGTCCGGCGCTTCCTGCAGGTGAAGCCGCGGCGCCTCACCCGGGCGGCGCTCGAGACGCTGGCGATCGTGGCGTACCGGCAGCCGGTGACCCGGCCCGAGGTCGAGGACATCCGCGGCGTCGACTGCGGCGCGGTGATGAAGGCGCTGCTCGACTGGAAGCTGGTGAAGATCCTCGGCCGCAAGGACGAGGTGGGCCGCCCGATCCTCTACGGCACCACCCGCGAGTTCCTCGAGTTCTTCCAGCTCCGCGATCTCGCCTCGCTGCCGACGCTCCGCGAGTTCCACGAGCTCACCGAGGAGAGCCGGCAGATCGTCGAGGAGGAGCTCGGGCCGGAGGCGGCGGCGATCGCCGGCACGGTGGACGAGCTCGGCGATCCGGCGTTCCTCGAGGCGGAGCAGGAGCGGGTGGCCCAGAGCGAGGCGGCGCTCGCCGAGCTCGAGCAGGCCATGGCCGACACCGAGGAGAAGGCCGGCTCGCTCGCCGCGGCGATCGCGCCGAAGCCGAAGCCCGAGGGCGACGCGCCGCCGCCGGCGGAGGGCTGAGCGCCTTGGCCACCGAGCGGCTGCAGAAGATCCTGGCGCGCGCCGGCGTGGCGGCGCGCCGCGCCGCCGAGGAGCTGATCCGGGCGGGGCGGGTGCAGGTGAACGGCAAGGTCGCCGCCGAGCTCGGCGCGAAGGCCGATCCCGATCACGACGAGATCCGCGTCGACGGCGTCGCCATCGCCACGCAGGAGGGGCAGCGCTACTTCGTGCTCTACAAGCCGGAGCGCATGCTCACCACCCTCTCCGATCCGGAGGGGCGGCCGACGGTGGGCGACCTGCTCCGCGTGGTGAAGGAGCGGGTCTTCCCGGTGGGCCGGCTCGACTGGGACGCCGAGGGCGCGCTCCTCGTCGTCACCGACGGGGATCTGGCCCACAAGCTCACCCACCCGCGCTGGGGCGTGCGCCGCACGTACCTCGCGAAGGTGCGCGGCGAGCCGTCGGACGAGGTGCTCGAGCGGCTGGTGCGCGGCGTGCGGCTCGAGGACGGCATGGCCCGGGCGATCGAGGCCACGTTCGAGCGGCGCACCGAGAAGAACACCTGGATCCGGCTCGTGCTCGCCGAGGGGCGCAACCACCTGGTGAAGCGGCTCTGCGAGGCGGTCGGGCACCCGGTGGTGCGGCTCTACCGCAGCGACTACGCCGGCATCGGCGTGGAGGGCATGAGGCCGGGGGAGCTCCGGGAGCTCGGCGCCGCCGAGGTCCGCGCCCTGCGGAAGGCCGTCGAGAAGGAGGCGCCGCTGCCGGCGGGCGGGCTGCCGAAGAAGCGCCGCTCCAC
>CAZDGH010000114.1:0-14634 GCA_964504805.1 uncultured Myxococcales bacterium | reverse complement strand
CGCGCGCGTCCACGTCCACCTCGCCCGCGCGCCCGCCCACGACGGCGCCCCCGTCCGCGTGCAGCTCCTCCTCGACGGCGCCGTCGCCGCCGAGACCACCACCAGCCCCGCGACCGACGGCGACCCCGCCGATCCGCGCACCGCGATCGCGCTCCCCGCCGACGGCCTCACCACCACCACCCGCTTCTCCGTTCGCCTCCTCGACGACCGCGCCTTGCCCGTCCCCGACGGCGCCCGCAGCCCGGCGCGCTTCCCGCCCGACGGCTCCGACGCGCCGCTCGGCGCGGTCTCCGATCGCGGCGGCGTCCGCGTCGTCCTCGTCCCGCTGCGCTGGGACGCGGACCGCTCGGGCCGCCTCCCCGACACGAGCCCCGCGACGCTCGACGCCTACCGCGCGGTGCTCGGCGCGCTCTACCCGGTCTCGGCCGTGGAGCTCACCGTCCACGACCCGCTCCCGTGGGGCGACGGCCTGAACTGGCGCGGCAACGTCGACTTCGGCAACGTCAACGACGCGCTCTACGACCTCCGCGCCGCCGAGTCCCCCGACGTCGACGTCTACTACTACGCGCTGGTGAAGCCGGCCGAGACGTTCTCCGCCTACTGCGGCGGCAGCTGCGTCACCGGCCAGAGCTACGCCGTCGACGACGTCGAGGACGCCGACATCCGCGTCGGCGGCGGCGTCGCCTTCGACCCCGAGGACGCCGCGCACACCCTCGCGCACGAGCTCGGCCACATGCACGGCCGCTACCACGCGCCCTGCGGCACCCCCGGCGACGACCTCTACCCCTACCCGGACGCGACGCTCGGCAGCTGGGGCTGGGACCGCCGCACCGACGCGCTCCTCGACCCGGCGCAGCACACCGACTTCATGGCGTACTGCGACGACCCGTGGGTGAGCGACTACACCTACGACGCGCTCTTCGCCCGCGTCGACGCGCTCGCCACGCTCGCCGGCCGCCCGGCGCGCCCCGCGCTCCGCACCCGGCAGCGCTTCCTCCACCAGGACGACGGCGCGCGCTGGGGCCGCGAGGTCGACGCCCCCGCCGGCAAGGGCCGCGTCCCGGTGCGCTTCCTCGACGCGCGCGGTGGCGTCCTCGCCACCGACGCCGCGCGCCCGCTCTCCCGCGCCCACGGCGGCCGCAGCTGGCTCGTCCCCGCGCCCCCGCGCGGCACCGCGCGCGTGGTCCTCGACGATCCCTCCGGCGCGCTCTCGGTGCCCGCGCCGTGACCTGGGCCGAGCTCGTCCGCCTCGGTCGCGAGCTGCCGGAGGTCCGCGAGGGGAGCTGGTACCGCACGCCGTCGCTCGAGGTCCGCGGCAAGTCGTTCGCGCGCCTGAAGGAAGACGGCGAGACCGTGGTGTTCCTGCTCGAGGACCTCGGCGAGCAGGAGCACCTCCTCGCCGCGAGGCCCGGCGTCTTCTTCCTCACCGACCACTACCGCGGTTACCCCGCGATCCTCGCCCGCCTCGCGAAGCTCCGCGCCGGCGAGGCCCGCGAGCGTCTCCGTCGGGCCTGGCGGCAGAGGGCGCCGAGGAAGCTCCTCGACGCCCCCGCCACGCCGGTCCGGAAGCGGTGAGCCCTCCGCAGGAGGGCGAAGCGACGAAGGTGGATGCGAGCGAAGCTCGCTGCGCGTAGCGCCCTCGGCGCGGTCCGGCTCCCGCCGGGCCGCGTCGAGGTCATACAAGCCGCCCTACGGCCACGCCTCCGCGCCCGTCTTCGGCTCCTGCATCGACCCGGAGCCCTCGCCCGCCGGCGTCGCCTCGATCTTCGAGGCGGTGGTCTTCCCCTCCTCGGTCCGGTACGAGGCGCGCACCTCGTCGCCGGGCTTGAGCTCGTTCACGCTCGCGACCTGCCCGCGCACCGTCACCTGCGTGCCGGGCGGCACCTCGAGCTCGAGCCTGGTCCCGCCGGCGTCGATGGAGATCCGGTCGGAGCTCGCCTCCGCGACCTTGCCGCTCACCTCGACCTCGCCCGCCGGCGCGGTCGCCGCGGCCTCGGCCTCCTGCCTCGTCGCGGACGCCTCTTGCCGCTGCTCCTCGGCGAGCTGCGCCCGCTGCTCCGCCTCCGCCTGCGCCATCTGCCGCTGGCCTTCCTCGGCGCGCTGCTGCGCGGCCTCGGCCGTCGCCTGCGCCTCGGTCCCGGCCTCCCGCGCCTCGCGCTGCGCCGCCTCGGCCTCCGCGCGCGCGCGATCGATCTCCGCCCGCTGCTCCCGCAGCTCCTGCTCGGCCTCCTGGATGTCGCCCTGCTCGCCCATGAGCTCGGCCTGCTTCTCGCTGGCCTTCTCCTGGGCCTCCTTCGCCTTCTCGAACGCCTGCTCCGACTGCTCCTGCGCCGACGAGACGAAGTCCTGCGTCCGGCTCTCGCCTTCCCTCTGCTCGCACCCTGCCGCGACGAGGACCGCCGCGGCGACCCACCCGAAGCGCCGCATCCCGCACCTCCCGTTGGAGTCCGAGAGGACGGTGGGAGCGAGGAGGGCGCCCGGGAAGGGCCGCGCCACGGAGGGCCGACCGAGCGGCTACACGGACGCGAACCACTCGTAGCCGTGGTCCTCCCAGTAGCCGCCGGTCGGCGCGGGGAGGAAGCGGACCTCCGAGAGCCACTTCACCAGCTTGTAGCCGAGCTTCACCCCGGCATAGAGGCGCAGCGGCGCGCCGTGGCCGAGCGGCAGCGGCGCACCGTCCTTGCCGTAGGCGAGGATCGTCTGCGGGTGGAGCGCGCTCGCCCGGTCCCACGACGAGAAGTACGGCAGCTCGAACGAGCGGAGCTCCACGTAGCCGGCGCGTGGATCCGCGCCCACCACCCGCGCGAGCTCGGCGAGGCGCACGCCGTGCCACGAGGCGACCGCCGTCCAGCCCTCGACGCAGTGGTGCCGCACCCGCAGGTCGGTGCGGGGCAGCCGCATGAGCTCCTCGAGCGAGAGCGCGACCGGTCGCGCCACCATGCCCGAGACCCGCAGCGACCACGCGGCCGGGATCGCCGGGAACGCGTCGCCGATCCGGTACCGCGGGAACGCCGCCGCCGGCGTCACCGCGGCCTCGCCCGGATCCGGCGCCAGTTTCCCCTCGCGGAAGAGCAGGCCCTGCGCGCGGTCGTGGAGCCGCCGCGCCGCGCCGAGCAGCCCCTGGTCCGGGCGCCTCGGATCGCAGCCGGCCGCGGCGAGGCCCGCGGCGCCGACGAGCAGCGCGCGACGCGCGAAGCGCTCAGCCACGTGGCCCTCCGGTGATCATCGGCGGCAGCGTCCGCGGGTGCAGCGCGACCATCGCCACGTGACCCACGGTGAACAGCGCCAGCGCCGCGAGCGCCCCGAGGTGCAGCGCCCGCGCGAGCTCGAAGCCGCCGAGGACCGACGCGAGCGGGAGCTGCACCGGCTGCCAGAGCGCGAGGCCGCTCGCCACCGCGACCACGCCGAGCGCGAGCGCCGAGGTGTACGCGAGGCGCTGCAGCCCGTTGTAGAGCCCCCGCGGCGGCCCCGGGCTCCGCAGCCGCAGGTAGGCGCCGGCGGTGCGGAGCGCGTCGCGCAGATCGCGCCGCGGCGAGAACAGCCGCCGCCGCCACTCGCCGCTCGCCGCCAGGTAGCCGACGTAGACGAGGCCGTTCAGCACCAGCGGCCACATGCACAGGAAGTGAACGGCTCGTGCGCCCGCGAGCCAGCCGCCGAGCGTGAGCCACGGCGGCGGCGCCACGCCCTGGAGCGGGTACCAGGCGAAGAGCGCCCCGCGGGCGCCGAGGAAGGGGTAGGCGACGAGGATCTGCAGGCCGCTCCCCGCCATCGCCACCAGGAGCGGCACGTTCGCCCAGTGCGCGAGCCGCACCGGCCAGGGCTGCTGCCGTCGCTCCACCGCCGCAAGGTGACGCTGGACGTCGCGCGCGCAAACGACCCGCGGCCTCAGCCCAGCCGCCGCCCCGTCGCCGGGTCGAAGCGGTGCACCCGCGCAGGGTCGACCCGGAGCCAGGCGGGCGCGCCCGGCCGGGCCTCGAGGTCGCCGGTCGCCCGGGCCACGAGCCGCGCCTCGCCCACCGCCACGGTCACCAGCGTCTCCGCGCCCGCCGGCTCGACGAGCCACACCGTCCCCGCCGTCGCGCCCCCGGGCGCCGCGCCGAGGCCGAGCTCGAGGTGCTCCGGCCGCACGCCGGCGACGCCCCCGCCGGGAAGCCCGAGCACCGCCGGCTCCACCAGGTTGATCCGCGGCGCCCCGAAGAACGACGCCACGAAGGTCGTCGCCGGCCGCTCGTAGACCTCCTTCGGCGTGCCCACCTGCTGCACCCGCCCGCGGTCCATCACCACCACCCGCGACGACAGCGTCATCGCCTCGAGCTGGTCGTGGGTCACGTAGACGAAGGTCGCCCCGAGCTCCTCGTGCAGCTTCTTGAGCTCGCCGCGCACCTGGCCGCGCAGCGCCGCGTCGAGGTTCGAGAGCGGCTCGTCGAAGAGGAACACCGCCGGCCTCCGCACCAGCGCGCGGCCCAGCGCGACGCGCTGGCGCTGCCCGCCGGAGAGCTCCCGCGGTCTCCGCGCGAGCAGCTCCGAGATCCCGAGGCGCGCCGCGGTCTCGGCCACCCGACGCTCGCGCTCCGCCTTCGGCACGCCGGCGACCTCGAGCGGGAAGGCGAGGTTCCGCCGCACGTCGAGGTGCGGGTAGAGCGCGTAGCTCTGGAACACCATCGCCACGTCGCGGTCCTTCGGCGAGGCCCCGGTCACGTCGGCGCCGCCGATCCGCACCGTGCCCGCGGTCGGCTCCTCGAGGCCGGCGATGACGGCGAGCGTGGTCGACTTCCCGCAGCCCGACGGCCCGACGATCGAGACGAACGCGCCGTCCTCGACGGTGAGCGTCACGTCGGCCACCGCCACGACGCCGCCGCGGTAGGTCTTGCCCACGCCCTCGAGCCGCACCTCCGCCATCCGTCACTCCTTCACCGCGCCGGCGGTGAGGCCGGCGACGATGCGCCGCTGGAACGCGAGCGCGAGCGCCACCAGCGGCGCGGTGGCGAGCACCGAGGCCGCCGCGATCTGCGCCCAGGGATCGCGGTGCTCGCCGGCGAAGAGCGCGATCGCCACCGGCACCGTCCGCTTCGACGGCGACGAGGTGAACGTCAGCGCGAAGAGCAGCTCGTTCCACGCTGCGATGAACACCAGCAGCGAGGTGGTGGCGAGGCCCGGCGCCGCCAGCGGCAGGAACACGCGCCACAGCGCGCCCACCGGCGTGCAGCCGTCCACCCGCGCCGCGCGGTACAGCTCGTCCGGCAGCTCGCGGAAGAACGTCGACAAGAGCCAGAGCGAGAGCGGCAGCGCGAAGGTCGCGTACGGGATCACCAGGCCGGGCAGGGTGTCGCGCAGCCCCACGGCGCGGAGCGCGAGGTAGAGCGGGCTCACCGTGGCGATCGGCGGGAACATCGAGATCGAGAGCGCCAGGCCGAGGAGCAGCCCGCGCCCCCGGAACGGCAGCTTCGCGAGGGCGAACGCCGCCGGCGCGGCGACGAGGAGGCACAGCGCCGTGGTCGAGAGCGCCACCGCCAGCGAGTTCCCGAGCGCCGCCAGGAACCCGGGGTCGGAGAGCACCTCCTCGTGGCTCGCGAGCGTGAGCCGCGACGGCCACGGCGCGGTCAGCTCCGCCTCCGGCCACAGCGAGGTGAGGAGCTGCCACGCGAACGGCCCCAGGAAGAAGACGAGGTAGGCGGCCGCCCCCGCCGCGCGCAGGGCCCGGCTCACCGCCGCGCCTCCGCGCCCAGGAGCCGGAGGTAGCCGAGGCTCACGATCGCGACGCACAGGAACGTCGCCACCGCCAGCGTCGAGCCGTAGCCGAAGTCGCCGGCGCGCATCAGCGTCTTGTAGGCGTAGATCGAGAGGGTCTCGGTGGTGTTCGCCGGACCGCCCTCGGTGAGCACGTACACCGCGTCGAACACCCGCAGCGCGTCGAGGGTGCGGAAGAGCAGGGCGAGGAGGATCGCCGGCCGGAGCAGCGGCAGGGTGATCGAGCGGAAGGTGCGCCAGGCGCTGGCGCCGTCGACCCGCGCGGCGCGGTACAGGTCCTCGGGGATGCCCTGCAGCCCGGCGAGCAGCAGCAGCGCCACGAACGGCGTCGTCTTCCAGACGTCGACGAGGATCGCCGCGTGCAGCGCCCAGAACGGCGAGCCGAGCCAGTTCGGATCGTCGCCGGGGAGGAGCCGCGCGACGAGCCCGAAGTCCGGGTTGAAGAGGTGCGCCCAGAGCTTCGCCGAGACCACCGTCGGCACCGCCCACGGCACGAGCACCGCCGCCCGCAGCAGCCCGCGCGCCGGGCTCGCCCGGTGCAGGAGAAGGGCGAGCGGCAGCGCCAGGAGCAGCTCGACGGCCACCGCCACCGCCGCGAAGTAGGCGGTGGTGCGGAGCGCCGCGAAGAACCGCGCGTCGGTGACCAGGAACGCGTAGTTGTCCGCGCCCACGAAGGCGTGCTCGTGGAAGACGAGCACGTGGCGGTGCAGCGAGAGCCAGAGCGCGTGCAGCACCGGGTACAGCGCCACCGCCACGAGCACGGCCACCGCCGGCGCCACCAGCGCCCACGCCTGCCGCCGCTCCGACGCGAGCGCCTTCACCGCGCCCCCGTGAGCCGGTCGGCGTGCCGCTGCGCGCGCCGGAGCGCCTCCTCCGGCGGGCGGATCCCGGTGACCGCGGCGGAGAGCTCGCTCTGGAGCGTGTCGGCGAGGAGGTTGTAGTAGGGCGTCACCGGCCGCGCCCGCGCCCGCTCCACGTGCGGCAGCAGCGCCGCGACGAACGGCGCCTCGGCGAGGATCCGCGGATCCTCGTAGGCCGAGCGCCGCGCCGGGTTCCGCGCGTGCCGGAGCGCGAGCACGACGTTCGCCTCGTGCGAGGTGAGGTGGGCGACGAGCTGCTCGGCGGCGGCGCGCTTCCACGGCGGCGCGGTGGCGCGCACCGCGAGCTGCCAGCCGCCGAGCACGCCCGCCCCCGGGCTCCCGTCGAGCGTCGGCAGCGCGGAGAACGCGACCTTCCCGCGGATCGGCGAGCCCGGCGCGTTCGCCTCCGCCCACGCGTACGGCCAGTTCCGCATCAGCGCCGCGCGCCCCTCCTGGAAGACGCGCCGCGTCTCCTCCTCCGCCGAGGCCGTCACCGTCTCCGGCGAGAGCCCGCCTTCGACGAGGCCCCGCAGGTAGGTGAGCCCCGCGATCGCCTCGGGCCCGTCGAGGAGCACCCGGCCGCCGCGGACGGCGCCGCCGCCGTGGCCGAAGATCGCCTCGTAGGCGTTGCAGGTGAGCCCCTCGTACTGCCGGCCCTGCCAGACGTAGCCGGCGATCCCGGGCTGCCGCCGCATCGCCTCCGCCGCCGCGCGCCGCAGCTCCTCGTAGGTCCGCGGCGCCTCCGGCACCAGGTCGGTGCGCCGGTAGAGGAGGCCGACGTCCACGTACCAGGGCACCGCCCACGTGCGCCCGTCCTGCACCACCGCCTCCAGCGGTCCGGGCACGAAGTCCGCCGCGAGCCGGTCCGCCGGGAACGCCGCGGAGAGGTCGGCGATCCACCCGGCCCGCGCGAGCTCCGGCACCCAGACCACGTCGGCGACGAGGACGTCGAGGTCGGCGCCGCCGCCCTCGAGGGCGGTGAGGAAGAGCTGGTGGGCGAGGTCGCTCGAGCTCGGGACGAGCTCGCCGCGGACGCGGACGCCGGGGTGCTCCCGCTCGAACGACCGGAGCAGCGCCGCGAGCGCGTCGCCGTCGCCGCCGAGCGGCTGGTAGCGGAAGACGATCGTCACCGGCTCGCCGGGCCGCGGCGGCGGCTCGGCGGGCCCGCCGCGGGCGCACGCGGCGGCGAGCAGCGGGAGGAGCGTGAGGGCGCGCCGCATCGCCCCGGACCCTACCGGGACGGGACGCGGCTGGCGCGGCTCGTGCCGGCGCTGTCCGCCGCCGAACGGAGCGCGGCGCGGTAGGCTCGCCGCCGGAGGGGGACATGATCCGCACCCACGGTACGCGCTGGCTCGCGGCGGCGCTGCTCGCCCAGGCCGCGGGCTGCGTCTGGCTGGCGGCGGAGGAGGCCCCGGCGCCCGAGCCGGAGCCGGAGCCCGGCACGCCGCCGGCCCCGGCCCACGGGTGCGCCCACGAGTCCGACCCGGCGTGCGGCGCGGGGCGCGCGTGCGTGCCGCGGCTCGATCGGATCGTGCAGACGGCCACGCGCCGGGAGCTCGAGCGCAGCTGCACGCGGCTGCCCGACGGGGCGAGCCCGTCGCTCGCTCGCTGCACCGGCTGCGCGGCCGGCCTCTGCCGCGACGACGCCTGCGTGTCGGGCCTCTGCTGGGACGGCCTCTGCGTCGGGGTCTGCGCCGCCGACGCGGTGTGCCCCGCCGAGACGACGTGCGCGTCGGTCGAGGTGGATCCCCACGACCAGCCGGGCCTGTTCCTCGACGCCTGCCGGCCGAGCGGCACCGGCGCGGGCCTGTGCGGCGGTCCGGGCGACGGCTGCGCCGAAGGCGAGACCTGCCGCCTCTACCTCGACCACAGCCCGGGCGACACCGCGGAGTACCGTCGCGCCAGCGGGCTCTGCGGCCCGCCGCAGGGCACGCTGCCCTGGTTGTCGGCCTGCAACCCGCCGGCGGGGCCGGGCCACGAGGGCTGCGAGGGCGGCTTCTGCGCGGTGTTCTGTGGCGAGGCGACGGACCCGCGGCCGCTCTGCCGGACGTCGTGGTGCACCGGCCCCTGCGGCTCCGACGCGGAGTGCCCGTTCCCGATGTGGTGCCACGCGATGAACAGCGACGAGTACGAGCGGATCGAGCCGCCGTTCCTGGGCCGGTGCGATCTCTCCTACGCCTGCGCCGACGCGCGAGACTGCGGCGAGGGCGAGACGTGCGGGCTGCTCGCCTCGGAAGGCACCCTCGTCAGCGAGTGCGTGGCGGTCGGGGCGGGCGGCGGCCTCGGCGCGCCGTGCGCCGCCGGCGACGACTGCGCCTCCGGCCTCTGCGCGCCGCTCGCGGCGGGCGGCGTCTGCACGACGCCGTGCATCGCCGAGCAGGCGCACACGCCGTGCGACGAGCTCGTCCCCGGCACGACGTGCAAGCCCGTCGAGGCGACGTTCGGAGGCGTCGGGCGGGTCGTCACCGCCTGCATGCCCTGAGCTCCCGCCGCGCGCGCGTCCTCTAGCCGTCTCCGGGACGTCCTCTCCACGCGCGCGCGAACGCGCCCGAGAGGACGAACCGCGGGAAGGTGATCCACTGCTCCACGAGGAGCCGCGCGATCACGTCGAGCGGGCCGCGGAACGGCACCGGCGCGACGGGCTCCTGCCGGTGCGTCCGCCCCTGCGCCGCGAGCGCGACGCCGAGCGCGGCGAGGCCCGCCGGCGCGAGCCACCACGGCCCTCGCGCCGCGGCGGCGCCGAGCGCGACGCAGCCGCTCCAGAAGAGCGGCACGGTGGCGAGGTGGACGGCGAGCGTCGCGCGCCGGGTGTGGTTGTCGGGGTAGAGCGCCCACTGCCAGCGCAGCAGCCCGCCCTCGCGCGCGTCGGCCACGGTCAGTCCTTGTAGTCGGTGAGGTGCTTGCGCGACGCGGGCCCCTTCGGGCCGTCGCGCTTCTGCGCGCAGGCGACGCAGCGCTCGACCTGCGGCACCAGCAGGAGCCGCTTCTCCGGGATCTCCTCCTCGCAGTCGGCGCAGAGGCCGAAGTCGTCGGGGGCGGCGTCGAGGCGGCGCAGCGCCTTGTCGATCCGCGCGAGCTCCGTCGCCCGCGCCTTGTTGCGGTTCGAGGCGATCGACTGCGCCATCTCGTTGAGCGGCTGCTCGTCCTCGTCGCCGCCGACCTCCGACGCGTCCTTGCGGTTCGGCGCGATCGCCATCGTGCCTTCGCGCACGAGCTCGTCGCGGAGCGCGAGCAGCCGCTTGCGGATCTTCGCGAGCTGGGCCTTCGTCATGGGCGGCGAGCATAGCGGAGGGTGCGCGGCGCCGCCCGCGCCGGGCCGATTTTCGAGGATCGACGTCGGGCGGTGTCCAACCGAGACCCGGGGGAACCGACCATGCCGAACGAAGCCGTCGCGCCGCGTCTCGCAGCCTTCGCCGCTCTCGCCGTCCTGCTCGCCGCCGCGCCGGCGTGGGCGGTGTGCCCGCCGCTGCCGCTGCCCGGCGCGCCGGGCGTGACGGTCGTCACCAACGCGGCGCCGGCCGGGGCGGGCTCGCTCGCGAACGCGGTGGCCGCCGTGCCACCGGGCGGGACAATCGTCTTCGACCCGGCGGTGTGCGGCGCGGTGATCGCGCCGTTCGCGACGCTGAACCTGGCCGCCGGCAACGTGGCGCTGCTCGGCTGCCCGGGCGCGCCGCCGATCCTGAGCGGCGCCGCGCTCGCCGGCGTCGCGCCGCTCGTGCGGGTGTCGTCGAACGGGAACACGCTCTGCCACCTCGAGCTCGTCAACGCGCCGCTCGGCGTCGAGGTGAACGGCGCGAGCGGGAACCTGATCGGCGACGTGAAGGTCGTCGGCACGGCGGCGGCGGCGGTCCGGATCGTCGGCCCGTCGCTCGACGACGTCGTCGAGCGGAGCACGCTCGACAGCACCTGCCTCTCCGGCGCGGCGGGCTGCGCGGCGGTGAAGGTCGTCGGCAACGTCGCGGGCACGCCCCACGGGATCCGCGTCTCCGAGAGCCAGCTCGTCGGCGGCGTCGCGGGCGTGGTGCTCGCGGGCGGCACGAACCACTCCGTCGAGGCGACCACGGTCGTCGGGCCCTCGGGAGACGGCATCCGCGTCGAGGTCGAGGACGCGATCGTCCTCCGCGGCAACGTCGTCTCCGGCGCGGGCGCCGACGGGATCGTCGTCGACCCGCCGGGCGGCCCCGGCGACCACCTGCTCGAGGACAACGTCGTCGAGTCGAGCGCCGGGATCGGCATCCGCCTGGGGCCGACGGCGAAGCGGGTGCGGATGCACCGGAACCTCCTCTCGGGCAACGGCGGCTGCGCGATCCGCTACGACCCCGGCATCGACCCGGTGGGCGCGCCGACGGTGGCGGAGATCGTGACGACGCCGACGGGCGAGCTCGTCGTCTCGGGCAGCGTCCGCACCTCGCCGATCCCCGCGCTCGCGGAGGGTCGGTCGGGGCGCGTGGAGGTGTTCTGGGGCGAGAGCGCCGCCGCCGCCGCGCACTACCTCGGCGCCGTCGACGTCTCGGTGCACCACGAGACCTACCGCGTGGTGGGCGCGGCGGCGTTCCCCGCCGCAGGCGGCGTCGTCACCGCGACCTTCACCGACGACTTCCTCGGCGCCACCAGCGCGCTCGGCGAGAGCTGCGACCAGCTCGACCAGGACTGCGACGGCGTCGTCGACGACGGCTTCGACCTCGACGGCGACGGCGTCACCACCTGCGCAGGCGACTGCGACGACCACGACCCCGCGAAGACGAACGTCGACGTCGACGGCGACGGGAACACCACCTGCGACGCCGACTGCTGCGAGGCCGCCGGCCACACGCTCGATCGCCTCGACGCCGATCTCGACGGCCTCTCGAGCTGCGACGGCGACCCCGACGACGCCGACGACGCGGTGCCTCCCCCGGCGCTGCTCGGCGCCTGCGATCCCTCGAACGGGCTCGTCGACCCGGGCTTCGACCGCGACGCCGACGGGGCCGAGGACTGTCCCGGCGTGAACGCCTCCGACGACTGCGACGACCGCGATCCTCGGATCGGCCCGGCCGCGGTCGAGCGCTGCGGGAACGGCGTCGACGACGACTGCGACGGCAGCGTCGACGAGCGCTTCGACGCCGACGGGGACGGCAGGTTCACCTGCGCCGACGCCGGCACCACCTTCGACCCGGACGACGCCTCCGCGCTGCCGGTGGTGGACGGCGACGGCGACGCGGACCCCGCGTCCACGGACTGCGACGACGGCGATCCGCTCGTGAGCAGCCTCGACCACGACGGCGACGGGGTGAGCACCTGCGCCGGCGACTGCGACGACGGCGACCCCGGCGCGAGCGCTGCCTGCCCGGCCCGCTCCGCGCTCACGCACGTCGTCGACGTCAGCACCGGCACGCCCAACCCGCCGGTCGTCTACGTGCGCGAGGGCGACACCGTGGAGTGGGTGCTGCCCGGCGGCGCGCCGCTCCCGCTCGGCACCATCCACGAGGTCGAGTGGCGCGGGGACGACGGCGCGCTCTGCCGCAGCTTCCCGGCGCACGTGGGCGACGGCCTCGACTTCACCGGTCCGAAGGTGCAGGTCGCGCCCGGGCTGTTCCTCCTCAGCCCCGACGAGCCGCCGTACGTCGACCCGGACCCGACCGACCTCGACCCGGTCGGGATCAGCGCCGACGACTTCGCCGACCCGGCGATCGCCGGCACCTTCCTCCGCCCGCAGTGGAAGGACGTGCACCTCGGGCCGGGCCGCTTCGACTGGTCGGAGGTCGACCGCGTCCTCGAGCTCGCGGTCGCGAGCGGCAAGGTCGTGAATCTCGGCTTCAAGGCCGGGAAGGACGGCACGCCCGCGTGGATCTTCGACGCGCCGTGCGGCTGCGATCCCGCCGCCGAGAGGCTCCAGCTCGCCGACGCCGGGTCCGGCGGCAGCTGCGTCGGCTCGGTCCCGCACGACTACGGGAACCCGATGGATCCCGCCTACCGCTGCCACTACTTCGCGCTGCTCGAGGAGGCCGCGGCGCACCTGAAGTCGCGGAGCGCCTGGTACCGCGCGCTCGCCCACGTGAAGTCCTCGGGCGCGAACTTCGTGAGCCACGAGAACCGGCTGCCGAACAGCTGCGACTGGGACTGCCCGGTCTGCAACACCGAGGTCTGGGCGACGGCGCCCCACCCGTACACGCCGGGCGGTCTCTACGACTTCTACCGGAGGCAGCACGAGCTCCTCGCCGAGGCGTTCCCCGGCAAGCAGCTCTCCTACGGGCTCATCCAGGCGGGCTTCCCGCTCGTCGGCGAGTCCGGCTCGTTCGAGACGTGCGCCGACGATCCGCCGGTGGCCGGCTCCACCTGCCCCGGCACGATCGTCCCCGCGGGGAGCCTCGACGACGCGCCGGCCTGCGTGGGCGACGCCTGCGGGGTCGAGGGCATGCACCCCGAGTGCCTCGAGAGCGGCCTCGACCACCTCGAGGCGAACGCCGCCACCGAGCTCGAGGGCACCGACCAGACCACCAACATCGTCTGCGAGGGCCGCGTGCTCCACGGGCCGCGCTTCACCGTGCAGCACAACGCGCTCGCGCCGCTGCCCGCCGTCGGCCCCGGGGCTCCCGACTGCCGCAGCCACGGCCTCCACGGGCCGGCGCTCGCCGCCGCGACCCTCGTCGACGACGCCGGCGTGCTCCACGACGCCTCGGACCTCACCTTCTACCAGCGCCCGGTCGGCGGCCTCGGGGAGCGACCGGGGTGCCCGAGCAACTGGATGCGCCGCGAGGCCGCGCTCGGCCAGCCCACGGGCGCGCAGACCGTGAACGACCTCTCCGGGCTCACGACCCCGCCGGCCGACGCCTTCGCGAACGTGCGGGACGCGCTCGACAACGGCTACGAGAGCACCGACGCGGTCTTCGTCGAGCTCTACGAGAACGCCTTCTTCCGCGCGGTCGACGGCGCCCCGAGCCGCGCCGACGTCGACGCCTGGACCTCGCGGCTCGTGGACCGCTTCGCCACGCTGAACGGGCCCGCGCCGGGCGGCTGGGACTGGGGCTTCCCGGAGCCGTTCCCCGCCACGTACGCGCACACCTTCCTCTTCCCGGAGGCGGGCGCGCCGGCCGAGGCGCGCCACTACGTGGTCGGGACGAGCTGCGATCCGTCGGCGGCGGCGGTGCCGCACGGGCTCGTGGTGGTGCTGCCGCGCGAGCCGTGAGCAGGGGCTCCCATGCCTGGCTCCCATCGTTCGAAACCGGACGAACGGCTACGATCCCCCGGTCACGACACCGGGGATCCACATGCGCGGGCTTCGCTTCGCTCCTCTGCTCGTCCTCCTCTTCGCGTCCGCGTGCGGCATGTCCGACTACGCCCGGCGGTCGATCCTCGACTGCGAAGGCGGCTCCTTCCGCGGGTGCTCGGACGCGGGCTCGCACGCGCGCTGGGGCCAGGAGGGCGTCTCCGAGGACGGCGCCGCCGCGTGCCGCTACGAGCGTCGCGCGTACACCCTCGCGCTCGCGGCCTGCGACGCGGGCGACGCCGAGGCGTGCCGCGAGGCCCGCACCGCCGCCAACGTCCTCGACTCCGGGCGGACCATGGGGTCGTGCGGTCCGGACGCTCCGCCGGCAACCGAAGAGGAGATCGCGCGGATCGAGCTGCGGCAGTGCGAGGCGTCCGACGCCGACGCCTGCGTCTACGTCGCCGAGCGCCTGGCGAAGGATCCCGCGAAGGCCCAGGAGGCGTACGCGCTCCTCGTGAAGACGTGCGAGCGCACCGGCTTCGGCTTCGTGTGCGGCAACCGCATCGCCTGGATCGAGCAGGGCACGGGCACGGCCAAGGACCCGGCGCTCGCGGCGGCCATGCGCCTCGCGTGGTGCGAGGGCGCGGAGCTCCAGCCCGGCACGCTCTGCCACCCGTCGTGGAGCCCGCCGGAGCCGGGCTACCTCGAGGCGCTGCGCGCGAAGGCCGCCGGCGCGGGCACCTACGACCGGAAGGGCGTCGCGCTCGAGCCGCCGGCCGCGAAGGTCGCGGCGGCGCCGGTCGCCGCCGCTTCGTCGGCGCCGGCCGCGGCGGCGCCGAC
>CAZDGH010000113.1:0-14665 GCA_964504805.1 uncultured Myxococcales bacterium | reverse complement strand
CGGCGCTCGACGGGCCGTGGAGCGACGAGCTCCCCACGGGAGCCGGGCCGCCGGTGGTCCCGGGACCTTCCTTCGACGTCGACGTCGCCCTCGACCTCGTCGCCAGCGAGGAGCGTGGCGAGGCGCGACCGCCGGCGACGGCGGCTCCGCCGCCCGCGGCGCCTCCGCCCGCGGCGCCGGCCCGGGCGCCGCTCGCGACGGTGCTCTTCGACGCGCCGATCGCGCCGCCGGCGCGACTGCCCGGTGCGACGAAGCTGCTCGAGACCCTGGACCGCGTCCTCGCCCCCGGGCCGTTCGAGCCGGCCGAGGCGTTCGAGGTGGCGGCCCCGCCCGAGGGCGCCGCGCCGCTCTTCGAGAAGCCGGGCGGCGCGTGGGACCTCGGCGCGCCCGACGACGCCCCGACCTTCGACCTCGGCGACGCGCCCTCCTTCGACCTCGGCGGCGGCCCGGGCGACGTGCTCGACCTGGTGGAGTCCACGCCGAGCCCGCCGGTGCCGATCCCCGCGCCGGCCCCGAAGGCCGCGGCGGCGGAGAGCGAGGCCGACGCGCTCTTCCGCGGCGCCCGCGAGCTCTTCGAGCTCGGCGACTTCTCGGGCTCCCTCGACCTCGTGCACAAGGTGCTGCGCCTCGAGCCGCGGCACGCGCACGCCCTCGACTACCTGAAGCGCAACGAGGGCACGCTCACCCAGATGTACGAGTCGAAGGTCGGCTCGCTGCTCCGGACGCCGCGGATCGTGCTCAAGCCCGACGAGATCGTCTGGCTCAACCTCGATCACCGCGCCGGCTTCGTCCTCGCCCAGATCGACGGCACCGTCACCTTCGACGACGTCTTCGCGCTCTCCGGGATGACCCGGCTCGACACCGCCAAGATCCTGGCGGAGCTGCTGGAGCAGGGCGTGATCGCGTAGCGGCGCCGGAGAACCAGGCTCCAGGCTCCAGGCTCCAGGCTCCAGGCTCCAGGCTCCAGCAAGCAGGTTGCTCGGCGCTTCGCGCCTCGCGCACGCGGCCACGCGCTCGTTCGACGGAGCACCGAAGCTCGGCACTCGACCCCGGCGGAGCCGGTGCTGGCCGGAGCCTGGAGCCTGGAGCCTGGAGCCTCTGGTCGGCTGGAGCCTGTAGCCTGGAGCCTGGAGCCTCTGGTAGAAGCCGCGCCTCCCCAGGAGGTCGCATGGCGTCCGTGAAGAAGATCGTGCTCGCGTACTCGGGCGGGCTCGACACCTCGGTGATCCTCGCGTGGCTCAAGGAGACGTACGGCGCCGAGGTCGTGGCGTTCTGCGCCGACCTCGGGCAGGGCGAGGAGCTCGCGCCGCTCGCGGAGAAGGCGAAGAAGACCGGCGCGTCGGCGTACGTGCAGCGCGACCTCCGGGACGAGTTCGTGCGCGACTTCGTCTTCCCGACCCTGCGCGCGAACGCCATCTACCAGGGCACGTACCTGATGGGCACGTCGTTCGCCCGGCCGCTCATCGCCAGGCACATGATGGAGGTGGCGAAGGAGCACGGCGCCGACGCGGTCGCCCACGGCGCCACCGGCAAGGGCAACGACCAGGTGCGCTTCGAGCTCGCGGCGTACCACTTCGACCCGCAGATCAAGATCATCGCGCCGTGGCGCGAGTGGGACCTCGGCTCCCGCACCGAGATGATCGAGTACGCGGAGAAGCGCGGCATCCCGGTACCGGTGACCAAGTCGAAGCCGTACTCGATGGACCGGAACCTGTTCCACATCTCCTACGAGGGCGGCGTCCTCGAGGACCCGTGGAACGAGCCCGACCCGTCGATGTTCCTCCTCACCAAGGACCCGACCGAGGCCGAGGCGAAGCCGCAGTACGTGGAGCTCGAGTTCGAGCGCGGCACGCCGGTCGCCGTCGACGGCAAGCGGATGGGCCCGGCGGAGCTGCTCGCGCACCTGAACGGGATCGCCGGCCGGCACGGCGTCGGCCGCGTCGACATGGTCGAGGACCGCTTCGTGGGGATGAAGAGCCGCGGCGTCTACGAGACGCCGGGCGGCACCGTGCTCCACGCCGCGCACCGCGCCCTCGAGTCGATCACCATGGACCGCGAGGTGACGCTCACCCGCGACTCGCTGATCCCGCGCTACGCCCAGCTCGTCTACAACGGGTTCTGGTACGCCCCCGAGCGCGTGCTGCTGCAGAAGCTCGTCGACGAGTCGCAGGAGGACGTCAGCGGCGTGGTGCGGATGAAGCTCTACCGCGGCGGGATGCAGGTCGCCGGCCGGAAGAGCGAGAACACGCTCTACGCGCCGGAGTTCTCGACCTTCGAGCGCGACGAGGTGTACCGGCAGGGCGACGCCACCGGCTTCATCAACCTGAACGCGCTCCGGATCCGGATCCGCGCGCTCCGCGACGCCCGCAAGCAGAAGTAGCGGCGAGGGCGGGCGCGGCGGGCGTCAGGCCGAGCGGATCACCGCGGTCCACCGGCTCCGCACGCAGAGCTCGCCGCGCTGGTTGCGCGACTCGGCCTCGACCACCACGAAGTCCTTGCCGCTCTTCTCGTAGACGTCGGCGATCGCGCCGGTGGTGGTGATCACGTCGCCGGCGCGGATCGGCTCGAGGAACTCGTAGGCCTGCTCGCCGTGCACGAGCATCAGCACGTCGAGGCCGAGCTCGGGGTCGAGGCACGCCTTCGAGAACGGCTGGATCGCGAAGACGTTGGCGAACGCCGGGGGCGCGAGCCGGCCGTCCTCGTAGGCCGGGCGCAGGTCGCCGCGTCCCTCCGCGAACGCGGTGGACGGCACGCCGCCGGAGATCGCCAGCGCGAACTCGAGCACCTTCTGCGCGCCGACCTCGTAGACGAACGGGCCGTAGCGCTTGCCGACGTGCTTGCGGTCGACGCTCACGAGGCGCCTCCGGGGAGCCGCAGCTCGACGAGGCCGTGCTTCAGCACCTCCTCGCCCGCCTGGTTCGTGGCCGCGAGCTCGGCGACGACCGCGCCGCCCTCGACGCTCTTCACCGTGCAGCGGAAGGTGATCGTGTCCTCCGGCTTCACCGGCCGCGAGAAGCGCACCGAGAGCTTCCGGAGCGCGGTCGGGTCCCCGCCGAAGAACGAGATCGCCGCCTCGGAGGCCAGCGACATCGTGCAGAGGCCGTGGAGGATGTTGCCGCCGAAGCCCGCCGCCTCTCCGATCTCCCGGTCGATGTGGATCGGGTTGAAGTCGCCGGAGGCCGCCGCGTAGTAGATCGGCCGCCACCGGTCGATCTCGCGCACCGCCGTGAAGACCTGTCCCACCGTCGGCGCGCTCATCCCCGCGGCTCCGTCGGCTCGAGCGCGTCCTCGGGCTGTGCCTTCACGTCCGCCAGCGGCGCCAGGGGGTCCTCGATCTCCGGCTCGACCTCCCGGGCGGCGCGCTTGAGCCGCGACTGCTCGTCGACGTAGCCGATGAGCTTGTCGAGGTACGAGGTGAGCGGCGGGCAGCGGATGCCGGTGCCGTCGAGCAGCGTCAGCGTGTTGTGGCAGTTGTAGATGGCGATCTGGTTCAGGTGCTCGATCGCCGCGCGCTGCGGCCGCGCCAGCTTCTCGAGGAACGGCAGCTTGAGCAGCGGCGCCGAGGCCTTGCCGATGAGCGTCGCGCCCGAGCGCGGCGGCGGCTTGTTGGCGCGCTTGGCGATCAGCTCGTACACCTTCCTCGCCGACATCGGGTTGGGGTCGACGAGGTGGAAGGTCTTGCCGACGGCCTCCGGCAGCTCGCCGAGCGAGAGGACGGCGTCGACCACGAAGTCGACCGGCACCACGTTGAGCGGGAAGGAGCCGTCGCCCGGGAGCGGCAGCGGGACGCGGAGCGGCGAGGTGACGAGGCGGAAGGCGAGGTAGTACGGCCCCTCGAAGCGGTCGATCTCGCCGGTGCGCGAGTCGCCGACCACCGTCGCCGGCCGGTAGACCGAGATCGGCAGCTCCGCCATCGCCTTGCGCACCAGCACCTCGGCGCGGAACTTCGTCTCCTCGTAGGCGTTGCGGAAGCGCTGCCCCTCCTCGAGCTCGTCCTCGGCGATCACGCCCTGCCGGTCGCCGGCGACGTGGACGGTGGAGACGTGGTGGAGCCGCGAGAGGTGCTTCGCGTCGCGGCAGAGCTCGAGGACGTTGCGCGTGCCGTCGACGTTGACGCGCTCGATGGTGCGGCGGTCCACGCCGAGGTAGCTGATGGCGGCGAGGTGGTAGACGTGGTCCACCGACTCGACGAGGTCGTGGTACTCCTCGCCGGAGAGGCCGAGGTGCATGTCGACGATGTCGCCGACGAGCACCTCGGCGCGGGCGGCCAGCTTCGGATCGAGCGTCTTCAGGTACCGGCGCGCGTCGCGGGCGAACTTCGGCTGCACCAGGAGCCGGACGTTGGCCTTCCGGTCGCGCTCGAGGAGCCGGGCCACCAGCCGCTTGCCGATGAAGCCCGGGTAGCCGGTGACGAAGTGGACCGCTGGCATCGCTCCCCCCTACCTGGTGCGCTCGATCTCGGCCCAGACGTGGTCGACCTGCCTGCGCAGCTCGGCGAGATCACCGGTGTTCTCGATCACGTAGTCGGCCCGCGCAAGCTTCTTCGAGAGCGGCGCCTGGGCGGCGATCCGAGCCCGCGCCTCGGCCTCGGAGAGCCCGTCCCGGGTGGCGAGCCGCGCGACCTGCAGCGCCTCGGGGACGGAGACGACGATCAGCGCGTCCATCGAGGCGTCGAGGTCGTTCTCGACGATGAGCGCGGCCTCGTAGACGACCCGCGGGACGCCGTCCCTGGCGAGCGCCTCGGTGCGCGCCTTCACCTCCGCCTGGATCCGCGGGTGCACGATCGCCTCGAGCCTCCGGCGCGCCGCCGGATCCGCGAACACCAGGGCGCCGAGCGCCTTGCGGTCGAGGACGCCGTCCTTCACCACGCCGGGGAACGCGGCCTCGAGCTCGGCGAGGGCGGGCCGGCCCGGCTCGACGACCTCCCGGGCCACGCGATCGGCGTCGACGACCGGGACGCCCTTCTCGCGCAGGAGCGCGGCGACCGCGCTCTTGCCGGAGGCGATCCCACCGGTGAGGCCGATGACCCTCACTTCTTCTTCGACTTCGGCTCCGGCGCGACGTCCGGCTCCTTGAAGAGGAAGACGTCCACCTTCCCCTTGGCGTCGAAGAACACGACGAGACCGGCCTTCGGGTACCACCAGTAGACCTGGAGGTCGTCGGTGAGCTTCTCGATGAAGCCCTTGCCGTACGTGCCCCGGATCGTCTCCTTGTCGATGTCGACCGGGCGCGGCGGGAAGACGTGGAGCTCCTTCACCACGTGCTTCTCGTCGAAGTGGACGACGACCACGTGGCCGTCGACGACCTCCTCGCCGGAGTAGCGGAAGGAGGCCTTGCCCTCGCGGGTCTTGCGGGCCGTCGGCTCGCCGAAGGCCTGCAGCACCGCCGACTTGTCGCTGACGCCGGGCTCGATCCGCTTCCAGGCCCGGGCGAGGGCGACGGAGGGGAAGGCGACGAGCAGCACCAGCAGGGCGGCGAGGGCGGCGCGCATGCCCTCCATGCGTAGCAAGAAGCCGGGGACCGCCGCAAATCGGGCGCTTTACGACGCGCAGCGCCGATGGTATCCGCAGGCACGTGAGGCGCCTCCTCCTCGCCGCGCTCGCGGCCTTCGTCCCCTCCGCCGCGCTCGCCGTCGACGTGGTCGGGGCCGAGGCGTGCAAGAGCTGCCACGAGAAGGCCTACGAGGCCTGGAAGCTCGACCCGCACGCCACCGCCGAGGCGTCGCTCGGTGACAAGGCCAAGGAGCCGGCCTGCCTGAGCTGCCACGCGCCGCAGAAGAAGGCCGGCGTCGCCGGGGTCTCCTGCGAGTCGTGTCACGGGCCCGGCCAGTTCTACGTGCCCTCCTACGTCATGCGCGACGCCGAGCTCGCCCGGGCGGTGGGCCTGGTGATCCCGGCCGAGAAGGAGTGCCGGGCCTGCCACGACGCCTCGAGCCCGTCGCTCGAGCCGTTCGAGTACGCCAAGAAGCTGAAGCTCATCGACCACTGGTCGGCGGAGCGCGCCGCCCGCGGCGTGCCCGCGCAGAAGCCGCCCGATGCGAGCGCGCCGAAGGCCGCGGCCCCCGCCGCGACCCCGAAGGCGACCACGGCCGCCCGGTGAGGATCGCCGCCAGCTTCCTGACGAGCGCGGTCGACGAGCGCGGCTGGCCGCCTCCCGATCGGCCCGAGCTCGCGTTCGCGGGCCGCTCCAACGTCGGCAAGTCGTCGATGCTGAACCGGCTCACCGGCGTGACGGGCCTCGCCCGCGTCTCGAACACGCCGGGGCGCACCCGCACGCTGAACTTCTACGATCTGCGGATCGACCGCGGCGCGAAGAAGGACGAGCTCCGCTTCTGCGACCTGCCCGGCTACGGCTTCGCCAAGGTCTCCAAGGCCGAGCGCAAGCAGTGGGCCGAGATGATCGAGCGCTACCTCACCCGGCGCGAGCCGCTCCGCGCCGTGATCTCGCTCGTCGACGCCAACGTCGGCCCCACCGACGACGACCTCGAGGCGATCTCCTGGTTCGCCGAGATCGGCCGGGCGCCGCTCGTCGTCGCGACCAAGATCGACAAGCTCCCGAAGGCGAAGCGCGCCGATCGCCTCCGCGCCATCGAGAAGCAGCTCGGCATCGAGCCCCGCGCCTCCATCGGCTTCAGCGCCGTCGAGGGCCTGGGGCGGGAGGAGCTGTGGGGGCGGATCCTGGAGCTCGCGTCGGCCTGACGGCCGCCGCTGCGCAACGTCGCGGCGAGGCTCCAGCAGCCAGGCTTCAGGCTCCAGCAGGCGGAGCCGTCGTTGGCTGGAGCCTGGAGCCTGGAGCCTGGAGCCTGCTTCTCTCATCCGCCGAACGGGCTCTGCCCCTCCGCCCCCTCGTGCAGTCCGGCCTGCGCGAGCAGGCTCGACTGCAGCGCGGGGAGCACCGCGACGCGCATGCCGACGCCGAGGAGGTGGCGGGTGAGCGGCGTGAAGAGGCCGCCGCCGATGACGTAGCCGACGCCGGCGGCGAGGAGGAGCGTGCGGTACGGGTGCTCCTGGAGCTGCCGGCCGAGATCGACGCGGCGGTAGAGCTCCGCGGCGGCGCTGCCGAGGTCGGAGGCGATCTCCTTCACCGGGCGGGCGCCGTCGCCGGCGGTCGGGGCTCCGTCGATGCCGTGCATCTGCGTCTCCATCTCGCCTCCTAGCGGCGGCTGGCCAGCTTGCCGATGAGGTAGCCCACGGCGATGGCGCCGAGGATGGCCGTGCCCGGCCGCTCGCGGATGAACGCCTTCGCCCGCTCGTTGAAGTCGTCGAGGACGACGCGGGCGTGCTCCATCTGCGCGCCGGCCTGCCGCGCCATCTCCTGCATCTTCGCCCTGGGGTCCTGCTCCACGGCCCCGTTGCCGCTCTTCATGCCCTGATCCATCGGCGCTCCTCCGGAAGTGGTCGTGACTAGCGGCGGCCCAGCCAGAACCCGAACGCGACCGCCGCCACGAGGACGGGCGCCGGGTGCTTCTTCACCCAGGTGCGCCAGTCGAGCGTCTCCCGCACCTGGTCGCGGAGCTCGACGAACGCCTCGGCGATGTCCTCGCGGGCACGGTCGAGCTCCGCGCGGATCGTCGCGGCGTCGCGCGGCGCACGCCGCCGCGGCGGCTCCTCGCGTCGCTCGAGCGCGGTGGATGCGGGCTTCGCGAGCCTGGTGTCCGCCATCGGGTGCGCCGCCTCCCCTCGTCGATGGCGGAAGGTAGGGAGGGGTGCCTCAGCGGGGAACCCCGCCCGCCACGGGGGCCCCCGGCGGGTGGACCGCGGCCTTGGCCGCGCCGGCCGGCAGGTGCGTCGCCTCCGGATGGAGGCGCAGCCCGGCCACGAGCGGCAGGTGGTCGCTCGCGAGGCGCGCCGTCTCGCTCCGGTGCGCGCGGCACCAGCGGACCTCCCACGCGGCGTCGACGTAGATGCGGTCGAGCCGGAGGAACGGCCGCGAGACCGGGAACGTCGGCTGCCGCGCGTCCGAGGCGTCGGAGGCGTCGGTGAGCGCCCGGCGCACCGCCCGGGCGATCGGGCCGGGGAACCAGAAGTTGAAGTCGCCCATCACCACCAGCGGCCACGACACCGCGGCGTCGCGCAGGATGTCGGCCCCGAGGAGCATCGCCGCCTGCGCCCGCTGCTCCCAGCGGGAGAGGCCGAGGTGCACGCCGAAGACGTGCACCGGCCGGGCGCCGAAGCGCACGTCGGCGCGCAGGCAGCCGCGCGGCTCGCGGCGCTTCACCGACAGGTCGTAGGCGCGGCTCCCCTCCACCGGCAGCCGGGTGAGCAGCGCGTTGCCGTAGGCGCGACCGTCGCGCCGCATCGTCGGCTGGTAGAGGACGGGCATGCCCAGCCGATCGGAGAGCTCGGCGGCGTGGTCGCCCGGCGGGGTCCGGCCGCGGACGTCGCCGACCTCCTGGAGCGCGACCACGTCGGGCGCGAGCTCGCGGATCACCTCCGCGGTGCGGCCGAGATCGAAGCTGCCGTCGGGGCCGACGCCGCCGTGGACGTTGTAGGTCGCGACCACCAGCTCGTCGGGCGCGCTCATCTAGTGGAGGGTGGCCGCGCCGGCGGCGGCGGGGAGCTCGCGGCCCTGCCGGACGAACCGCGCGCGGAAGTAGCGGTGCAGGTCGAGCGGGCCCTCGACGCGGCCGGGTGACGGCGCGTGGGCGGGCCGGAGGAGGAAGGTGTCCACGTCGCCGGCGCCGACGCCGCCGTGGGAGCCGAACTCCCAGGCGTAGGCCACGTCGCCGCCGGGGACGCCGGCGCCGTAGACGACGATGTCGCCGGCCGACGGCGTCGCCAGCATCGCCGCGACGTAGTCGCCGAGGAGCGCGCCGTCGTACGGCAGGACGCCCTTCATCGCCTCGGGCTCGGCGAGGTCGATCTTCCGGCCGCGGACGAACGCGAAGCCCCGCTTCCCGCCGCGGATCGCCACGATCCCGGAGGCCGGGCACTCGATCGCCGCGCGCAGCCGCGCCGGCCAGCGGCGGGCGATGCGCTCGAAGTCGAGCGGCTCCTTCTCGTCGGTGAAGTAGACGTGGGCGAGGTCGCCGGCGTCGACGCAGACGATCGGCGGCCGTCCCTCCTCGCCGCCCCCGCCGGTCGCGCGGCCCATGCAGGCGAGCCGCGCGCCGAAGGGCAGGCACGACAGCCGCTCGCGGGTGAGCCGCTCGGAGGCGCGGCGCTTCACCGCGCCCGCGTCGACGTTGCCGCCGGCGTCGGCGGCGAGGATCCAGTCGGCGAGGTTCGGCCCGGCGAGCACCTGCTCGATCGGGCGCGTCGGCTCCTGCCCGTGGTCGGAGAGGACGAAGAGCTCGTAGCGCAGCTCCGGCCGCGCCTGCATCGCCGCCCACAGCTCGGAGAGCTCGCGATCGGCGACGGCGAGCTCGGCGAGCGACTCCTCGTGGAGCGGGCCGCGGCGGTGCGAGACCTCGTCGTAGCCGGCCCAGCAGGCGTAGATGGCGGGCACGCCGCGCACCACGTCGAGGAGCGCGAGGTGGTTCGTGAACTCGCGGATCAGCTCGGACAGGATCATCCGGTTGCGCACGAACATCGGCTCGTTCTTGAGCCGGCCCACCTGCAGCGCCCAGCGCGCCGACGCCCAGGCCGCCGCCGCCGCCCGGCCGGGGACGGCGCCGGCGGCGCGGAAGGCGGGCAGCGCCGCGGCGAGCGTGCTGGCGAGGTGATCCCAGACGTTCCGGTCGTCGTCGCCGAAGAAGCGGAGCGGCGGCACGAGCCGGGAGGTGGCGATCGCCGGGTCGGAGGCGCCGCCGGAGACCACCGTGCAGTAGGTGCTGCCGCTCGTGAGCAGGCCGGGGGCGTTCCGCGCCTCGAGCTCCTGCTCGAGCCGGAGGCACTCCGCCGGCGAGTCCATCCGGACCTCGCAGCCTCGCTTCTTGTCGTACCAGAGGAACCCGGGGACGTCGCCGCGGTCGCCGTAGAAGAGCGCCGCCTCGAACGCGGGCGTCGAGGCCGGCGCGCCGGCGAAGGTGCGCTCGAGCACGGCCTCCCCGCGATCGAGCAGCGAGGCGAGGAACGGCACGTGCCCGCGGCGCATCGCGTGGTCGAGCACGGCGCGCGAGACGCCGTCGAGGTGCGCGATGAAGAAGCGGCGACCCCCGGCGAACGGAGGCGGGGCCGCGACGCCCCTCCGTTGCAGGGCGTGGTACGCCGCCGCCAGCGGAGGGAGCCCTGGGAACGACCCCACCGTGTGACCGACCATGCCCGCCTCCGCCCCTCCCCCGCTACTCGCCCTTGCCGCCGTCTCCCTTGACGAAGCGACCCACGACCGGCGCCTTTCCGAGCACCGCCGTCACCGGGCCCCTCACAAGGTGCGCAGCCTTGCGCGCCATCCGGAGCCCCGGGCGGGCCACCTTCAGCGCGGGGCCGGCGACCCTGCCGACGACGCCCGGCCTGGACGCCTGCCCCTCGCGCGTGCGGGCGACCGCCTCGTCGGCGGGCGCGCCGAACTCGGCGCGGTCGGCGTCCTCCGGGCGCTCGGCGGCCTCGCGGAGCTCCGGCTCGTCGGGCGCCTCGGACGCCGCCTCGAGGATCGCCTCTGGCGCCGTCCCGAGGGCCGCGATGTCCTCGCCGCTGCCGCCCGCCGGCTTCGCGCTCCGCGGGACGCCCGCGTTGCCCGCCGGCTTCGGTAGCCCGTCGAGGACGCTCTTCCTCCGCTTCTTCGCCCGCCGCTTCCTCGCGCCCGTCCGCTCCTCGGGCGGCCGCGAGAGGAGCTCGCCGGCGTGGAGCGCGTGCTTGGCCGCCTCGGCGGCGTCGCGGTCCTCCACCGAGGTCCCGGCCATCCGGCCCTGGTGGTTGTGGAAGTCGTGGGTTCCGCGTGCCATGGACGGTCTCTCCTCGGAGGGAAGGCGCGCGTCGCGCGCGATCTCGACGGGTGAAAGCTAGGCACTTCGGCCCGTGTCCCCGCGTTCGGCCGGCGGCGGAGCGTGCGGCGGAGCGTCCGGGCGCGGTGTAGGATCCCGGCGCTCGTGCCTTCCCCTTCGTACGTGGAGCGGCTCGCCGCCGCCGCCGCCTACCGGCCGCAGCGGCTCGTCCGCGCCGCGGTCGAGGGACGGGAGCTCGCGCGCTGGACCGAGCGCGTCCACGCCGCGGTGCTCTTCGCCGACATCTCGGGCTTCACCCGCCTCTCGGAGCAGCTCGCCTCGCTCGGCAAGCGGGGCGCCGAGGAGATGACCCTCGCGCTCAACCGCACCTTCGAGGCGGCGATCGGCGCGGTCCACGGCCACGGCGGCGAGGTGCTCGCGTTCGGCGGCGACGCGCTCACCGCCGTCTTCGCGGCGCGCGGGCCGAAGGAGCTGCCGTCGGCGGTCGGACGGGCGCGGGCCTGCGCCGAGGCGATCCACCGCGGCGTCGACGCGCTCGGCGCCATCGAGGGCGTGCGGTTGCGCATCGCCATCGGTCTCGGCTCGGGCGAGCTGTCGCTGCTCGGCATCGACGCCGGCACCGGCGAGGCGGAGCTGCTCGCGGCCGGGCCGGCGCTCGAGCGCGCCGCGACCGCCCGGGGCGCGGCGCAGGCCGGCGAGACCGTGGAGGACGCCACCACCGCCGAGCTGCCGCGGCCGCCGGCCTATCCCGCCATGGCGCCGCCGCCGATCCCGCCGCAGCTCGACGAGGCGGCCGCGTCGCGGGCGCTCTCCGCGCTCGAGCCGTACCTGTTCACGGTGGTCCGCGACCGGATCCGCCTCGGCGCCGCCGCGCCGCCGGGCGAGCACCGGCGGGTGGTCTGCCTGTTCGCGAACGTGCGCGGCCTCGATCCGGTCGGGCAGGCCGAGGCGTCGCGCCGGTTCCTGGCGCGGATGATCCAGGCGGTCGACCGCGCCGGCGGCCTGGTCAACAAGTTCGAGAGCGCCGACAAGGGCCTGCTGCTGGTGGCGCTGTTCGGCGCGCAGCAGGGCCACGAGAACGACGAGGAGCGGGCCTGCACCCTGGCGCTGCACCTGCTCGAGCTGGCGCAGCAGGCGCGCAAGGAGTTCCTCGGCGTCGGCGTGCGCGCCGGGGTCAACGCCGGCCACGTCTACGCCGGCGACGTCGGCGCGCGCTCGCGCAAGGAGTTCACCGTCATCGGCGACACCGTGAACCTAGCGGCGCGGCTGATGTCGAACGCGCCCTGGGGCAAGGTGCTGCTCGGCGGCAAGCCGACGCCGCGGGTGCAGTCGCGCTTCCGCCTCGGGCGCCTCCCGGACCTGCCGGTGAAGGGGCGCAGCGAGCCGGCGGAGGTGCACGAGCTGCTCGGCGAGGCGCAGCGCACCGGGTGGAGGTCGACGCGCTCGCAGGGCGCCTTCGTCGGCCGCGGCGCGGAGCTCGCGCTGGCGGCGGAGGCCGCGGCGGCGGCGGCGGCGGGGAAGGGCGGCGTGCTCTGGCTGACGGGCGAGGCCGGCGTCGGCAAGAGCCGGCTCGCACGCGAGCTCGTCGCCAGGGCGTCGGCGGCGGGGCTCGAGGCGGCCGCCGGCGAGTGCGCCTTCGACGGCGAGCACACGCCGTACCTCCCGCTGCGCGGCGTGGTGCGGAACCTCCTCGGCGCGTCCTCCCACGGCGACGTCGGCGATCTCGCCGCCCGGGTGCGGGCGATCGTCCCGGCCGACGCGGGCGGGCTGGCGCAGGAGCTCGGCGCGCTCCTCGGCCTCCGCGCGGTGGCGGCCGACGCGCAGGTGGCGGAGATCCACGCCGCGGTGCGGAAGCTGGTCGCGGCCGCGGCGGCGGGCACGCCGCGGCTGCTCGTGCTCGACGACCTGCAGTGGCTCGACCTGTTCTCGGCGAGGCTCCTCGCCGACCTGGTGCCGGCGCTCGCGGGGATGCCGGTGCTGCTCCTCGGCCTCGCCCGCGCGCCGTTCGCGCCGCCCGGCGGCGAGGCGGCGCACGTCCGCGTGCTCCCGCTCGGGCGGCTCCCCGCCGAGGAGGCGCAGGCGCTCGCGACCGCGCGGCTCGGCGCGGCGTTCACCGCCGACCGCGCCGCGGTGGTCGTCTCGCAGTCCGACGGCAACCCGTACTTCGTCGAGGAGCTGGCGCGCGCGGTCCTCGAGGCGACGCAGCGGGGCGGCGCGCCGGACGCGGCGCTCCCGCAGACGATCCAGGCCGTGGTGCAGGCGCGCCTCGACCGCCTCGACCCGCTCGACCGCGAGCTGCTCCGCGCCGCCTCGGCGATCGGCCGCACGGTGCCGCGGGACCTGCTCGCCGAGGTGGCGCCGCCGGGCTGCGACGAGGAGCGGCTCCGGGAGGCGCTGGCGGCGCTCGCCGAGGAGGAGCTGCTCGTCGGCGAGGGCGAGCTCGAGTTCCCGCAGGGCCTCCTCCGCGAGGTCGCCTACGAGGGCCTGCCCTACGCGCGGCGGATCGAGCTGCACCGCGCCATCGGCGCCGCGCTGGAGCGGCGGCTCGGCGACAACGCCGCCCTCGAGGCGGAGCTGCTCGCGCACCACTACCGCCTCGGGGAGGACGCGCGCGAGCTGCCGTGGGCGGAGATCGCCGCGGCCCGCTCGACGCGCCTCGGGAGCCACGCGAGCGCGGCGCAGCACCTCCGGCGGGTGCTGGCGCTGGCGCCGGCCGAGGAGCCGGACCGGAAGCGCCGCGCCCTGGCGCGGCTCTCGGAGACGCTCGCCGATCTCGGCGACTACGACGGCGCCATCGGCGCCGCCGACGACCTCGTGGCCGCGGCCGGCGGCGAGCTCGCGCTCGAGGCGCAGGCGCTCGAGCTCAAGGCCCGCGCCGAGAGCTTCCGGAGCGCGCTCTCCCGGGCCCTCGAGGTGGCGCAGCGCGCAGCCGACCTGGCGCGGCGCGCCGGGGCGAAGGTGGTCGAGGCGCGGGCGCTGCACACGGTGGCGCTGGTGCAGTGGGGCTTCGGCGACTTCCGCGCCGCCGACGTGACCCTGCGCGGGATCGTGCCGACGATCCGGTCCACCGGCGATCGCTCCTGGCTGGTCCGGGCGCTGAACCACCTGATCTGGGTCGCCTGGACCCTGGCGAGCCCCGACGGCGAGGACCGGCTCGTCTCCGAGGTGCAGGTGCTCTCCGAGGGGTTCGCCGACCGGGGCGAGCGGATCCGCTCCGTCGGCATGCGCGCGTTCGTCGCGCTCCGGCGCGGCGACCTGGCCCGCGCCGAGGAGCTGGGCGCCTCGTACCGCCGCGAGGCCGAGGCCTCCGACGAGGCGTACCGCAAGGCGTGGACGCGGCTCTTCGACGCGCTGCTCGCGCGGGCGAGGGGCGACCTCGCCGCCGCCGCCGAGGCGATGCGGAAGGTCGCCGGCGAGTTCCGCGGCATCGACGACCGCTACGACGAGGGCGTCGCGAGGTCCTACCTCGCGGAGATCGACGCCGAGCGAGGCAGGCTCGGCACCGCGCTCGCGGAGGCCGAGGCGGCCTCGCGGCTCTCCGCCGCCATCGGCGACCGGCTGGCGCCGGCGATCGCGCAGCTCGCCCGGGCCCGGGTGGCCCTCGCCGCCGGGCTGCCTTCGCAGGCGATCGGCGCCTGCGACGCCGCCCTCGCCGCGGCGGTGCCCCTCGGCCTCGGGCAGGTCGAGCTCGCCGCCCGCGCGCTCCGCGGCGCCGCCGCCGGGGATCCCGCCGCGGTGCGCGAGGCCCGGGCCGCCGCCGAGCGCCACCGCTCCGCCCGCGAGGTGGAGGAGGCCTGGGTGCTCGAGGCCGAGGCCGCGCTGCGGGCCGGCAACGCCTCGGCC